>DAOMFV010000109.1:0-13832 GCA_035430005.1 Gemmatales bacterium
AGCCTTTCGCTTCTCTGCTCGGAAGCCAGTGCAAACATCCAGTCGCCAGAATGGATAACGGCGCAGTGAGTATCGAAGCAAGACTAAAACTTCAGAAGCCTTAATCGCAGAGCGTTTCCAACGACCGACAGTGAACTTAGTGTCATGGCGGCACTGGCCCAAATGGGACTGATAAGGAATCCAAAGACGGGATAGAGCAAGCCTGCTGCAACAGGAACACTCAAAAGGTTGTAGATGAAGGCCAAAAATAAATTCTGACGGATGTTGGTCATCGTGGCCCGACTTAGTTTTCTGGCACGGGCGATTCCCCGTAAATCGCCTTGAACTAAAGTCACGCCTGCGCTCTCCATCGCAACATCCGTTCCTGTTCCCAAGGCAATGCCGACATGGGCCTGAGCGAGTGCAGGTGCATCATTGATGCCATCACCTGCCATTGCAACTATGTGGCCTTCGTTTTGAAGCCGCTTGATGACATCGTGCTTCTGTTCCGGGAGTACCTCAGCGATCACCTCATCAATTTTAAGCCTGCGGGCCACGGCCTCAGCAGTCGTCCTGCTGTCTCCGGTTAACATCATTATGCGCATCCCTGCGTCATGAATCATCTTGATGGCCTCAGGAGTGGATGATCGCACTGGATCGGAAACGGCTAGGAATCCAGCTAGACGTCCATCGACGGCAACGACCATTACGGTCTGCCCTTCGCGGCGTAACTCCTCGATGCGTGGTAGATTTGCATTCATATCGATGTGCAAGTCAGCCATCATCGCCGCATTGCCGAGAGCTACGATCAGACCCTCTATCTTTCCCATAACTCCTTTTCCGGTCATGGATTGAAAATCCTTAGCCGCTGTCAGAACGATTCCTCTTGCTTCTGCACCTTTGACGATAGCAGCGGCCAAAGGATGTTCACTTCCTCGCTCAAGGCTTGCCGCAAGACGAAGCATTTTGTTTGGATCATACCCGTTTACTGGTTCTAAACCGACCAGACTTGGTTTGCCTTCGGTGAGAGTGCCGGTTTTGTCCACCACCAAGGTATCTGCCTTTTCAAGTATTTCCAAAACCTCCGCGTTCTTGATGAGGACCCCGTTTTCAGCACCCCGTCCAACGCCTACCATTATGCCAAGTGGCGTAGCTAACCCCAAGGCACACGGGCAGGCAATAATCAACACGGCAACAGCGTTCACCACGGCATGTGCCAATCGAGGTTGCTCGCCCCAAAGACTCCAGACTGTAAAGGTGGCAACACTAATGATGAGTACTGCAGGAACGAAATAGCTTGATACTTTGTTTACAAGGCGCTCGATAGGAGCCCGCGTTCTTTGAGCATCTCCTACCATGCGAACTATCTGAGCTAGTAATGTGTTTTCTCCGACCCGTTCGGCTTGAACGATTAGGCTCCCAGTGCCGTTAACCGTAGCACCAATCACTTTGTCACCCTCTGACTTCTCGACTGGTATCGGCTCTCCTGAGATCATCGACTCATCAACCGAACTCTTTCCTTCCAATACCTTGGAATCCACAGGTATCTTTTCACCTGGCCGCACTCTCAGTCGATCACCGACTTTGATTTGATCCAGAGAAACGTCTTCTTCATGGCTATCGGCATGGATTACGCGAGCCGTCTTCGGGGCAAGTCCAAGAAGTTTTCGTATTGCTCCGCTCGTCTGGTGTCTGGCCCGAAGTTCCAGAACTTGGCCCAATAATACTAATACCGTCACAATAGCCGCTGTGTCGAAGTAGGGTTCGACCGTACCACCAGCCATTCTAAATCCTTCGGGGAAAATCCAAGGAACTAAGGTAGCTGCAAGACTGAAAAGGTATGCGGCCCCGACGCCAAGTGCTATTAGAGTGAACATGTTGGGGCTGCGATGAATGATCGAATCCCAAGCCCGCACAAAAAATGGCCAACCACACCAGAGCACGACCGGCGTGGCAAATACCAGTTGTATCCAGTTAAGAGTTTGCATGTCGAGAAAATGAAGCAGTTTGCCCGGTAGCATCAAACCCATGGCGATGATCAAGATCGGAATGCTCAGAGCCGCTCCAAGCCAGAAGCGACGGGTCATGTCGATAAGTTCGTGGTTCGGGCCATCTTCGATGGTGATCGTACGCGGTTCCAAGGCCATACCACATATCGGACAATTGCCAGGCTTATCTAGAACGATCTGAGGATGCATCGGACAGGTGTATTCGACAGTCTTCGATACTACTGCGACCACAGGCTCCAACGCCATTCCACACTTAGGACAGCTACCAGGTGTATCTTGCCTGATCTCTGAATGCATGGGGCAGGTATATACTTTGTTGGTTTGAACTTCTTGTGGGGTGGGTTTCTCTTCTTTTTCACCCACAAACTTGTCAGGCTCAGATTGGAACTTCTTATGACAATTCTTACTGCAAAAGTGATAGGTGCGTCCCTTGTATTCCGCAGATGCAGCCGAAGTGGCTGGATTGACTTTCATGTGGCATACAGGATCGATTGCCATGGGTAAGTTGGATGTCGTCACCTGAGCAGTCATGGTGGAGTTTCCCTTTTAGATGCCATTTCAGTATCCACGTTGCAATTAGCAGTCATTGTAGTTCACATGAACGAGTCTCATCAGGTTGGTGGATAACATCACGGCTTCTAGCAACGACATGCTCCGACTAGTGTGTTCAGCCTGAGAGAAAGGCATGTACAAAGTTCCGCTGAAAACGGCATTTGTTGTGTTAGTTCAATAGCTGGCATTGATGAAATCGGCACTTTGGTTATGATTACAGCATGTGGGATAAAGTGTTTCGTTCCATGTTGATCCTTGCCACACTGCATTTGCATGCTCCTCTTTGCAAATTGCATGCCTATTGTTGTGTACCTGTAGCGGGTAACACATCGTCCGAGCCAGCAGAAGATGAGTGTGAATGTTGTAAGAAAACTGCAGCGCCATCAGACGCTAACGATTGCAAAAAACAAAATCACCCAGTTGATGGCAGCAAACAATCGTGGCCATGCAAATGTTTATGTGGAATCATTGCCATTGGATATGTGCCTCTGACACCAGTTGTTTCAGTGGGATTGGTGCATGTAGCTTCCGCTCAACTCAACGTCAGTGCTTTGTTCAACAAGCAAGATGGTTTTAAGGAAGGCATAGATCGCCCTCCCCGCTGATTTGTTTTCAATACATTCATCATCATTTGATGGCGCACGAAGTCACTTCGTATGCGCCAGCCCATCGTGCTTTATTTTCATCACTCGTTTACGAGGCCACGATCATGGCCAATCCCCATGCCGACCTGGGAGCGCTACGTGTCGTTCGCTCAGAACCCGGAAGCACTTCCCCAGTCCTTCGTCTTCCCCGTCGTTGGGGGAGCCGAGTCGTTTTGCCTTTGCTTCTACTCGGCGGCTTCTCAGGTGTGTTGGCCTGGGCATCCTGGGATCGCGTAGTGCCCCCTGTTGCCGTTCGTGTCATTCCTGTTCAAGTACGCAGTACATCTGTCGAAAACAGCGGCCAGGAACTCTTCAAGGCAAATGGCTGGATTGAACCGCGACCGCTGCCGGTGGATGTCCCAATTCAAACAGAGGGCATGTATCGCATTAAGGAGATCCTGGTGAACTCTGGCGATGCTGTAAAAGCAAAACAGCTACTGATCATCTTGGATGATGAAAAAGCTAAACTCGATTTGGAAGCGCTTCAAAAGAAGCTTGCCAGGAAGAAAGCCGCGATTGCTTCGTCACAAGCTGAGATTGGAAAAGCAGAGGTTACTTCCAAGAATGCTGAAACGGCCATTCTGTCTGCGAAAGAAGAAGGCGAATCAGATATACGGTACGAGACAAGCGAAGTCATCAAAACCGAAGCTCACCTGGCAACTGCTGAACAAGCTGTCAAAGTCGAAGAGGACTTGATTCGCAATGGCGTCGTGAAGAGCGATGTCAAGCTGAATAAGGCAAGACAGGATGTAAATGTAATTCGTGCAGAGATTGAGAGCGCCAGAGCTAAGTTAGCAAAAACCAAGACCAACGCCATTGTGCGAATCAGGCAAACCGAAACGCTGCGCTCAGCAGCGTTAGCAGATGTTCGGAGTTTTCAAGCTAAATTAGAAGAAGCACAGCACGAAATCTCGGATGCCGACGTTGAGGTACGCAAGGCACAGCTCGAACTGGACCGGACTAAAATCTACTCCCCATCTGACGGCGTGGTAATGCAGCTACATGTTCGTGTCGGTTACATCATGGGAGGTGGGGGCAAGAATACGACTGGAGAGCAAAAGGCTTCCGCGATAACGCTCTATGATCCAGCCAAGTTGCAGGTGCGTGTCGAGGTTCCCATCACCAAGTTTCAGTTTGTTCATAACGGCCAGCCAGCTATCGTAGAAATCGAAGATGTGCTGCCTGGCAAAAAGCTTCAAGGAGTCGTCCTCTACGATACACATTTCGCAAACGTCGCACGCAATAGCGTTCCAGTGAAAGTGGCGTTGCCTGATCACTCGCCTCCGCAGCTTCGACCCGAAATGATCGCCAGTGTACGCTTCATTTCGCCAAAGAAGGACGCTGTACCCAAGCAACAAACTTTTGATCGATTGATAATTCCCCGTCGTTTCATCCAATGGGATGGCGATCAGGCGCGTGTCTGGGTAGTCGATCAGCTTTCTGGAACTGCCATTACCAAAACAGTTGTGTTGGCCCCTGGAGAAAAGGAACGATCAGAAGAGATAGCTGAACTTGTCAGTGGGTTGCTTCCCACAGACAAGCTCATTACCAGTGGCACGGAGCAACTGAAACCAAATCAACGTGTCACCATTTCCGGCGAAGATCGCTAAAGGAATACCCATGGCACTCGTCGAAATCGAGCAACTGTCTAAGGTCTACAGGAAGGGAGCGCAGGACGTTCCTGTTCTTCGTGAACTGAGCCTCAGCGTTGCAGCCGGTGAGTTTGTTGCACTGATGGGGCCTTCCGGCTCCGGGAAAACGACACTGCTGAATCTGATCGCGGGCATCGACCGCCCCACTCAGGGATCGATCCAAGTCGCAGGTCAAGACTTAGCCAAGCTCTCACGCAATAAGCTGGCTGCGTGGCGTGCTCATCATGTTGGCTATATCTTTCAGCTCTACAATCTGATTCCGGTTCTAACCGCCTACGAGAACATTGAACTGCCATTGCTACTTCTTCCCATCTCCAGTTCTGAGAGACGCAAGCGGGTGCAGGTGGCTCTGGAAGCGGTCAGCCTCATTGATCGTTATGACCACTATCCCCGCCAGCTCTCTGGTGGCCAGGAACAGCGGGTCGCTATCGCTCGGGCTATCGTGGCTGACCCGACCATCATCGTTGCGGATGAACCCACCGGCGATCTCGATGCGGAGACTGCTACCGCCACGCTGGCCTTGCTCAAACGATTGAACGAAGAGATGGGCAAAACCTTGGTCATGGTCACCCACGATCCCAAAGCTGCTTCGGTAGCCAATCGATTGGTGAAACTGGAAAAGGGCAAGCTTGTCGATGATCAGTTGCATGTTGTCTCATTCAACGGCGTGAAGTCCAGTCCCCGTTCGCGCCAAGTGGCATCGGAGTGATTGGCATGCTCAAGTTCATTCCCTACATCCTGAAGAACTTGCTCGGCCACCGGGTCCGCAGCTTCATGACGATTATTGGCACAGCTTTGCTGATGCTGCTATTTCTTTTTGTCTTCTCGATTCAGTCAGGCCTTCATCAACTGTTGCAATCCCAGGATGATCGCCTAATTGTCTTCCAATCCTATCGCTTCTGCCCTAGTTCGAGCCAGTTGCCAATCTTTTATGAAGAGGTGATTCGTGGCATACCGGGGGTCAAGGATGTGTTGCCCGTCAAAGTGGTGGTCAACAACTGTCGGGCCAGTCTCGATACGGTGGTATTCCACGGCGTGCCGGCCAAGTCACTATCCAGAGTCCGTCCGCATGTGCGATTCCTCAGTGGCGACTGGGCCGCGTTTGGCAGTCGTACCGATGCTGCTCTCGTTGGGCGGCGTATTGCAGAGCGGCGAGGCATCAAGACAGGACAATCGTTTACCATCGCCGGGGTGAACGTCACCGTGGCAGGCATCTTTACCTCCGAAGTGGCAGGGGAAGAGAATGTCATCTACACGCATATAGAATTGCTCAACAACAATCAGCATCATCAGGACCTACATGCGACGCTTTATGAAGTGAGTCTGACAGATCCTTTGCAGGCTGAGAAAGTTGCATCTGCTATCGATGCCAAGATCAAAGACCGATTTGAAATCACCACAGAAACCAAGCCTCAGAAGGCCCACTTTCAGAACGTCCTGGCCGATCTCATGGACTTGATCGGCATGACCCGTTGGCTGGGCTTCGTCTGCATCGGTGTGGTTGTCGTCCTGGTCGCCAACTCCGTCATTATGGCTGCTCAGGATCGTGTAAAGGAACATGCTGTTCTGCAAACAATTGGCTTCTCCAGTTGGCGTATCGTTTTGCTAATGCTGACCGAAAGCACTCTTATCAGTTTGATTGGCGGCATCCTTGGGACACTGGCTTGTGTAGCCTGGCTGACATGGCAACCCCTGAGCATTTCCACCGAAGGGGTTAGTGTTGATTTCATCGCTTCACCCCAATTGCTTGTTTGGGGCCTGGGCCTATCTGCCCTCATCGGCCTAGTTGCGGGATTGGTTCCTGCATGGCAGGCTGGTCGTGCCGAAATCGTCAACTCCTTACGGTGAGAACATGAAACTGCTGCCGTGGGATTATGGTGTACGAAACTTGATGCGTAGGCCAATTCGTACTTTGCTCACAGCATTGGGGCTGACACTAGTCGTGTTTCTGCTATTCCTCGTCGTCGGCTTTGTTCGAGGCCTAGAGAAAAGCCTACAGCAGAGCGGCGACCCGGAAGTGGTCATGATTCACAATGTCAATTCAGCCGAAAACTTGGAGAACTCATCGATAAGTGATGAGGTCACTACACTCGCCCGCACTGAGTTCTCGGCCCAACTGATCAAGTACGGAACTACTCCCGCAGTCTCTCCGGAACTGACTATCGCCAGCCGGGTAGGACTACCGGAAGAGAAGAGTGGGGCACAACTGGCGGTTCTCCGAGGGGTTGATTTTCAGAAGGTATTTCTTGTTCGTAGGCAAGTGTTTCTTCTGGAAGGACTTCTGCCCAAGCCAGGTGAGGTACTTATTGGGCGACTCGCTGGGACCAAGCTAGGGCTCTCAATGAACGAACTGACTGTAGGTGGCTCACTGCTTATTGAAGGCAAGCCTTGGAAGATCAGTGGTCGATTCGCTGCACCGGGTACGCTTCTTGAAGCTGAATTGTGGATGCCACTTGATGAGTTGAAGGTTGCCATGAAACGACCAAATGACATTAGCATCGTGGCAATGCGTTTTGATCCAACTGGTGATCGAGCCAAGCAGATGGGGTTCGTCGATTACTTCTGCCGCAATCGACGCCCCGATCTGGAACTGATGGGGAGTCAGGAAGCTGAGTATTATGCATCCTTACAGAAACACTATGGGCCGATGCGTACCATGACCTGGCTGCTCCTGGGGTTAGTTGCACTCGCCGGTGCATGCGGTGCGATGAACACCATGTATGCAGCCGTGGCGGGCCGTGTTCGTGAGTTCGCAGCTCTACAGTCCATAGGTTTCTCCCGCCGTGCGATTGCAGCCAGCTTGCTACAGGAATCTGTCATCCTCGCTGCCCTGGCTACATTAGCTGCCACCGCTCTTGCACTCTTCATGTTGCAAGGTGTAGCAGTCCGATTCACGATGGGAGCATTTTCATTGCAACTCGACAGGACAGCCATCTTGATTGGCTGCTCTGTCGGTTTGGGACTCGGCCTTCTCGGAGCCATACCACCCGCCTGGCGAGCGTTTCGCCTGAGCATTGTCGATGCTCTCAAAGCGGTATAACTGAACTTCTCTCTCGATATGGAGACACTGATGCGTTCTTTCTTTTTCTGTACTCTGCTGCTCGTTGCAGCAGGATGTAGTGAAGCACCCAAGGCCAATCGTGAGCCTGCAAAACAGACTGACACCATCGAGGTGGCATCAGTTGGTTCCCAGGAAGAACTACTGAAGCCAACTATGATGGCACGGAAACCAGCAACGGTCATTTCTGTCACCGAAGCCCTGCAGCGCAAGGCAGGCGAAACCGTGATCGTGTCCGGTAAGCTGCCGCCAGAAAACGTGAAGCCCTTCAACGCCGCCCTGGCTACCTTCATCATGCTATCGCCCGAAGCCCTGGCTCGTGAAGAGATCAAAGACGAGTTAGCCTGTGAAGATGCAGCTACCTGTCCAAGCTGTCGTAAAGTACTCGATGCTCATGGCGTCCGAGTCGAACTGGTCGATCAATCAGGGGCTATCATTCCAACCACTCTCGAAGGGTTCAAAGACCTCAAGCCTGGCAGCATCATCACCGTGGAAGGAGAAATCAAACGCGATGGTAAAGAGAATAAGCTTGTTCGTATCGTAGCAAAGCGGTTTTTTCCAGGGTAATTCCACACCATAATGAAATGAGCCAGGATTTAATCCTGTTTTGCTCTAAATGGATTTCTGGATTCCTGACTACTCCATTCACTGGTAGATCACGGAACTTGATTCTCTGCATTCTGCAGAGAAGTGGTGGAAAATCTGCTCTCCTGTGTAAAATATGGACAGTGGAAGGTTCAAATTCTGCTGTAAAAAGGCTGTTTTCGCAATACGGTCAGAAGACTCATAATCCCTTGGTTGCAGGTTCGAATCCTGCTGGGCCCACTTAAGTCTAAGCCAGGATATAGCTTGTGAGCTTTGAGTCATAGCACCACAAGTAGGGGATAATTAATCCCCTGATCTATGAGACCCCAAAACAATCGGTATTAGTGGCTGTTTCATGATCACAATACCCCATCACTTGAAGTAATGCAGAGAAGTGGTCTGAAAGCCTGCATCGAGAAGTGGAATTAGGATGCCTTAGGACATGCGTTTTCCGGATGCAACGCTCGTAAATTCAAAGTACTTCCGACTAGATTAGAAGCTATTCAGCTTAGGTGGGTTGCACTGCTCTCTCATCTCTATGGCTATGAAAGTGCAAGTAATTTATCTTGCTTTAGGTACTCCTTCATCCTCAACACTGCCAGTTCTTTAGCTTTGGCTTCTACTTCAACCGTTAATGCGAGAGGCACCCAAAAAGAAGGGAAGTCAGCAGGGTCGATGTAATCATGGTGACGTAACGGCTTTGGCCCTTTCCAACCTTCAAGAGGGCTTGAGATGTGGAACATGGGTTCGCGGTCCCAAGTAGTCATGGCCTTATGTGTGGCGTGCTCTTCCGTAGTATCGTCTGGATGACAGCGGTGGTGATGAACGTCGTAAACCAGTGGAATCTTCAGAGACTGACAAAGAGGCAACAAATCGCTGGGCGTGTAGATTTTATCATCGTTTTCCAGAGTCAGTCGTTTCGTGACTCGCTTGGATAGTTTGCTGAAGTTACGAGCAAAGTCGTCCAAAGCCTTAGCCTTGTTCCCATATGCTCCGCCGCCATGAATGTTGATGACGTCGGCGTGTATCCACTCAGCCAACTCCCCGTGATATTCAAGTTCCGCAATGGACGTTTCAACGACTTCAGCTCTGGGAGAATTGAGCACAACGAACTGATCGGGGTGCAAGCAGGTTCGTAGTTTGTGCTTCCTGACAAACTGTCCACAGCGACGAAAGAGTTGGACGATTTCTTTTCCTTGTGGTAAATCTGCCATTTCATATCGATGTTGCGGATGCGTTTTCAGGGGGAGTATCTGACTGAGCACACGAAAGCAGCCGATCGCGTTGTTGACGCAGTATTCGAGGGCTGCATGCAGTGATTCAGCGTTAACCAAACACAACCCGTTGATTTTTTCCAGTGCCGCTTTTCGTTCCATGCGACCAATAGCGGCAGCAGTCGTGGTGTGAAAACGTATCGGCTCGTTACGAAAGACACAACAAAGGCCGAGCCGAATCATGGAGAAACTTTCAAGAGCATTATCGTGATGAACCCGTCTGCATTCACTGCGCCCAGCGGTACACTGTTAACCCGTGAAGATCGCGAACAAACACCTCATTTCCGCAGACTGCGAGGTGCGCCCAGGAGTCATCAGCTACTTTTCGCGCATCGAGTTGCTCGTACTTTTCCGGATTGGCTTTTATCAGATACAACTCGCCCCGCTCATCGAGGGCAAGAATCTTGTCACGGTTGAAGACCATGCTCCAGTACTTGCCATAGGTTTTGCTGGTGGTCCAGGTGGGCTTGCCAGTCTTGAGGTCGATGCAAGTAAACCGCTGGTTCTTCAGATGCAGGTAAGCGTAACCCTGGAAAACGATGGGTGAAGACATGTAGCCGTCAAACTTCTGTTTCCACTCGATCTTGACGCCAGTGTTGTCCGCAGCAACAGAGTAAAGGAATGTTCCACCCGAATGACTGCTCGTCAAGATCCTGTCATTGATGATACTGGGGGTGAGGATGTTCATGCCGCGAAAAGCTGGCACTTCTTCAGACCATTTGACCTGACCAGTAGCGGGATCGACGCCGGCCAGTTTTGTCCGAGTTTGCACTACGAGTTGATCCTGCTGATTGATCTTGGCAAAAACAGGTGAAGAGAAGGCACTGCCATACATGCCGCCTCCATCCTGGAGAGTCTTCCATTTGATTCGACCGGTCTTCTTATCAACTTTGACGAATCCGCCTCCTGCCTGAACGTAAACGCTGTCGCCCACTACGAGTGGTGAACAAACAAAACCAAAGTCGGGATTGGTGCTTTGCAACTCTTTGACGAAGTCGATCCGCCAGCGTTCGCTGCCAGTGGAAGCATCCAGACAGACAAGTACATCGCACATCCCTGCGACGTAAAGACATTCGCCATCATAGGCAGGAGTACTACGTATCCAATCGCCGTTTGCTTTGGCAAAAAAGGGGACAGACATTGCGCCCGGCCATTCGCGTACCCAAAGCTGCTTGCCTGTCTTGCGATCCAGGGCACGAACGGTTTCGGTTTTCTTGTTGAGGGTTTCGGTGATAAAGATACGATCTGCGGTCACAATAGGTCCAGAGTAGCTGGGACCGAGGTCAATATGCCATAATTTCTGTAATGCATCGCCCTGGAGGGTGTTCGGCCAGGGTTCTGCATTGGCAATCATGCTATCTCGGTTCGGACCGCGCCACTGGGGCCAGGTCGCGATCTCATCTGCACTCGCTTGGGCGAGAAACAGGAAGAAGACAATTGGAATTCGCCAGGTAGTCATGATTCACTCCGGAATTGGAAAATGGACTTCCAGCCTGATCAGCAACTGGAAGTCCATCTTGGGAAAAAAACGAGATTAACTCTTGGGCAGAATAACGGCATCGATCACGTGAATGATACCGTTTTTGCACTTGATGTCAGTCTTGATCACCTTGGCATTGCCGATCCAGACCGAGCCGTCTTTCACTTGAATAGGAAACTTCCCGTTCAAGGTTTCTGCCATCTGACCATCCATTTTGATGACATCGTCAGCCATCACTCGGCCTTTGACCACATGTGCTTTCAGGATGCCGGTCAGTTTTTCCTTGTCGGCGAGCACTGCTTTGATGGTGTCCTCGCCTAACTTGGCGAAGGCAGCGTTGTTGGGTGCGAAGACAGTGAAAGGTCCGTCGCCATTCAGCACGTCCACCAGGTCAGCAGCCTTCACCGCAGTGACGAGGGTGGAAAAATCCTTATTGTTGACAGCAGTGGCTACGATGGTCTCTTCGTTATGAGATACAGCACTTACGGTAGTGATCAAAGCCAGACCCAGAACCATCGCTCCCATCATTCGATGCAACATTGCGGGCTCCCAAAGATTTGAGCATCGCTTGCCTAGACACAGTGTCGGTGCAATGTCGATGCAATCGAGTTGAATCAGGTTGAACGGCCGTTCGTCCTATGCTGCATGTTTCGCTCTTGCGTAAGTTGCGGATTCAACCCGTGCTTTGAATAGTCGAGTAGTCATTCTGATCGCAAAATGACCATTCTCAAGGCAGTCGGCCACCTATTGAATCCACTACACTGATTCCCTCGAATCGTATGATGTACTTGAGAATATCAAGTTCAGCTGCGGGATACGATCTGGATGTCAATTAACTCACTCCTTGCGAGAATAGCGCAAGGAGATCAGGCCGCTGTGCAGGAATGCCTCGCGCGCTATGGCGGGATGGTATGGTCGCTGGCCATTCGGTTTCTGGGAAATACCGCTGAGGCGGAAGACGCCGTTCAGGATATCTTCGTGGAACTGTGGAAGAATGCTGACCGGTATAACTCGGCACTCTCCAGTGAGTCAACCTACATAACGATGGTGACTCGGCGACGCCTGATCGACCGTCGCCGCAAGCTTGGCCGGCGTCCTGAACTGACAACACTGCCTGATGCAATGGCAGAACCAGTATCGAACTCCCCTGTAGCCCGTGTTGAACTGGTCGATGAAGCAGCCAAGGCTGCCACGGCTCTATCAGAACTGCGACCGGAGCAACAACAAGTGCTGAGGCTGGCCGTTTATCACGGACTCACCCATGAAGAAATCGCTCGATCAACCGGTCTGCCCCTTGGCACCGTAAAAACCCATGCTCGTCGGGGGCTTCTCCGGCTGCGTGAAATACTTGGACTGCGTCAACCTGCATTGTCCAGCCCTACCCCTACCTTAGTAGGAGGGCTCTCACCATGAACGAAAATAAGCTGCCCCTGGATCACCTGGAAGCGTTATTGGCTGATCGTGCTTTACAGGGTGCCGATCCTGCTGAGCAAGCCGGCATCAATTGCCTGCTGAAACAGAAGCCGACGCAGAACAGTGATGCTCTCGATCTAACCGCCGCTGCGCTTGACATGGCACTTTCCTCCAACCAACATGAGCCGCTTCCTGCTCATCTTTTGAGCAAACTGCAGTCTCAGGGTGAAGCGATCGTTGGTGAGAATAAGAGTAGGAAAGTCGTTGAACCGGTACGAATGGAACAGGCCCCAACGCCACAGCCAGCCCTCGGATCAAAAAAGTCGCTAATCCAATGGGCTGGATGGGCCGTGGCAGCGGGCGTGTTGATCTACATCATGTTGCCCAAGCCTGGTTCCGTCAAAAGCCACGAACTGGCCTATCAGGAAATGAAGGATCGAGGCGTAGTTTCATATCCTGGAACAACAGGCCCTAAGGCTGAAGGCCCTGTTAGTGGCGAAATCGTTTGGGATGACAAAACCCAGACTGGCTACATGAAGCTGCAAGGCTTACCGGTCAATGACCCCGCCAAGTCGCAGTTCCAACTCTGGATCTTTGACGACAGAAAGTTCACTGAAAAGACCCCTGTGGACGGTGGTGTCTTTGACGTGAAAAGGAACGGCGAAGTAATCATCCCGATTAAGGCTAACATCAAGGTTAGTAAACCGAGCCTATTTGCAATCACAAAAGAACAGCCCGGCGGAGTCATGGTTTCAGACAGGGATAAAATTGTCTTTGTCGCCAAGCCTAAGTCATAATCATCCAGGCAACCACGGGAAGAAGCTATTGGTACGACGTATGTACTCGGCATAGCCTGGCCGAGTCTGCCTGAGTCCTACTTCGAGCATAGGCACACCCGAAACCCGCATCAGAAAGAATGACATCAGCAAGGGGCCGATGATTGTCCACCATACCAGTTCCCCGACGCCTGCCAGAGCAACGAAGTAGAATCCCCACCACACAAGGAAGTCGCCAAAGTAGTTGGGATGTCGGGTGTAATGCCAAAGCCCCCGATCCATCACCTTGCCCTTGGAATCAGGATCAGCCAGGAAGCGAGCGAGTTGCCAGTCGCCGACGGTTTCAAACAATAAACCTGCCATCCACAAAGTGATGCCGATAACGTGCAACGGATACCAACTCGTCGCTG
>DAOMFV010000109.1:13849-17595 GCA_035430005.1 Gemmatales bacterium
ATGATGCCGACTTGGAGCGGCAGAGAGACGATCCACAGTATGACCGCCTGCAAGCCAAAGACGAGGTAAATACTCGACCAAACGAACGATGTGCCTCGATACTCCCGCATCACCTGGTACCGTTTATCCTCCGGCTTGCCATGATTTCGCCAGGCCAGATAGCCGCTGAGTCGACAGCCCCAGATGCCGACCAGCACAGGAAGAAGCCATCGGTTGATGCCTTCGCCAGGGCATATCCACGCAGTGGCAAAGGCCACCAGGACAAAGCCCAGCCCCCACGCAATGTCGACAACGGCCACGTTACGCAGAGGAATGCTAATAAGCCAGAAGAGCAACATCCAACCAGCAACGACAGTTGCGTTAATAAAAAAGAGGTCGATCATGATCAAAGCTGTTGTTTCTCAAAGAGGTAGTGAGAGATGTACCACTCATTGCCCTGGTTGTAGCCAAAGCACTCAGCACAGGCCATGAAGAAGATTCGCCAACGCTGGAACCAGCGGGGTGCTTCTTTCTTGCCATAGACCTGTTCCAGAATCGGCATGATCTGTGATCGATGCGCATCTTGTCGCTGGAGCCAAGCGTTGCTGGTTCGCTGGTAATGAGTACCGCTCCATCGCCACTGCCGGATGAGTCGAAGATGATCCTGGTACTGAGCAAACAGGCGGTCACTGGGCATCATGCCGCCGGTGAAAAAGTAGTTGGCCATCCAGTCTTTCGCGCCTTTGCTTTCATAGGGACTGGCCTGATCCTGATGGCAGAAGATGTGTACGAAGAGTTTACCATCATCGCCAAGCCACCCCACGATGCGACGGAATAATTCATAGTGGTTGCGGACATGCTCGAACATCTCCACCGAGACGATTCGATCGAACTTCTGCTCAATGGAAAAGTCGTTGATGTCGCAGGTAATGACTTTCAGGTTGGTGATGCCCCGCCTGACAGCCTGGGCATCAATGTATTTTTTTTGAGTCGCGGAATGTGAGACGGCTGTAATGGTACTCGCGGGGAGACGGGAGGCCATCCAAAGCGAAAGCGATCCCCAGCCACAACCTAGTTCAAGAATGCTTTGACCATCCGCAAGCTGTGCCCGGTTCTGATAGATTTGGAGTGCCTTTACCTCAGCCTGCTCCAAAGTTATGCCATCGGATTCCCAGTAACTGCAACTGTACTTGAGGTGGGGGCCCAGCACGCACTGGAAAAACTCGGTAGGCACCTCGTAATGTTGCTGGTTCGATTCTTCGGGTGAGAGCGCCACGGGACTACGTCGACACTCTTCGACAAATTGATGATGGGCTTCCTGCACAGCCTCGCAGCCCAGCTTTTTGAGCTGGTTCGATCGGGCCTGGACGATACGACGAATGCCCAGCCGCACGATGGCATCGGGTAGCCAGCCTCCTTCCGCCATCGTAAGCCCAAGGTCCATCATGTCTTGACCCATTCCAATTGAATCAGCCCAGCTGCACGTTCATGAAATACTGCTACGCAGCTGGCCAGATAGAAGTCCCACATACGAATGAAGCGGTCATCAAAGCCCAGAGCACGCACCGCATTCAATTTTTGATGAAATCGGTGCCGCCATTCGTGCAGGGTAAGCACGTAACTGGGGGTATAGTCCTGCAATCCCACGAGCCGCAATTTCGTTCCTTGCCCCACAGCTTGCTGCATGCCTGCGATGGAGGGCAGGAAACTACCAGGGAAGATATACGTCTGGATAAAATCGACAGAATGTTCGTAAATAGGATAACGCTGTTCGGGGATCACGATAGCCTGGATCACCAACCTGCCGCCAGGTTTCAGAAGTCTGTCACAACACTGGAAATAGGTAGGCAGATAGTCTTTCCCAACCGCTTCAATCATTTCGATGGAGACAATTTTGTCATACTCTCCTCGGAGGTTACGGTAGTCTTCCTTAAGCAGCGTAATGCGATCCTCCAGTGCATGCTGCTTGAATTTCTGGAAGGCATAGTCGTATTGCTTGTTGGAGATGGTCGTCGTTGTTACTCTGCAGGAGTGCTGTTCAGCGGCATACCTGGCAAAGCCTCCCCAGCCTGTGCCGATTTCGAGAAGGTGGTCAGTCGATTCGAGTTGCAACTTTCGACAGAGTACACGCAACTTGTTCTGAGAAGCAGCCTCCAGAGTCATGTCCGGCGCATCATAGCAGGCCGATGAATACATCATGCTCGGATCGAGGAACAAGGCGAAGAATTCGTTGCTCAGGTCGTAGTGCTCAGCAATGTTCCGCCGGCTGCCCTGAGGAGAGTTATGCCTTCGGCGTGAAGCGAACCGTGCCAGGGCTGTGGAGATCCAGGCACGACCGTTATCCATACCGACCACGGTATCGAACATCTGTGAAAAGACTCGCAGCGTTTGATACAGATCAGTCGTTGTCCAATAGCCTCGCAAATATGCTTCGCAGGCCCCCAAGCTGCCCTGCCAGGCAAGCAGTCGATAGACGGCGGGGTTTTCTACTGTGATGGTTGCACGTTGAGAATCCTTACCGGGAACGCCAAGTTGAAACTCGCCATCAGCATCATGTATTCTCAGCGATAAATGGCCTGGCATTTTTCGGAATAGCCTGATGCAACGATTCCGAAGCCAGCGTTCGTACCAGCCAAGGGGTTTCAGGCTCGACCTGATAGACCTGAGCGCTGCAGACGATACTTGTGCAGGTTGATCGTATGTTGGTTGCCAGATTGATTCTTGACTCATGCACAATCAGCCGGGAGTTTACGAAATATTATCCATATAGTTCGCCCTCACCGAGCGTTTGGATGTGCGTAATAGGGAAATTTCTTCAAACGCAACCGAAAGGCCTGCCAGTAGATAGCTGCAATAATCTTAGCTGTCATGAACGGGAATCGGACCAGGGTGCGAGTCCGATTCCAGCGGGTAAAAGGCAAACGAGTTAAGGTCAGCTCGGCATGGAAGATATGCCGCTGTTCACGTGAAAGAGATATCTTCACATCAAGTTCCGGTCCAGGTGTTTTGAACTGCCAGTGGTACTGTAAATCCATCGGCATGAACGGGGAGACATGAAATGCTTTCTGGTGGTCAAAGCGGATGACACCATCGCTGGATTGACTATTCCGCGGGGTAATGACATAACAGTGACGTTCGCCCCAGGGGGTATTGTGAATCTCAGCCACCACGGCTTGTAGATTTTCAAGTTCATCGAAGCAGTAGTAATAACTGACCGGGTTCATCACGTAGCCGAAATAACGTAAGTTGGTCAGCAAGCGTATCGGGCCGGCGGGTCTGGTTCCAATTTGTTGCTCCACCAAATCTCTCACTGCTTCATCGAGTGGCTCATGGGGATCGCCCAAGTGATCACGTCGACGAAACCACGCCACCGTCGGCCGACGAGTTGACCAGAACCAGGCGTCTCTAAATACCTGATCCAGTTCTGCTAGATCAAGGTACATCATGAAAGCGGAATAGCGGAATTGATGGCGAAGCGGATGTAGCCGGGTGTGCTCAACGTATCCGTGGTAAATGCAACTATGCAACTCGCCTTTTCCCGGATGAGATTGGGCTTGGACGCGAGAGAACGCTGAGACAGAGTGTAGGTTTGTCGGTTTGACGGCTGGTAGAGGTTGTTTCATACGCTAACCAGCCTTCGCCCATGCAGGCAATACGCCAAACGCTCGGCACACCTTTAGGGCGCTGACAACGCCGGCTTCATGAAAACCATTACCCCAATAGGCTCCACAGAATGAAGACCTAGTCTGACGAATGAGTTCGGCATG
>DAOMFV010000110.1:0-17589 GCA_035430005.1 Gemmatales bacterium
CACGGAGGACACCGAGGGCCACACCACGGCCGGTCAGGTCTGGATCGACGGCGAAGAGGACCCGACCTTCCCCTCGCCGGACTGGAGCATCGAACCCGACTAGTAGCCAGTCCGGACCAGCCATCGCCACCAGCCCCGCCACTGTCGCCCAGCAATACCACGGCCGCCACCAGGTAAGCAGTGGCCAGAGTTCGATGTAGTTCCTGTCTTGCTTGACCAGCCAGCAATGATCGGGACTGATGAATACTCCAAAAGGGACGTATTCATCAAAACGATATCCAGACACGAAAGAACCTGACACCAGTGTGAAACTGTCTTCAGCAATAATGGGTTTCTCGACATGCTGAACGCCAAAGTGGCTGATCTCCTTCCCCGTATCCAGATCCCTCAAGGTAATACGCCAGTCCTTGTTCAACTTGGCAAGTAATTGGTTGACGAGCGGTTGAACAGATGTGTGAATCCACTCAGGGCAGCGCAGTCTATTGGAAGGGCGCTGTATGGTCACATAACTTGTTTGATTCTGAGCAAGATGTCGTTCGTTGTGATCGGCAATCTGCACTTTGTCCATCTCCGTGTTTTGCCCGACACACTTCAATCCATGCTCATCAATGACGAAGGTAGAGTTCCAGGGATTCACGACATAACTCTCGGCTTGATAAGCAGCTATCCTTCCATCAGCCAGGAACTGCGGGCGTCCCTGGCATTCCGCTTCTCCGATCAGTTTCATGGTGCCCATTTCAAAGACCGAGAGCACATGCTCCTTCCAGAATGAAAGGTAGCGATTATCCTTGCTGATGTTCACCCTTGTGCCGGAAGGCATGAAATCGTTGCGAGCTTGGGTAGAGTTCTTCGTCCTGACTTCTCCCTTCTCGAATTGCTTGAGATCATACTCGTGTTGTCGGTATCGTTGTCTCAGGTCCCAGACTTCAAGCGTGGTTTTGTGGACGATGACAAACCAATGGCCGTCATCCGAGAACGTCGCATCGAAATAATTCGGGGCAGGGTCAATCTGGAGAATCGATTCACCAGAGATCGCATGGATGATATTGATCTTCTTCAGTGCCGTTTGAAGAACCGCAAGATACTGCCCATCCGTAGATAAGGTATTATCACTCGCCAGGAAACTGCCATAGGGAAGACGGTGTCCCAATACTCTGCTTCCAGAAGCAATATCTAATCCAGAGAGATGATCTGAAGCATCTGGTCGGGCTGAATCAAGGATACCGTTAACCGTCCAGACGACATTCCTCGCTGGGCAAAACCCTATGACATTTCGATCATGCCTTTCCACCCGCCACCGCATCGTCGCCGGCCAATACGCATACGCCCACCCCGCCAGGGCCAGAAACAGCCCCGCGAGAACCAACCGACCTAATCGCCATTTGCGTTGCATGGCTGCATCATAACAATGCGATGCAGCGATCACCAGCGTAGATTGGTGGTCAATATTAGCCCCAAAGGGGCGAGAGAACTTAGCCCAGGGCAACGCCCTGGGTAAAGAACGAACCGACGCTCCGTAAGCCCCAACGGGGCGGGAGAATCTTCGGTGGTGATATCTTGTCTCGCCCCTACAGGGCTTTTGAAAGGGTCTAACACCTTTACCCAGGGCGTTGCCCTGGGCTATGCTCTCTCGGCCAGTTGGGCCTGAAATCTCAGCCCCTACTTCCTCGCCTCCGCAGGTAGCTTCAACACCATATCGGGCCGCAGTTCCGTGCTGTCGCGCAGCATCTCCTTATTCAGCGCATAAATCTCCGACCAGCGATACCCATCGCCCAGCGTCTTCTTGGCTACCTCAAAGAGTTGCTCACCTTTACCGACACGATATGTCGGCAAATTAGCATTGGCTGTCGTGGCTGCCGGGACAGAGCCATTCTTGGCGTTGGCGTTGTTCGCCAGCATCGCCATATTGTTCGGATTGAGGTTGGTCGGCGTCAAACGACGTACCAACTGTGGATACTTCTGATCGAGTATCTCCCGGTTCGGCTTGGCGACCTTTTCCCCGGGCGTCGGCTGATCGAGCTTCACGAAGCCCTCTTCTTTGTTGAAGGCCGCCAGGGCCACCGCATAGTTGGTGTCGCCATACAGACGCTGGCTCAGCGACGAGAAGGTCTCACCGGGGACGGCTAGCTCGGTGGGCATGTAGGTATCCTGCACCACGCCGCCACGGCGACCGGTCGTCACAGCGGGCACCACGCTAGGGGCGTTGCTACGATTATCCACTGAAGAAGGAATGATGGGCGCAGGATTGCCCGCCGCGTCGCCCCAACGTTTCTCCCGCAGGGCGACTTCACTCTCCGGCATCGGTTTGCCCAGTCCCGCCTTCGGAGCATAAGTACGGAACCCATCGGCATCGGTCACCGGGGGAGGATTGGTGTTGGTCGGCGTCACATTGCCGGGAGTATTGGTCGGTGTAATGGTCGTGTTGAGCGGTGAGTTCATCGGCGGGGGACTACCGAAGGTTGGTGTCGTCGTGGTCGGCGGCGCAGGCTTGGTCGTATCGAAACTAATGCCACCATTGGCCGGCGGCGTCACCACCGGCGGCTGAGGCATTTCATTGCTCTTCTTTTCGGGTACCAGCGGGTTCTTGGTGGGGTCAGTCATCACAATCCCTCCACCGGCAGCAGGAGGCGTGGGAAGCGAGTTCCCCGTCGCGCTCGGCGGTGTCATCGCTGGGGGCGACATGCCTGGTGGTGTCACGCCTGACGGCGGGGCGTTGGTAGCTAATGGGTCGGGCTTGATCACCATCTCCGTCGCCTTCTTCGTTTCACCGGGAGGCGTCGTTGTGGTCTTGGGCGTCAAATCCAAAGCAATCGATGGTGGCCCATTGACAGCCGGAGCAGGGGGTGTTGCCAGTCCCGGCGGATCCATCGGCAACGATGTTCGTGCTGAGCCCGAAGCATCGGGCTTCTTCTGATCTGCTGCCGGCACCGAAGAGACGCTCTTGTTGTCATTCGATTTCTTGTCCGATCCCATCGCCCCCAGTGCCAGCGCGCCGGCTGCGCCTACCGCAGCCACCGGGGCTATTCCGGGTTTCTTATCTCCATTCGAGGCAATGGCAGTGTTGGTGGTAGTGGGTACCGTCGTTACGGTTGGCACCGTCGCCGGAGCAGCAGTCTGTACAACAGGCGGAGGAGTAGTCGTCATCGGAGGTGGATTGAAGGCGGAACCCGTATCAAAAGCGGGCGGATTATTCACCGGAGCCGGGGGCACGGTCGTGTTCAATGCCATCGTGCTCGCACCCGCACCAGAATTGGCAGGTGTGGTAGCTGCCGGAGGCTGATCCGGTATCGAGGTATTCGGCGCAGCAGTGCCCGCTGTGGAAGCCTGAGTTTCGTTCCCGCTGAGAAATTGTTCTAATTCATCGGGGTGTTCTATCCGATAAAAGAGGACACCACCCACCAGGGCCAGAAATCCGACGGCCAACAGCAACCCAATCTGCATATCGCGTGACATCACACGCCTCCATTCAGACATCCACCACGCAGGGGCAGACACCCGCCCAGTCAGACGCCGCGCAGGGTTATCCCACTACGAACGTCAGCGAAATAGCAGGTTGGTAGGATTAAGGGAAGCCCAGTATTTATAAGGAGCTAGTCTGGTTCCTCCCCTTTCCAAGGGGAGGTTAGGTGGGGTAGGCAGTGGCGGAGAGATCATTACCGATTCGACCTCCTCTAACTCCCCCTTGTGAAAGGAGGAGAACCAGGCCAACTATTTTTCCCCATTTCGTGAAGGAAATCCTCCTCGCCCGGCAGTATGATCTAGGAAGCCAAAAACGAGAGCCAACGCGTGGTCAACCGTATCACCTTACCCTTGGCCGATTGGGTCGGCATCACTTCGCTGGCAGCCGCCGGCGATGCGCAACTGCTCCATCGCTTTGCCAGGGCAGGGGAACAGCAGGCCTTTGCCATGCTCGTCAAACGGCATGGGCCTATGGTCTGGGGTGTCATTCGCCGGTTGCTCCGTTCGCATCAGGATGCTGAAGATGCTTTCCAGGCTACCTTCCTGGTGCTTGCTAAGAAGGCCGGTGCACTGCGGCAGCCACAGTTGCTCGCCAACTGGCTGCATGGCGTTGCCCATCGAACCGCCCTGCAACTGCGAACACGGCGAAAGATACTGGTGCCTCTCGAAGTAGAACACGAACCTGCTGACGACACCCCCGATCACGTCGCCTGGCGCGAATGTGGCATGATGATCGATCAAGCGATCCAAGAACTTCCCTCATCGCTGCGAATCGTCTTCCTATTGTGTCAGGCGGAAGGCCTCACCACCCTGGCTGCTTCCAAACGTTTAAACCTTCCCGAAGGCACGGTCGTCTCCCGGCTGCATCGTGCCCGCAAACAGTTGCAGGGCCTCCTCGCCCGGCATGGCATCACCTCCGCCGCCGGGGCCGTCACCCTCGGCTGGAGCCTGGCTCTTCCCGAAACACTGTCCGCTCTCACTGTCCGTACTCTTCTCGCATCTACCCCGTCGGCCCTCGTCGCCGGCCTCGCCCAAGGAGTGCTCACCACCATGATGTGGATCAAACTCACCACCGCTGCTGTCGTCGTCTCCACCGTCGGTCTCGTCGGAGTCGGGGCGGCGACCTTTATCGCACAAGACAAGGGTGACCATGCCACCGTGCAAACGACTTTTGTCCAGCCACAGGGCAAGAAGACTTCGCAGGAAGATCGCCTCAGGCAACTCGAAGCGGAACTGGCCGAGGCCCGAAAACGTGAAATGGCGATGCGCGACCAGCTCGAAGCGCAAATGAAACAGACCGAAGCCGTCCAGCGGTTTTTAGAAAAGAATGTGCTGGCTACCGAGCAAAAGTCACAGGCTGCTCAGGAAGACAAGGCCAGGGAGAACGAAGCGCAGGCCAGGCAGAAGTTGGACGAACGAAGAAGAATGGAGCGACAACAGGCCATCATGGAAGCCAAAGACCGCCGTACCAACGACTTGATGGCGGCGAAGGACCAACTGACTGCGGAAATTGATCATCTACAGAAACAAATTGAAGAGTTACGGGATAAATCGACTTCCATGTTGGGCGCACAGCAAGTGCAGGAGATGAGAGCCGCCAAGCTCCAGCAAGACATCGAGCAGGAAATACGTTTGGCCCAGGAGCAAGCCGATCCTGATCCTAGGAAATTAAAGGAACTCAAAGCCCGCCGCGATAAACTTGCAGAGGACATCAAGGGAGCTTTAGCGAAGAACAATAGTTCTACCGTGGCAAGCAACCTGGCCCGAGCTCTAGCCCAGTTGCAGCTCCGCGAAAAACTCCTCCTCGAAGTCGACGAGAAACTCCTGCGGATGCAACTGAAGCTGGATGAAAAGTAATTTCTGGTTCCCCTCGCCCTGGAGGGAGAGGGGTTAGGGGTGAGGGGAGCATAACACTTGCACCCATCAACAACTCGTCCCCGGTCTCTGACCGGGGATGGGCTGCATCGCCGGCTCCACCGGAATTCGAAGGCGAAGATGAGTGCATTTCTTTTAACTCCCGGCAGAGCCGGGATTACAGTGCGTCCCAGGTCAGAGACCAGGGACGAGATGGTCAGTCTTTTCTGGCAACTGCTGACAACTAACAACTATTCTTCTAGCTACTGACTCCTGGCTTCTGGTTCCTTCTTTCTACCTGCTCTGCACTTCTCTCTTCGTCGTCTCCGCAATCGTCTTCAACTCTTCCAGCACATATCCTGTCAACATCATCGCTTCAGTGCCTGACTGTTCCATCTTGGCCAGCATGTTCTGGATGGCCATGCGCGAGGGGAAGCCGCTCCGCTTGCGGACGGGTCGGCTTAGGTCGCGGAACTCAGCCGTCGCGGGCACGAGGCTTTCCTTGAAGTGCTCCGCCAGGTCACGGGTACACTTTTCGGTGTGCGTGAGGTGTTCCCGTAAGGTCATGCGCTTGGTAGATTTCTCGATCTTCATGGCGGCACCAGAGTGTGGAGAAGGTCATCCGTGTCCGCAGTCTTGTTCTCATTAGTTTACAGGCGGAGTGGAATCTTCCTACTCCCTATACACCATCAAGACGCAAATGGTGTCGATAAGCAAGCAAAAACCGAACGATTTCACCAAAGACTCACGATATATGGGCATAGTTGGCATCACGCTCCGCGTGATGGGGCGGAGACTAGCAGCCCAAAACAGTTACTGTGAAATGTCTGTCCCCGCACCCTCATGCGGAGCATGAGGGCAACTCTATCCCACCCGCTTTAGCTTCTGGCTCCGCACCGGCTTCAGCGGCACCTCCAGCACGAAGCACGTGGGCTTGCCACTGCTCGTCACCAGCCGCACGTCGCCGCCATGCACTTGGGCGATGCGCCACACTTTGGAAAGCCCCAGCCCGACACCACGCCCGGCATTGCGACCGGAGAAGAACGGGTCGAAGATATTCTCATGCAGGCTCACCGGCACACCGGGCCCATTATCTTCGACGTGGATCACTAGCTTCTGGTTTGCCGTTTGAGCCGATACTCTCACCCAGCCACCCGCCGGGGCAGCTTCGATGGCGTTCTGCAACAGGCACTTGATCGCCACCCCCATCAGCGTCGCGTCACAGGTGATCGTCGACTTCGCTGAGATCGGCTCCTGTTCCAGCTTCACCCCGCGACCGATCGCCAGGTCATTCACCGAATGAATCACCTGCTTGAGCATCTTGCCGATCGGCGTCACCTTGTAGCTTGGCTCCGGAGGCCGGGCGAACATCATCAGATCACGCAGCAGCACGTGGATGCGTGTCGTCTGCCCGATGATCCGTTCCAGCGCCTTGGCCCGATTCAGGTCTTCCTCCGCCTTCAACAGATACTGAGCCTGCCCGCTGATCACCGCCAGCGGATTGTTGATCTCATGCCCGGCCCCGGCAGCTAACTCAGCAATGGCGGTCAGCTTCTGTTCGCGCAGCCGCTGGCTGTCGCTGTACTGCCCACGGGCCAAGCGAGAGCGAAGGTCTTCCACTTCCTTCTCAAGCTGTTTGATCGTGAACGACAACGTCGTTG
The DNA here is from genome assembly GCA_035430005.1 of Gemmatales bacterium. GTDB lineage: Bacteria > Planctomycetota > Planctomycetia > Gemmatales > HRBIN36 > JAEUIE01. The sequence continues at coordinate 6,975 of DAOMFV010000110.1, forward strand.
CCGGTTGATGATGCACCAGGCGAAGAGTGCGAAGCAGCATCTGCATCGATTCAGGCGAGAGCGACGCCGGCGGAGCAGGGACATGCTGCCCTAATTGCAGGGCGAATTCGTTCTCCTGCTCCCACGACAGGCCCAGTTGCGTAGCAGCTAATTGCCCCAGGATCTTGGTCGCGGGCACTTTGCTAGTTAGCCCCAGAGCCATCTGCAGCAGCAACGTCCAGCGCTGTTGTTCCGGCTTGCCTTCCAGTTCACAGGGCAGATCGAGGCTGAGCAGCAGATCACGCAGCCAGGCCGCACAATGAGCACGGCGAATGAGTTGGCGGGTATAGATGTTGGTGTCCTGCCCCGCATGTTTCATGTCCTGTTGTTGACTGAGGGCAAGCGACCCCAATTGACTCAGTTGCCCCAGGCAATGGGCCATCAGTGGGTCGAGATGTAGCTGCTCCGCCAATCGCTCCGCCAGAGTGCCGACATATTGGCTGTGACGATAAGCTTTGAATGCCGAGTTCTTCGACCAATCCGCTAAATGTGAATGGGCAGGATCGAGGCACGTCTCAAGAAAGGTATGCGTCTCCACCCCCTGGCGTAGCAGATAGGTGGATCGCTCCAAAGAAAGGTCGTGATGTTGGGTGAAGAAGTACCAGCAAAGCGACGGGTCACGGCGCAGCGCATCAGGCCAGTGGAGAGAATCGGGACGAGCCAGGGCGGATGCCAAGGCTACGACCGTCTCCGCCTGAGGGGGTATCCATCGCTGTGGCGTGGCCGCATCCATGCGTAGCCAATCAAGAAGCTAGGAGCTAGTAGATAAGGAGATAGTAGGCAGTGATTGGCTCCTCCCCTTGCCAAGGGGAGGTTGGGTGGGGTTGAGTTAGCGATGACTTTCTCACTAGGCCAACCCCCTCTAACTCCCCCTTGGTAAGGGGGAGAACCAAACATGACTAAGCTGAGGCGGATAATGCCTCGATCTCCAGCTGTGCACACATCCGGTCGATGAGATCTTCCACTTCGAAAGGCTTGTGGAGGAAGTCGTTCGCGCCGCTCGCCTTCAGGTCGGCAATCTTGTCGTCTTCGATCATGCCGCTGATGCAGATGATGCGGACATCATCGAGCGAATCATCGGAACGAACGCGCTGACAGACTTCCTTGCCGTTGATATCGGGCAGCATCACGTCGAGGATGATCAGGTCAGGGCGGTATTCCTTCACCATCATGCCGGCGTCGAAGCCGTTGTTGGCGGTGCGGACCTCGAAGCGGCCATCCTCTTCGAGCACCTTCTGGATCATCTCGACCAAATCGGGATCGTCGTCGACGAGAAGCACCTTGCGCTTCCCTGATTCGAGTGCATCGGTCGGGATGCCGTTATCTCTCATGAATCGATAAAGCGATTCACGGGGAATGCGGCGAAAGCGGGAACCGGGTACCCGGAATCCCTTGAGTTGGCCATTATCAAAGCAGCGAATGATGGTCTGCTGAGAGACCTTGCAGATCTTCGCGGCTTCGCCTGTCGTGAACACGGTCTTCATTACACACCACCCTTTTCCAGCACTCTGTCTGGTAGACTCGCTCCAACACCTGATCCCGTCACCAGTTACGGCGAAGCGATCAGCCTCGTCCATGAACACGGCGATTGTTCAGCAGCACGGGATGCCTTGGAGGGCGAGGCTCCTGCCGAGCCGTAACTCCAATAAGGCTTCCCACATTGCCGACAACCACCAGGGTTGTCGCATCAGCACCACCCATGATGCCGATTGGCAGCACATGCTGCCTGACCCCGAGAGGTCGGTGTCGTGGCGTGAAGTCGATCCCGGTAAGGAAGTATAGCACAGATTTTCTCAATCTGCTGACTTTGCCTTCTTTACCACCGGGAGCGATTGTAACGAGGTTGCCGAATGTGTCAACCTGAGTTGGAACCCGCCAAACCCCCAGACCATACGGCTGGGGCAAGGTTCGTTGGATTGCCTAAGTTCTGAACAAGAGAACCTAGGGCAAAGGAGTCGAAAGGGGTGCCACGGTTTCGGTACCCCGTAACCGTGTTGGGCGCTTACACTATCCAGCACCGTGACGGCGTACCGAAACGGTGGCACCCAGACGTCGGTAGTGGGTCAGATTACTCCTCCCCTTACCAAGGGGAGGTTGGGTGGGGTTAAATACTACGAAGAATTTACCCTCTCCAACTCCCCCCTTGGAAAGGGGGAGAGAATGAAACTGACCCACTATCCAGAATGGAGATCATCATCGATGCCTACTGGCACCCCTCCAGGGTGCTGAACTCATTTCTATCATTTACCGATGGTGTCGCTACGCTCACCCACCGGCTAATAGCTGTGCCCCCTCCGGGGTCAGAACAACCAATGCCGACTGCTTCCATGCACATCATGCCGTCACCAACCACCCACTTTCGTTGCATCTCCCCCGCACCCTGTTATGCTGTTACCTATCTCACCAGGAACCCCGCATGCGCTCTCTCTGCCTCGCTCTCCTCTGTTGTCTATCGCTCAACACAACGCTCCTCGCCGAGGACAAACCCCTCACCGCCGGCGTCGCTCGGGTCGATCTCACGCCCCCCATCAGCATGAAAGCCAGCCTCGGCGGCTACGGGGCACGCATGAGCAAGCCCGCGGAAGGCGTTCACGACCGGGTCTGGCTCAAGTGCGTTGTCCTCAACGATGGCACCAAACGCCTCGCCATCGTCACTGCCGATTCCCTCTGCTTCCCGTACCCCATCCGTCAGGCGGTGATGGCCAAGCTGAAAGAGAACAACGTCAACGTCGATGAAGTGCTGATCCTCCCCAGCCACACTCACACCAGCTTCGATCTCTTCGCCCTGCATCCCAAGAACATCTACCGCATTCCGCAGATCGGCATCTATCAGCAGGCTGCGTTCGATCATGTCGTCGCCAAGCTGGTCGAAGTCATCACCGTGGCCAACCTGGACATTATTCCCGTCAAGGTCGGCACCGGCCGCATCCAGCTCGAAGGTTGGAACCGCAACCGCCGAGGCAATCGCATCGCCGACCCCGACTTCACCCTCACCCGCATCGACGCCACCGATGGCAAACCAGTGGCAGTCATCGTCTGGTGGACCGCTCACCCCACGTTCCTCGGCCCGAAAGACATGGTCTTCTCCGGCGATTGGCCCGGCGCTCTGCAACGAAGTCTCGAAAGCCTGATAGGGCAGGGCGTCACCGTCCTCTATGCCAACGGTGCCCAGGGCGATCAGTCCCCCACGCCTCGGCCTCAGTCTGGCGAATCGCAGTGGGAACGGGTCGATGATTATGGCCGCGATGTCGCCATCAAGGGGTATGACCTCTGGAAGAAGATCACGCCGACCGAAGTGACGAACCTCGCCTGGAAGCGAACCACCTTCGACCTGCCCAAGCGGTCCAAGCACAAAGACTTCATGAAGGTCGGCGGAGCTGAGTATGGCATCCTCGACAAGACGCTCGATGTGTTGCTCATGTCCCTCTTCCCCACCAGCACGCAAACCCTCTCCGTCCGCCTCGGCGACCTGCAAATCGTCGGCGTCCCCGGCGAGATGATCTCCGAACTCGGCATGGAAGTGAAGAAGAAGGTCGCAGAAGCTACGGGCGCGAAATACGTTGTCATCGGCGGCCTCGCCGACGAATGGGTCAGCTACATCCTCAGCGACAAGGAATATCAGAAGGGCGGCTACGAAGCGACGATCAGCTTCTACGGCGAGACCCTCGGTTCCACCATCGTCGATGCGGTGATCAAGAATGCGTCGGGGGTGAAGTAGGGGTTACGATGGCGTTGCATTTGTTCCCGAAGGGATCATAGACATTACCCAGTGGTTGAGCGCAGCGATATCACCGGTTCGGCTGGAGGCATGGTGGATGGGGTTGCTCGATTGGTTCCGAAAACGCCTGCCCCTTCCGCCAGGGAAGTCCCATGAGTTGCCGGAGGGCGTGTCGGCTCACGACGCGCAAGGCCCGGAGTTCATCGGCCAGCAGCAGGGTGGCGGCGCCGATCTCTTGCATACTGAGTTTCGGCCCGCGTTGTCAGCTCTGCCCCAAGTGAAGCGAGCGTACTTTTGCAAGCTGCGATATCCGGGCGCGGGGCTGCCAGGGGCTGCGGTATGCGTGGTGTCCAGCACCGGCGAGGACATCCGCGTGGTAGAGGCGTTGGCAACCGTGATCCGAGCCAACCTCGGGTCCGGGTCGCACATCGACATACTATTCCTGTCGCCGTCGCTAGAGGCCAGATTGTCCAGCGTCTGCCAGCCGTTCTACAAGCAGGGTGAATTAAACGGCGGGGGCATGTAGGCGTCCTCGTGTTCCTTGCTCGCTCCGCTGGCACCCCTCCAGGGTGCGAAATCCCGTTTCGTTCTTCCCCGGTGGTGTCGCTTCGCTCAACCACCGGCTAACCGCTATGACCCCTCCGGGGTCAGAAATCCCTACCTCAAATACCCCTCCACCACCTTCACCAACTCCGCCTTCCCCACCTGCTTCTTGCCAAACCCCGGCACCGCTCCCGCTGCCTGGGCTTCCTCCTGATACTCCGGATAATTGCTGATCAACATCATCGGCGCCTTCACCGTCGCTTTTAGCTTCTTGATCAGATCAATCCCCGATTCGCCGGTCATGTCGAACAGGCGGTTCAACATGATGAGATCGAACTCACCCGTAGTCACCGCCTGTCTCGCTTCCTGAGCCGTTGCGGCGGCATGCATTTCGACATCGAAGTTCTTTCGCAAAGCAGTACTGAGAGTGCTGTGATCGTAATCGCAATTGCCTATGCTGAGAACGCGCTTGGCCACGGTAAGATTCCCGAAGAAGGTGACATCGTCAATGATAGGAATCAACAAGCTGTCTGGTCTGGTTCCCCTCTCCCTCCTGGGGAGAGGGGTTAGGGGTGAGGGGTTCCTCAATCGAGTTCACCCGTGTTGGTATTTGGTTTGAAATGCTATGACAGATCGAACGTTCTCAACCAGATGAAGTCGAGAAGAAACCCCTCGCCCCCGGCCCCTCTCCCCGAGAGGAAGAGGGAAGAATACCTACCTCCCACTCCCAATCTCGCGCAACATATTCGCCACCTGTTGTGCAGAGATGGGTCGATCGGCGACATTCTTGGCGAGGAGCCTGTTGAAGAGGTCAGCAAGCTGCGTCGGGGCGCCAGGCAGGTAATCGAGGATATCCGGCACCGGAGCATGGCGGTGCAAGTCGATCTTTTCTTTCACACTCATCTTGCCGTCGTACTTGTAGGGCGGCTTGCCGGTGAGCGTATAGAACAGGGAACATCCCAAAGAATAGAGATCGGAACCGGGCACGGGCAGCTTGTCAGGGTAGGTCTGCTCGGGTGCCATGTACGACAGGGTGCCGGCAATGTTGCCCTTGGCACTCAGACTGGCTCGTTCCGGGGGCCGGGCCAGATCGATAGCCAGTCCGAAATCCAGCACCTTGCAGCGCGTCCCCTTGTGTCGATGGCGAACTTCCTTCGGCAGCACCATCACGTTGGCCGGCTTCAGGTCAGCGTGAACGATGCCCTTGCGATGGGAATGATCGAGTGCCAGGGCCATGTCAGCCAGCAGACGGCACGCTGGACCGACGTTGATCGGGCCGTTTTGCTGTACAAGGCGATAGAGATCCGTCCCAGGCACATATTCCAGAGCCAGACACAGCACCCCTTTGACGTATCGGAGAAACTGCACCCTGGTGATGCCGGGATGATCGAGCCGTTTGCCGACCAGCGCTTCCCGGTGAAAGCGATCCACCAGGTGAGGCTGCTTGGCCGCTTTGTTCGGGGGCAGTAGTTTGATGGCAAGCAGCTCATCGGTCTGCCGGTCGTTGGCAAGGAAGACGTGGGCCATCCCACCCTTGCCGAGCGGGGCGAGCATTTCGATATTGCCCATCACCAGGCCCTTGCATCGGCCAGTGAGCAGGGTCTCGGCCTGGTACCGGCTCAGCTTGCCATGGCGGACGAGTTCGCTGGCCAGTTCTTCAGGGGTGACGGGCGGTTCGAGGAACGAACTCGCCCGGTAATGGGCCATCTCCTCAGGCGTGAGTAGCCGAGTGTGATCCAGTTCTTTCAGAAAGTCGGCCAGTTCAGGCATGACTCCCAATTCAGCCAAAGACGTGGACATAAGTCATTTCAAAGCGGTCGAGTATGTCGATAATCCACCGTACTGAGCATTTTACCACGCAAACGAGAGGGAGTTGTGGGAAAAGATGAGGAAAGGCTGAGATAGCGAGGGAAAGTACCAGAAGAATAGTTATCAGTTGTAAGAAAGTACAAGCCTGCCTTCTCTGACAACTGAAAACTGACAACTGAAAACTTCTGGCTGTTAGCTGATAGCTGATAGCCAAGACCCGGGACGAGTGGCGAATGCTTCTATAATGAGTGAATGAATCCCCTCGACTTCCGTCAGCCCTACGAAATCCCCGTCACCGCCGTCGCTGCCGACATCGATGCCCTCGGCCACGTGAACAATACCGTCTACCTCCGCTGGGTGCAGGACGCTGCCATCGCCCACTGGTCGAAGCTGGCCACCAGCGACATGCAGAAGGAAATCGTCTGGATGGTGTTGCGGCATGAGATCGACTACAAGTGGGCAGCGAAGGAAGGCGACAACCTCATCCTCAAAACCTGGATCGGCACCGCCGAGGGGTTACGGTTCGATCGCCACACTGAGATCTTGAACATCGACCGCAAGATATTGGTTCAGGCGAAGACGGTGTGGTGCCCGATTGATCCACAGTCGGGCCGCCCCAAGAAAGTCAGTGCCGACGTAAGAAAGTTGTTCTCGACTGAGTGACTAATTCTCTTGCTAGTGATGGAGAATTGGGATGAGAATAAGCTGTTCGACAAAGCTACTTAGGTATAAGTATGTGGCCCTTTCCTCAAATGTTGTTGAAGTGGGATGAGCCAAAGGCTTTCTCGGTTATTCAGCACAAGGTTATGCTAAGCAAGATACCCTGGTGGCACCACCTGGTGCCCTTTGGCAGCTTCTTGGCAGTTGTAATAGCCTTGTTGTTAGTGCATCGTGGACAACCTGTTCAGGGTGACATCTTATTCTGGGTAATGGTCGGGTTTTCATTCCTTGGCTTCGTCATCTTACCTTACTCTTGTGTTTGGTTAGCTAAAAGTATGGCAGTTCGGATCATCATTTGGAGCAATGGTATAGGAAGATATACTTTCGCCGGCGATTGGGTTCGAACCTACGAGAAGTTGCAATCATTCAGCATTAATTCCTGTGGCTCATACCACGTACTTGAGATCATGACTCAGCGGGGTGAGAGTCGGTTAATAGGAATTCCGCCTGAACTGGATCTCGTTCAAATCGAATACTTGCTTACCGAGCATGGGTTACAGAAGCGATTCAATTGAATTAGATCGGTTTGTGGATTTGTTGCAACCCACAGTGATAGCAGTTTTCAGCCAAAATGCGAGCAAACGATCAAGAGCGGCGCAGTGTTAGCTCGGTGGTTGCACTGGCAATGAATTCAAGCCAATATACCAGCAGACTAACGCCGCGCCGCTCTTAAATGGCGTTCTACTTCCACTTCGGCGATTGATCCGCGCTCGCCTTCAACACCCCATGCAGCTTCGCAATCTCCGCCTTCAGCGTCGGAATAATCTCCGCCAGGGGTACCAGCGTGAAGTCCTTCCCCGCCTTGCGGTGCTTCAGCTCTACGCCACCTTTCTCCAGCGACTTATCGGAGATGGTGATCCGTAGCGGCATGCCCCGCAGGTCAGCATCGGTGAACTTCACCCCCGCAGCAGCGTCACGATCATCGAACAGCACTTCGATGCCCGCCTTCTGCAGATCAGCATAAAGCTGCTCCGCCTTCTGCTTCGTCTCGTCCTTCTTGCTGAGCATCACGAGGTTCACTTCAAACGGAGCCACGCTAATCGGCAGCGTCAGCCCGAACTGATCCCGATGCTCCTCAGCCACACAGGCCAGCAGACGGCCCACGCCGATGCCATAACTGCCCATCACCACCGGTTGCAGCTTGCCCGTTTCATCAGCGAAGTTGCAATTGAGTGGCACACTGTAGCGCACGCCTAGCTGGAAGATGTTGCCGACCTCGACGCCACGGACGAGCTTGAGCGGCTTGTTATTATCAACGCTGAGGTAGCCATCCTGGGCCAGAGCGATGTTGCCAACGACATCGTGAGCAAAGTCCCGCCCGACGTTGACGTTTTTGTAATGGTAGCCCGCCTCGTTCGCCCCGCTGACGAGGTTGCTGCTCTTCTCCAGCAGATCATCGAGAACGACGACAGCCTTCCCTTTAGCAATACCAATGGGCGAAGCGTAGCCAGGCACCATACCCGCTGCGACGATCTCTTCCGGATGGGCAGGGCGGGTGGCAAGAGCCTTGGCCTTGTTGGTCACCTGGGTCTGGTTCACTTCCATGTCGCCCCGCACCGCAGCAGCGACCAGTTTCTCCACCTTGCGATCATCCTCCTGGAACGTGCCCATGAAGAAGACCATCTTCATGGTCTGCTTGGCTTCCACTTTCAGGAACTTGGCCAGGTCGTCAATCGTCGGGCAGTTCGGCGTATGCACCTTCTCCATCGCCTGAGCAGCTCCGCCATCGTGGGCAGTCTTCACGAACTGGGCCACTTCCTGGTTGGCAGCATACCCCGCTTCATCGATGACCAGCGTATCTTCACCAATCGGTGTCACGTACATGAACTCGTGAGCGACCTTGCCACCCATCATGCCCGTATCGGAGCCGACCGAAATCACCGGCAGCCCGCAGCGGGCATACATGCGGAAGTAGCTGTGATAGTGCTCAGCATACTGCTTCTTCAGGCCTGCTTCGTCCTTATCCAGCGAGTAGGAATCCTTCATGGTGAACTCGCGCACCCGAATGAGACCGCCACGGGGCCGAGCTTCATCACGGAACTTGGTCTGGATTTGGTACACCAGCATCGGCAGTTGCCGCCACGACTTCACTTCGCTGGAACAGAGCACGCCGACGACTTCTTCGTGAGTCATCGCCAGGACCATATCACGGTCTTTGCGGTCCTTGAAGCGGGCCAGCGATTCGTCGATCACCTGCCAGCGCCCCGTCTGCTGCCAGGGTTCAGCTGGGTGAACGACCGGCATGGTCATCTCCTGCCCGCCGATGGCATTCATCTCCTCCCGCAGCACCTGCTCGATCTTCCGCATCGACCGGTGAGCCAGTGGCAGATACGAAAAGATGCCCGCCGCCAACTGCCGCACATACCCGGCCCGCAGCAGCAGTTGATGGCTGACGACATCCACATCAGCCGGTGCTTCACGAAGAGTTTCGCCAAAGAGATGGGAGACGCGCATGCTTTTTAATCCTGAGTGCTGAGTGGACACGGTACTGGGTGCCACTGTTTCGGTACTCCGTAACAGTGCGATGGGTGCCATGGTTTGCGTGTACTCACGCTAACCATGCTGAGCCCTGGCAGCACCGTTACGGAGTACCGAAACGGTGGCACCCGATGAATTGCCCTAACAAGTCTGGTTACCCTACAGAGTTGCTCATTTTGCAAGGGTTCAGGCGAGGATACAAGCCCAGCCTCTTTTTCTGCTAAATCTTGACCATCGACATCAGAATGATACTATAGTGATATCACAATGCAATCTAAGGAGCTTCTCCATGAATGATCGACCTCTCAAACTTGCTTCCGGTTGGACTGCGATCCTCGTTTTGCTGGGTTCGCTGATCCTGATCATCCTCCTCGTCATCGCGATCGCCAACACGGCTATGCCCTATCTCGCCGCGTTCCTGGCCATCCCCCTGGTCATCTGGCTCATCTGCCTGGCTGGCTTTGTCGTCGTCAATCCGAATGAAGCCTGTGTCGTCCAGCTCTTCGGCGAATACAAGGGAACCGTCAAAGACGTAGGCTTCTACTACGGTAACCCGTTCTACTGGCGCTCGAAAGTCACCCTGCGGGTGCGCACCTTCGAGACCGGCGTGCAGGAATCGGAAGAAGTCAAAGACGCTGCCGGGAAGGTGGTCAAGTCAGCTTCGCAGTCGCGCCGACCCATCAAGGTCAACGATAAGGATGGCACCCCGATCGAGATCGCAGCAGTCGTCGTCTGGAAAGTGGTGGATGCAGCCCAGGCGGTCTTCCAGGTAAAAGACTACGAGAGCTATGTCCACACCCAGGCTGATGCCGCCCTGCGTAACCTCGCCAGCCATTACCGCTATGATGCGCCCGAAGATGATGTCTCATCCCTGCGTGGCCACATTGATCTGGTCGCCGAGAAGCTGAAAGCGGAACTGCACACCCGCATGCATCAGGCCGGTGTCGAGATGGTCGATGCCCGCATCAGTTACCTAGCCTACGCTCCCGAAATCGCCGCGGCGATGCTGCAGCGTCAGCAGGCCTCCGCGACGATTGCTGCCCGACGGTTGATTGTCGATGCCGCGGTCAGCATGGTGGAACACGCTCTTGAGGAATTGAACAACCGCAAGGTAGTAGCGCTCGATGATGAACGCCGGGCCGCGATGGTGAGCAACCTGCTGGTAGTCCTCTGCGGGCATCACAACGCCCAGCCGGTAGTGAATGCGGGGACGTTGTATTCTTAGGAGACAAGTGCCTCATATGAAGTTGGCAGGCGATTTCTTTCTCCTCCCCTTACCAAGGGGAGGTTGGGTGGGGTTCTTTCAAC
>DAOMFV010000111.1:0-17571 GCA_035430005.1 Gemmatales bacterium
GCTCGATGAACACAGCCTCCCCTTGGCTCCTCTCTCACCAAATTGTCAAAGAACGAAATGCCCCGCAGCGCGGAGGCAGGGGTTATAGTATCGAAAACCAGGTGGGTTGGTATTGAGGAAATTCGCATTGCTGCCCACTACTTGGTGTAAGTGGTGATGGGGGAACACCATAAGTTGATTCGACCATTTTTGGATTTGAAAAGAGATCCGCACAGAGGCCGGTTACAACGTCCTTCCCAATGGAAAATAGCAGATTCTTTGACATCGGCGTTGTACTTGAGACTACGATGGAGCCTTCCCTCGTAAGGAGGTGCGACATGTGGAAGAAGAGATTAGCCGTTGTTGGGTTTCTACTCCTGCCCATTCTCGTTTTATTCGTTCATTTAACTTCATCTTCCAGTTCTAACGGTGATTTCGTCTTGTCCTTTCCACTCTTCTGGGTCTTCTGCCTGGTAGGTGGATTTCTTGGCTTCGGAATTGGGGCGTTTATTGATACTCCTGCTGTACCCACGAAACCTGATGACGAACCTGAAGATGATAAAGAGTAACGACTCTCAATGATTTGACTTCGACAATAGCTTCGCTGACTGGACATCGAGAAACAGAGTCGTACTCGGGTGGTTCTTCAGAATCGACGCAGGGACCACATTGGTGACGGGACCTTCTACAGCATTCTTCACAGCGATGGCTTTGCGTTCATCGGGCACGCTACAGATGATATGCTGGCTCTTCATGATCTGATTAATCGACATCGAGATCGCTTGCTGGGGAATATCCTCGAATGTGGGAAACCAGCCTTCACCGAGTTGCTGCTTCCGACATGCCTCGTCGAGCTGCACCACGATGTAGGGGTTCCTGGTGATGAAGTCGGCTGGGGGATCGTTGAACGCCAGGTGGCCATTCTCGCCGATGCCGATGAAGGCGAGGTCGATGGGATGCTTCATGATGAGGAGACTCAGCCGATGGCATTCGACTTCGGGTTGAGATTGGCCATCGATCCATTGGACGGCAGCAGGCGGCATGGAGAGCTTACTAACGAATCGATCTCTCAGATATTTTCGGAATGATGCCGAATGCGTAGGAGGCAGGCCCAGGTACTCATCAAGATGAAAGATGGTGACTTTGTTCCAGGCGATACGGGCTACCTTGAGGAGGGCATCAAGCACGGTGAACTGCGAAGCCCCGGTAGCCAGAATGAGGTTGGCTGCTCCCTTGCTTTCGATGGCCTTGCAAAGGACTTCAGCCCCTTCATCGGCGGCCTGCCGGCCCATGTCCTCAACCGTTGCTGCAATGGCGATCTTCATGCCAAAAGTGTAGCCGTTTATCCCCTTCTGGCTACTAGCTCCTTGAACTTGCCCTTCCACAAACTGGGCAAATTGGGGTACAACACGAAAATTGAACTGGCAGTATCGCATGCGCCCTCTGCGCAAGCTATACTCCCAATAGTTTCGCCCTTTATCGCGTGGTGGCTATGGCCCGAGCGTTTCAACAAGGTGATGAGCCAGTTAACGGCTATCGTCTCGTCAAATATCTCGGCAAAGGCAGCTTTGGCGATGTCTGGCAGGCAACCGGACCGGGCGGTACTGAAGTCGCTTTCAAGATCATTAAGCTCGATGATAAGCCGAACATCAAGAATCTGCGTCTGATCGAACTCGTCAAGAAGATTCGTCATCCGAACCTCTGCCCGATTCTGGCACTGTGGATACGGGGTGAAGAAGGTGTTGTCACTACCGGCGAAGAACGGGGACTGGCTTCTGCACGAACTCAAACGTTTGGTGAATTCTCACTGGATGATGAGCAACCCAAAGTAGAAGCCCTCTACCTGGCGATGGGCCTCGGAGAGAAGAGCCTGCTCGAACGATTCAAGGACTGCAAGGAGTTGGGCGAAGTCGGCATCCCAGCGATGGAGCTGATCAGCTACTTCGATGATGCTGCCCGGGCTATCGACTTTTTGAACGCTTCCAAGCACGAACTGGGTAAGGGCCCCACTCCACTTCCCCATTGTGATATCAAGCCACAGAACCTGCTCATCGTTGGCGGGGCGGCACAGGTCTGCGACTTCGGGTTGATGGCGGTACTGCGAGGCTGCCATCCCAATGCCGTTAGTAGCATGTCAGCGGCTTTCCATTCGCCCGAGATACTCGATGGCGGCGAAGCCACTTCCTACAGCGATCAGTATTCACTGGCCATCAGTTATCACTTCCTGCGCACCGGGGCGTTGCCGTTCTCGATGAACGAAGCCAACGTGGTTCTGACCGAAGCGCTCGAAGGCCGACTCGATCTTTCCCGGTTGAGCACTGCTGAGCAGCAAGTCATTCGACGGGCGACAAGCCGACGACCGGAAGCTCGCTATGAGAATTGCCAAGATCTGGCTCGTGAACTGCGGCGCGCCATCGAGCGGAGTGGCACGGTGCATGTGGATGGCCTGGTCATCGAGCCTAATCGTGAGATTGTTCCTGGTCATAAGCTCATCTCCCTCATCGGTCGTGGAGCGTACGGCGAAGTCTGGCAAGCACTCGCTCCGGGCCGCCTGCCTATCGCCCTCAAGATCATTAAGGACCTGGATAGAGCCAGTGGTCGGGGTCGCCAGGAGTTCCGAGCGCTGGAGATTATTCAGCACCTCAATCACCATGCTCTGATGGAGCTGCGGGCCTATTGGTTGCTCGATCGTCATGGCCAGGCGATTCCTGATGAACTGCGCGGGCAGGTCAACTCGCCGGTTCCCGCCACGCTGGTGATCGCCACCAAGCTGGCCGATATGAACCTGACGCAGGTGATGGAACGATATCAACAGGAAGAGAGCAAGCCGGGCATTCCTGTGCAGGAACTGTTGGGCTACCTTCGCCAGGTGGCAGGCGCTCTCGACTACCTCAATCAACCCAAACACCGAATGGGCAATCGGCTCGTCTCCATTCAGCATCGTGATGTGAAGCCCGACAACATCATGCTCGCCAACGAGATGATCAAGCTGACCGACTTCGGCCTCGCCAAGGTGCTGGAAACCGACAACGTCGTCGCTGAGATTCGGCAGGACTCAGTGGGCTTTACCTTCCACTACGCCGCCCCCGAAGTACTGCGGGGCAAGGTGACCAAGTGGTCGGATCAGTATTCGCTGGCTATCACCTATTACCAGCTTCGCACCGGCGAGTTGCCTTATGGCAAAGACTGCTCAGCTTACGATCAGATGATGCGGCAGTTGGAAGGGCAGCTTGATCTTTCACGGCTATTGCCGGCCGAGCGCAAGATCGTGGCACGGGCGACCAGTGTCATTCCCGAAGAACGATTCCCTTCCTGTAAAGCACTGCTGGAGGCACTGACGAAAGCCGTGCCTCCCGCCGGCGAATTGAGCAAGCATGATCTTGATGATGCACCATCAGCCAAGCCTGCCCCGACACTCGTGAAGCAGTCCGCCTATGGCGCACGGATGCAGGATCCACCCAGCGACCTGGTGCCGATCATACCATCCGTGCCGGCAGGCCAACGCCTCAAAACAATGCCGGTGTTACTAGCCAAGGGTGAGGTGTATCCAGCACCGATCAAGACGCCGATTCCTGCCTCTTCTGGTGAAACCGATCACGAGGCCCCGGCAGCGACCAAGATCATGGCTGCCAGAGCCAAGCCTCAGACAAAAGAAGAGCATGCCCGAAAGCCTGATTCGCAATACTTCCTGCCGCTGGTTATTGTCTTTACAATCGGTATCAGCATGGCGGGGCTGGTGCATTTCCTGCTGAGAGGGCCAGCTACCGAGGGCGTTGCCAAATCGACTTCGCCCGAAGACTCCCCGCTGGATGACCGGCCCTATGAGTTTGTCGGGCCGATCTACGAAGATCGCAAGCCCGGCGAGGGCATCATCAATGTGGAAGCCAGCAAGCCGTCGGTTGGTAACACTTCACAACCCCGACTAGAACAGGCCCTGCCAGTACCGAACTTCTCGAAGCCACCCGATCTGTTGACGCCGACGACCGTAACGACGCCGGTCCCGCCTCCGATCATGGTGCTGGGAAGAAACATCAGCGATCCGACGTTTCCCAGCTTCTTGAACACAAGCCTGGACCGGATCATCGCCAACACGAATCTACCGGTACAGTTCAGTCGATCCCTACGTGAACTGGAGCAGGTCCCGATATCGATGAACTCAGCCAAGCTGTTAGCTTTCCGGGCTGAGTGCATGCTTGAAGGGGAAAGTAAGAACGTATCCACGGCCGGAACGTACCTCAGTCATGCTGCAGAACTGGGCGAGGCCAGTGCCTATCTGCAGTATGTTCAAGCTCGATACTGGCAGGAACAACGTGACCCCGCTCGAGCTGTGGCAGCGCTTGAAGAATCGCTCAAGCGTGACATCTCGCTGGCAGGGTTCCGGCGTGATCGGGCACTGGCCATCTTTGAGGAGGGCGCTCAGCGAGTTCAGATCATCACCGATGCCCGCACCCTATCTGCCACCGTCGCCACACCAGTGCCGAGTTGGATTGCTGTAGCGGAACGGTATCTGGGCAAAGTGCAGAGTGGCTCGTCACTGACGATGCTCCTGGCGACGATGAACCCTGCGCCGAAAGACCCTGCCCTCTTGCAGCCCGTACTGACGGCCAGCGTACAGGATGAGTGGAGCAAGCGGCCCCAGGGTGCGGTGCTGATCACCAGCCTTCGACTCAAGCAGATCGATGCAGCACTTACAGCAAAGCAGACGACGCAGGCACTGGGCATGTATGCCGACACCTGGGACTATATCAAAAAGAACCGTGCGGCGTTCGATACTACCAGTCCGCTCGTCTTCAATGATCGCATCCTCGCCCCGGCACAACGGCTGGCGGCAGGCATCAAGCCCAATGCTGTCCGCAACACACAACTGGCAACGATCCTGGCCGCTCAGGGCGACTTGATCTACCAATCGCCGAATGAGGCCTGGCCAATTCCAACGAGCAAACGTGCTCTTCAAGTTGCTGCTGAGGACTATGGCGAGGCGGCCAAACTCGAGACTGGCCACACCAGGGCGGAGTACCTCAGCGGACAGGGCCGATGCATGATCCGCTGGGCGTTCGATGAGAATAATGACTCTGCTAAGCTCGATCAGGGTCGGGATGATCTTATCCAGGCAACGAGCATTGATAGCAACCTGGCCGATGCTCATTATTGGCTGGGACGATACTATCTCGTGCGGAGCGACTTAGCCAAGGCCAACGAATCGTTCATGAAGGCAATCATGAGCCCTGATCAAGGCAAGAAGTATCTGGCCTTGGCACTTCAAGTGCTGGATGCCGCCGTTGCTCAGGCCCCTGCTGCGCAGAAAGGCCCATTGCAGCAGTTGAGGGTGGATCTACAAAGTAAGCAAAAGTAGAAGGCTTTTTGAGGGTGCCACTGTTTCGATACTCCGTAACAGTGGTTTTGTCGTTGAGGCGCACGGTCACGGAGTACCGAGAGCGTGGCACCCCATTCTTCACAGCCATCACATCAAAACAACGGCGAGAAGCCCCCTGCTCTTCTACAGGCGGAGAGTTGGCTCAGGTGGAAGCTCTCATGGGATGTGAGTAGATGCGTAAGAAGCGCGCCGGCTGTGGGTAGCACATCGATCAATGGCTTGAACGGACTGGGAGCAGCCATCTTCTCTGGATCGGCATGGGGCACGTGTTTGAACACTGCAGCATGCCCGGCTGCCAGCGCGGCGACGAGTTCAGCCATGCGGGGGTGCTTGTCCAAATGCTTGTGAGGATCAGACCCGGGGCCGAACATCACGCCCCACGTTTTGGGCAACAACGTCGGCTTGCCCAGCACCATCATCACAAAGTCGGACGACATCGCCAGATGTCCGACAATCCACGATGGCGGATTGGCTCCGGGGAAGGCCGGCGTCTTGAACCGTTCCTCCTTCATGTCAGCAAGAATCTTCTTCTCGTAACCATCCAGGAAACGGAAGATGGTCAGGTCGTTCTCGAACATGGGAAGCCTCGGAGAGAGTGAAACGAATATTGTATAGCATCGATGGATTGCGAGCGGGGGCGTCAGCCACCTGAGGGCTTCCGCAGTAACCTCGCAATCATCACGAAATGCGTGGCGATGATTATCGGGGGCAGGTGAAACCTAAAACCCGTACGCATTGGAGACTCGAAACAGATTCTTGCCATCTTCTGATCGAAACGCTTCCACATGAAACCCGATCCCAGAGTGACCAAACACCACTATTCGGCCATTCTGTTCTGTAATTGTCACCCAACCTCTTGACCTTCCTGTTGAACCATACCACCAATGGCCCCAAACTTCGCTTTGCCAGATTATCTTGTTCGATGACCTATCTATACACGTCAGCTTATACGAGTAGCCGCTATCACCATGTACGGCAGCATAGCATCTTTTGTCATTAACCAAACCACTGATATTGCCCATCAATGCACCACTGTTCCATTTTTCGAAAAGAGTCTCAGGTATCGTAATTGACTCGTTAGCGACTTTCAGTTTCAGCTTCGACCCATCTCGCTGTAGCGTGGTATCGAGTGGCGCTTTTACGTCGTCCACCCCCGCAGGGTGATAAATATCCGGTTATGGCGAATCAAAGTAAATATTGTACCTTCTATTTGCATTTGCATTTGCATTGAGAAGTGATTCCGTCCACCATGCAGGCCCCTTCACTCTGCATCGTTTCTCCATGAAGGCGAGAAACTCCTTGAGTTTCTTTTTATCAGGCTTAACAGCCGTGCGTGTTTCGCTAATCGGTACTGTAAGCTCAACTTCTTCCCAAGCTGCTTGCAAGGCAATGCTGTCATCGGAGTAAGACTGCAACTTCTTGAGTCCCTCAACCCCCACTTTATTGAAGAGTGCCCGGTAACCGTTCTTGTCATCAGCGCGATCATAGGGATACTTCGCCGCCAGGATGCCATCAATGATCTTCTGTACCTCCGGCGGATATTTGTCGTCTGCCAAGCCGACATAGACCAGGCTGCCTGCTTGAATCCAGGCAACGGCCCCGATGAACATGTAGGTAATGACGATAGCCACGGATCGCATGTGATGGCTCCAGCAACGAGAGCTTGGACTGCTACGTTTTATTGTCCACCGAGGCTAAGGAGATTGCAATGGAGAATAGATAGATATCCAAGAGCGGCGCGGCGTTAGCCCGCCGGTGTTTGCGAGCGAAACCTCAGCCGATGCCACCAGCGAGTTGACGCTGCGCCGCTCATCGAATCAATTCATAGAATCCACCATACCAACAGCCGAGAATCTCCTTTCATCCACCGTGGTGCGAATCGACTTATGGACAAGACGCAATCGACTCAGCTTCTCTTCGAACTCCACAAATCGGGCCGGCGGTGTCATCGGTTGCCGGCCAGCGATGTGCCGAGGGTGGAGAACGCCATACCTAAGGGCATGCTGGCGGAGAAGACGTTGCCGCTGCCTGAAGTGGCGGAGAGCGACGTGCTGAGGCACTTCGTCAACCTGTCGACGCTGAACATGTCGGTCGATACCAACTTCTATCCGCTCGGTTCGTGTACCATGAAGTACAACCCCAAGCGGCACGAACGGCTGGCTTCCCTGTCGGGCATCGTCAATCTGCATCCCCTGCAGCCCGATGCCTCCACACAGGGAATGCTCGAACTGCTCTATGGCATGCAGCAGTACCTGGGCGAAGTAGCGGGGCTGCCTGCGGTGTCGCTGCAGCCCTCGGCGGGGGCACAGGGTGAACTGGCGGCGCTACTAGTAGCGGCGGCGTACTTCAAAGATAAAGGCCAAATGCGGCACAAGGTGCTGGTTCCCGATTCGGCGCATGGCACCAACCCCGCCAGCGCCGTCATCGCCGGGTTTGAAGTCGTCACCGTCAAGAGCGATGCACATGGCCTTGTCGATTTCAACGATCTCAAGGCAAAGATGAACGAAGACGTGGCGGTCTTCATGATCACCAACCCGAACACCTGCGGGCTTTTCGAGACCAAGATCGTTGAGATCACCAAGCTGCTGCACGATATTGGCGCGCTGGTCTATCTCGACGGGGCTAACATGAATGCCAACCTGGGCCACACCCGCCCTGGCGACTTCGGGGCGGACATGATGCACTACAACGTCCACAAGACATTCACCGGCCCTCATGGTGCCGGCGGCCCCGGTGCCGGCCCGATTGCGGTACGTGATTTCCTCGCTCCCTACCTGCCCGCTCCTATCGTCATCAAGAAGGCTGATGGCACCTACGCCCTGGATAGCAATCGGCCCAAGTCGGTCGGCCGGGTGCGCAGCTTCAATGGCAACATCGGCATCCTGGTGCGAGGGTACATATATATCCGCACGCTGGGACCCGATGGTCTGAAAGAGATCAGCGACCAGGCGGTGCTCAACGCCAACTATCTGCTGGCACGCCTGAAGGATTACTACGAAGTGCCCAACGGCGACCGCTGCATGCATGAGTTTGTCGCCAGTGCCAAGAAGGATCGCCGGGAGCGGAGGGTCTCCGCTATGGACATCGCCAAACGACTGCTCGACTATGGCTTCCATGCCCCGACGGTCTACTTCCCGCTGATCGTGCCTGAAGCATTGATGATCGAGCCGACCGAGACCGAGAGCAAGGAAACGCTCGATGCTTTTGCTGATGTGATGATCAAGATGAAGACCGAAGATCCGGCCATCTTGCAGGCGGCACCGACGACGCTACCCATCTGTCGACCGGATGAGGCGAAGGCGGCGCGGGAGCCGGTGCTGAAGTGGACTGGGGCGGTGTAAGAAAATGGGGACGAGTGCAATGCTCCCCTCACCCCCGTCCCCTCCGGGGAGAGGGGAGCATGTATTGTCCTCTTTCTCGGATCAAACCTTCCACAACACATCCACCACAATCACAATCAACAGCCCAATACTGATAACACTGTTGACGTAGAAGAACGCCAGGTTCACTTTGGAGAGGTCGTTCGGTTTGACGATGGCGTGTTCATAGCAGATGAGCAATGAGACGAGGATGATGCCGACGAGATAGATCAGCCCCAGGCTGGCGATGTAGTAGAGGGTCAAAAGACAGAGCAGCATGATCATGTGGCTGAAGAACGACACTCGCAAGGCGTTGGGCACACCAATAGCAGCAGGAACGCTGTGCAACTTGGCTTTCTTATCGAAGTCGGCGTCCTGGGTGGCGTAAAGGATGTCGAACCCGACGACCCAAAACATCACTGCCAGGCCGAGGATGACTGGCGGCCAGCCGATGGAGCCGGTGATGGCGATCCAGGCAGCGATGGGGGCGAGCATCAACGACAGGCCAAGCCACACATGGCACAGAACGGTGTGGCGTTTGGTGTAGGAGTAGAGGGCGATGAACACCAATACCGGCACGCTCAAGATCAGGGGCCAGAGGTTGTCGTTCCAGATCCAGAAGTGGCATGTGGCGATGACAAAGCCGACAGCAGAGAGCACAGCGAAGGCAGTGACAGCCTTCACCGAGAGGATGCCGGCGGGCAGATGCCGCTTTTCGGTGCGGGGGTTGGCGGCATCGTACTCACGATCAGCGAGGCGGTTGATGGCCATGGCCATACTGCGGGCCAGAATCATGCAGGGGATGATGCCGCCGATATCGAGCAGGATTTCGATCAGCTTGGTGCGATGCATCTCGCGCCAGGCCAGGACCGCCCCGGCGAGCGCGAACGGCAGCGCAAAGAGAGTGTGGCTGAAGCGGATCATCTCCAGGAAGGCCCGAAGCTGACCCCACAGCGTGGTGGGTGGCGTGGCAGGTGTACTACTCATCGAAGATGCCAAAACCGAAGTCTCGCACCGGCGGCTTGGTGACTACCGGAGCAGGTTCTTCATGTCGGGGGGCTGGTTTCTCAACCTGCTGATCATGCTTTGGCCGATGATGCTTCGGCTGTTGAGGTTCAGGCTTCTGCTCTGGTGTCCAGTCGTGGAAGACGGGTGCAGCCTCTTCAGCCTGCGCCGGCGGCTTGGGAGCCATGAAGGGTACATCGTCAAAGAAGATGGGCCGATCATCAATCTTGGGAGCTTCGACTGGTTCAGCGGATGACTCGCTGTCTCGATCCTTCCCTTTAGTCGACCTGCGTCGTCGTTTCTTGTATTGATCTTTGTCTTCGTTATCAGTTGGCTTCGCATCGGGATGAACCAATTCTTCCTCGACCAGTTCAGGAGGTGGCGGTGGTGGCACCGGAGGTCGTGCTGAATGGGAACGAGCATCGTGGGCGATGCCGGCCATCACTTCGCCGGCGGTGGCGCTGAGTGGGCGGCTGAACGGGGTGCCAAAGCTGGAGAACTCATCCTCGAAGCTGGGAGCGGGACGTTTGCCCAGAAACTGGGTCGTCTCCTGCTCGAAGTCGTTGAAGCCCTGGAAGCCGGCTACACGGGGCTTGATCTCAGGTTCGATAAAGCGAGCGGCCAAGGGGGCGGTCCGTTCCGGTTCGACATCACGCGCTGATCGAGAGGTCCGTTCGTGTCGCTCTGATTTCCCAGGCTTGGCCGATAGCGGGGCACGTCGATGCGGTGTCGCTGCCAATGGTGCCCGTTTCACTGTCGACGGCGCCAATGGCTCACGGCCTCGAGCGCCACGAGTATACTCACGAGTCGCTTCCTTCTTGGGAGGAGCGCCGGTCAGCTCTTCACCGAAGCGAACCACCGTGTAGGTGCCACGCTTGGCGTCTCGTTCGAGTTCCACCAGCCCTTGGCTCTGAGCATCTTCAAGCAGCGCAGAGAAAGTGTTGAAGCCGTGATAGGTTTCGTTGAAGGAAGGTTTCTTTCGTTTCATCGTCTCTTTGATCATGGAAGCCCAGAGGACTTCCTTGTTCTCACGACGCAGGGCGGTGCAGGCTTCCATCAGCAGTTCAAGGGCCTTGCGTTTGGTATCGGGAACGGGCAGGTTGACCTTGGGAGCTTCCGCTTTCTCCACTTCAAGGTCTTCGTAGTAGATGAACTCATCGCAGTTGTCACGGAGCAGTTCGCTGGTCGAGTTCGTCATCCCGAGGCCAATGACGTGTTTGCCCATTTCTTTAAGCTTGGAGACGAGCGGCGTGAAGTCGCTGTCGCCGGAGACGATGACGAAAGTATCAATGTGGGGCTTGTTATAAGCCAGGTCCATGGCATCGACGCAGAGACGGATGTCGGCGGAGTTCTTGCCGGTCATCGACCGCTTGGGAATCTCAACTAGTTCAAAAGCTGCCTCATGGAGCGAAGCAGTGTAGGGAATATACCGGCTCCAGTCGGCGTAGGTCTTCTTGGCGACAATCTTGCCCTTTTCGACCATGCGTTTGAGCACACGCTGAATATCGAAGCGATCAGTGCGACGAAACCCCTGGGCGATGTTATCAAAGTCAACAAAGATGGCTAAAGCCCGTTCCGAATCGTTAGGCATACCGAATATCCGAGTACTGTGATGGGTTAATTATAGAGTGTTCACCAGGAGATGACAGGCGGAATGGAGGAAAGCGTGTAGCGGCGTAAATGGGCGGAAAGATGGTGCGAATAGTCTGGATACGACATGTTTATCGCCATTTTGAGCGATGTCGGAGCCGGCAGCACGATTCAGGTGGGCTTGGCAAAAACGTGCTGTCGGCTCCGCACGATAGATTTATCACTTACGAAGATCACTCATACAACTCACGTAGATTGTGCAACTGTGTGCTTGCCGTCCTGAATTGTGACGCTGTCAAAGTACAAAATCGGCAAGCACGCGGTGGGCACCTCGCCGTAGCACTGCGTGATTTCGACTCATTCGTTATCGAAACAAGACACCTTCTCCGCCTCGATCACGCAGTGGCACCAATCACACACAGTACTAAACACCCTCTCCTAGTCCAAACTCCTGCATCTTCTTGTGCAAGGTATTACGGTTGATACCCAGTCTTGCTGCCGCTTTAGTCTGCACCCCTTCGCATTCTCGTAGCACTTGCTCAATTAATTCCTTTTCCAGTCCACCGACGAGGTGATCATAGAGCGTGCGGGCATCATCAGTCTTGGTCGTCGCCAACCCGATCTGTACGAGTTGCTTGATGCTGCCGGCCAGGTCGACCGGTTTCTGTTCGCCGGTGC
Source organism: Gemmatales bacterium (assembly GCA_035430005.1). Lineage (GTDB taxonomy): Bacteria > Planctomycetota > Planctomycetia > Gemmatales > HRBIN36 > JAEUIE01. Next base: position 11,986 of record DAOMFV010000111.1, read on the forward strand.
GGAGGCGGCGTTGGCCGAGGTGCGTGGTAGGCATTACCTGTTCGATCTTGATGACCGGGCCGGGGGCAAGAACGACGGCTCGCTCGATGGTGTGTTCCAGTTCACGCACATTGCCCGGCCAGCGGTGGGCGGTCAGCCATTGCGTCGCTATGGGATCGATGCTGCTGATCACCTTCTTGTTTTCTCTGGCGTAACGCTGAACGAAGTGCTCGATGAGTTGTGGGATGTCGCCATGACGATCCCGCAGCGGAGGCAGGTAGATGGGCACCACGTTGAGGCGATAGTAGAGATCCTCCCGAAAGCGGCGGGCATCGACTTCCTCTTCCAGATGCTGATTGGTGGCTGCGATGACACGTACATCGACACGGATCGTTTTGCTTTCGCCGACTCGCTCGAACTCCCGCTCCTGTAGCACTCGCAACAGCTTCACCTGCAGCTTGGGGCTCATGCTGCTGATTTCATCAAGAAAGATGCTGCCGGTGTGGGCTGCTTCAAAGCGGCCGGTTTTGTTATCGACCGCTCCGGTGAACGCCCCTTTGACGTGGCCGAAGAGTTCGCTTTCGAGCAGCCCTTCGCTGAGCGCTCCGCAATTGACACGGATATAGGGGCCGTCCACGCGCGGGCTGTAGGTATGAATCGCTCTAGCGATCAATTCCTTGCCCGTGCCCGTCTCCCCCACCAGTAGCACGCTGGAACGGCTGGTTGCCACCTGCTTGACCCGGGCGGCCACGGTCTGCATCACCAGGCTGGTGCCGACGACACTGGGAAGGGAAAGGGGATCAGTTTCCGTGGGGTTTGATGACATAGGGTTATGGTATGTGCGGGTCTGGTTAGAAGCCATCACGCTCCGCTGTGATGGTTTGTAGTCATTACGCTCCGTCGTGATGACTCGGAGACTCAGTCTCATTCCCTCAATGTCGTACTGTCTGAAATACATCATTTCAGAATCGAATGGATCACTTCAAAGAGTAGCGATTTAGTCGCCGTGTCATCACGACGGAGCGTGATGACTACAGACCAGACAACCTCCAACTTTGCAACATTTACACGGAATTCGGCTGAATCCTTGGCCGGGGCGAGGACAAGTTACTCGCCAATTTCGCCAGATTACCAGTCGATCTGTGTCATTCTTTCAAAATGCTCATGCAGATTGAAAATAGATCACATTGCTCTGGACAGAAGGAGAATGATGCGGTAAGTGCCCGCCCGCTTGATGGCTGCCGCTCGCCGGTGGCCTTTGGGCTGGTGACTCTTCGCCCTGGTGGGGTCGGGCAAAGCATTACGGTTTTCCTGATGATGACGCACGAAGAGTGCCGATAACAACGATCAGCATCATCGCGCACAGCGATGAGTTCGGGGTGAAGGAGCACGCGGGGTTGGGCGCACGGAGGCGCAAGCCTTGCGAGAAGTCAGGGAAGAACTCGGGGCCAGGGACGGCCAACTCGGGGGATTTGTCCGTCCTGTTCACGTCTCGATTCGTCGCTGCTTTCTCGCACGCCCACCCAGGCTTTTCTTCCTGGGGAGGATTGCATGGTAACGCACGTAGAGCAGGACGTGGGACAGCTCTGGAAAGACTACCGGACCGAAGCCACGTTAGATCGACGCAATCGCCTGCTCGAGCATTACTTGCCACTCGTGAAGTACAACGCCGAGCGCATCTGGGCCCGCCTGCCAGATGGCGTCGAACTTGACGACTTGATCAGCGCCGGCACCTTCGGCCTGCTTGATGCGATTGAAGCCTTTGATCTGGATCGTGGCGTGAAGTTCGAGACCTACTGTGTGCCCCGTATACGCGGTGCCATGCTCGACGAACTCCGCACGATGGACTGGGTGCCACGCCTGGTACGCAGCAAAGCCAGCAAGCTCGAACACATGCGGAAAGCCTTGGAAGTCTCGCTGGGCCGTCCGCCCAAGCCCGATGAAATCGCCGAGAAGATGGGTATCTCCATTGATGAATATGCCAAGCACGCCAGCGAAGCCGCTGCCGTCGGTTTGGTCAGTCTGAACAAGAAGTGGTACGAGACTGATTCGTACAAGGATGTCCGCGAGATCGATATCCTTGAAGACAAGAAAGCTGAAGACCCCACACATCGTCTGCAGAACCGTGACCTGATGAAGCTAGTCACGCGTGGATTAAGTCGCAACGAACGCCTCATCATCATCCTTTACTACTACGAAGAGATGACGATGAAAGAAATCGGCCAGACGCTTGATCTGTCGGAGAGCCGTGTCAGCCAGATGCACTCCAGCATCGTGACTCGTCTTCAACACATGCTGGCCTCTCGCCGGCCTGAGTTCTCGAACTCTTAAGCATTGATTCTTGATATTCAGCAGCCGGGACGCGAAAGCGTCCCGGCTGTTTTGGTTTGATACATCATGAAATCATCCTCATCACCCGTGCTTTTCTCCTTCCATCCTTCTGACATTCTCTCATCATGCCCTATAATCAACACATCCCACCCCTACCTATCGTTTAGGACCCGCCATGAAACTGTGTGCGATGTTCTGGACACTGATGCTACTCAGTGTTTCCGCCTTTCCCGTCTCTGCTCAGCAACCTGACATCAAGCCCAAAACCGTTTTCGACGACTACATCAAACGGCCCGAACCAGCCTACAAATGGGAAGTGGTTAAAAACGTCGAAGGCCCCGTAGCCAAGACGACCATCATCAAGCTCACCTCGCAAAACTGGCTCAGTGAGAACAAAGTCAATCGCATCGTGTGGGAACACGCTGTCGTTATCTCCAAGCCCAATAAACTCAAGAGCAACAAAGCCTTCCTCATGATCGGTGGCGGCAGCAACGAAAGCCGCTTTCCCGAGAAAGCTGACGAGATGACCTCCTTGATTTCTGCCACGACAGGCAGCATCGTGGTCGAACTCAAAATGGTGCCCAATCAGCCCCTGATCTTCAACAACGATGGCGTCAAGCGCGTCGAAGACGATCTCATCGGCTACGGCTTGAACAAGTTCTTCGAGACCGGCGACCCGCTCTGGATCGTCCGCCTAGCGATGGTCAAGAGCGCCGTCAAGTGCATGGACTGTGTGCAGGAGTGGGCCAAGAAGGAAGGCTGCCCCATCGAGAAGTTCGTCGTCGCCGGCGGTTCCAAACGGGGGTGGACCACCTGGCTCACGGGAGCCATGGATAACCGTGTCGAAGCTATCGTTCCTATCGTGATCGATGTGCTCAACACCTCTGAATCGATGAAGCATCACGGCCAGGCATACGGCTTCTGGGCTATGGCTGTCGGCAATTACTATCAACACAAGATTTTCCAGCGTCCGGATCATCCCCGCGTTTCCGATCTGTCGATCATCGAAGACCCACTCAGCTATGTTGAACGGCTGAAGATGCCAAAGTACGTCGTCAATGCCGCCGGCGATCAGTTCTTCCTGCCCGATTCGTCGCAGTTCTACTGGGATAAGCTACAGGGCCAGAAGCTGCTGCGTTATGTGCCCAATGGCGATCACTCCCTCAAGGGGACTGACGCTCTTCAAAGCATCACCGCCTTCTATTACATGATCATCAATAATAAACCGCTACCCCAGTATTCCTGGAAGTTCGAGGAAGACGGCAGCATCAAGGTGAAGTACCAGACACCTCCGAGCAAAGTAACGCTCTGGCAGGCGAGCAATGCCAAGGCTCGTGACTTCCGCGTCGATAGCATTGGCCGCACCTACAAGGACACCGAGCTGAAGCAGGAGACCGATGGTTCCTACGTGGGCAAGATTGATCCGCCTAAGGAAGGCTGGAGTGCGTTTTTCGTCGAACTGACCTACGATGTGGGCGCTCCGTTCCCGTTGAAGGTGACCACCGCCGTTCGGGTACTTCCTGATGTGCTTCCCCACAAGGGCGTTGACACGAAGACTCTCAAGTTTGAAGGCGAGTTGTTCCCGGAGAAGATGAAGAAGAAGTAGGAGTAGCAAGGAGCTAGGAGATAGTAGCTAGGAGGTAGAATGGTGATGGGCCCTGGTTCCCGGCTCCGAAGGAGCCTTCGATATTAGCCAGGACCGGGAGGGCCAGGGGGGGATGTGGAGGCTGGCGATAAGCTCTGAAGGAGCGCTCGATTCAATCGGGCGCTCCTTTTTCTTTGCTCTTCCTGATTGTGCACATACTCAACTCTCCTCTTGATTATCATAAAACCAATGGTGGAGAGCCCCCGGCACCACACCCCGACGGAGTACCGCCGGAGTGTGGCACAGTTTCCGATACATTTGCATAGATCGTTGCCACATGCCTGCCATCGAACGTACGCCGCCTGCTTTGTTTGCTCTGACGGTTCCGGGCCTAGAAGCAGTGACGGCTCGAGAGATTGAAGACGACCTCGGCGGTATCGTCAAGAAGAAGATGAACGGCATCGTCGTCTTTCGGGTGGATCATCTTGATAAGAATGTACTTAAGTTGCGCACCGCGGAAGACGTGTTCCTCCTCGCCTGGGGCAGCGACGCCCTCACCTATCGGGCGACCGACCTCGAACTGATCCAGAAGTGGACAGCCAAGGAACCACAGTGGCCCCGGCTGCTGGAATACCACAAGGCCATCCGCCCCAAGTCCAAGGGACGCCCCAGCTTTCGCCTCATCGCCCAGATGCATGGCGAGCATGGTTACAAACGCAGCGATGCCTTCGAGGCACTTGATAAAGGCCTGCGCGGCAAGATTCCTGCCCATCTCATCCCGACCAGCGAGGACGCCACCCTCGAAATCTGGTTGCGCATCATGGGCAAGCGAGCGCTCTGCGGCGTGCGACTTTCCGACAGCAAACTCCGTCATCGCACTTACAAGACCGAGCACATCCAGGCTTCGCTGCGGCCCGTCGTCGCTGCGGCGATGGTACGACTGGGAACGCAGGAAGGGCTGACCATCGATCCCTGCTGTGGAGCGGGCACACTGTTGGCTGAGACGTTTGACACCAACCGCCAGGCGGAAATGATCGGCGGTGACATCGATAAGAATGCCCTCGTCGCAGCAGGCAGCAACCTGCGAAGCTGGCGCGAAAGGCCGCCGCTGGTACGCTGGGATGCACGGGAGTTGCCATTGGCTCAGGGGAGCATCGCCAAGATTCTGTGCAATCCACCATTCGGTCGACAACTCAGCAACCCCGAAGAAATCAAAGGACTGTACGCCGATATGGTGTCAGAGTGGCAGCGGGTGTTACAGCCGGGCGGGCAAGCGGTGATTTTGGCTAGCGATATCGAAGCCCTGCAGGCGTCAGCCTTCGAGCAGGGCTGGCAGCAGGAAGGACTCTATCGCATCCGGCTGCTCGGTTGGCCGGCGACGATCTCGGTCTGGCGCAGCGCTTATTCAGCGTTGTAGAGTCCGATGACAGCCCGACTCGCAAGCGTGGGGGCGCGTGCAGTCGCAAGATATTCTCTCGCTTGCGCGTCGGCTGTCATGGTCGCACGGAATTGTCTGGACAACCCCTTCGTATCGGAGAGAATAACCCCACACCATGAGATTCCCACCATAGAGTCGCATCATGCCGGCAATCCTTGACCGTCAACAACCTGCCCCCGTTTCATCAGGCGATGAAACTAATCACCTTGATCTCTTCTCCACCGTCATGGAAGAGATCGAATTACTTCACCCC
>DAOMFV010000112.1:0-17513 GCA_035430005.1 Gemmatales bacterium
GTTCCAGGCAACGGCCAAGCTCCCCCAAATCCCCGGCTTCCATGTCGAATCAGAACTGGGCCGTGGTGGCATGGGTGTCGTCTACCTGGCGCGCCAGTTGCGACTGAATCGCCTCGTCGCCCTCAAGATGATTATCAGTGGCGGCCATGCAAATGAAGAAACGAAACTCCGCTTCCTCGGTGAAGCGGAAGCAATCGCCAAGCTGCACCACCCGGGGATTGTGCAAGTCCACGAGTTCGGCACACACGACAACAACCCCTACTTCGCGCTCGAATATGTCAGCGGCGGCAGCCTCGATAAGAAGCTGGCAGGCAATCCCTTGCCACCACGGGAAGCAGCGGAGTTGGTAGAGAAACTCGCCAGAGCAGTCCAGTCGGCTCACGATGCAGGCATCATTCACCGAGACCTCAAGCCAGCCAATATTCTGCTGGACGACAATTCGTCCAGCAAACTCAGGACTCAGGACTCAGCACTTAGCGCTTTCTCTCCCAAGATCACCGACTTCGGTCTGGTCAAGAACGTCGGCAGCGACATGACCGCGACGGGACAAATCCTCGGCACTCCCAGCTACATGGCTCCCGAACAGGCCGATGGCAAGAAGTCGGTAGGTCCCGCAGCCGACATCTACGCTTTGGGCGCCATCCTCTACGAATGCCTCACCGGCCGCGCCCCATTCAAAGCAGTGACACCGCTCGATACGCTGCTGCAAGTGTTGAACGATGAACCAGTCAGCTTGCGACAGTTACAAGCCAAGACACCGATGGACCTGGAGACGATTTGTCACAAGTGTTTGCAGAAGGACGCAGGCAAGCGGTATGGCAGTGCCACGGAGTTAGCGGAGGATTTGAGGAGGTACTTGGGCAATGAACCGATCAAGGCCAGGCGAATTGGCCGTGTAGAGCGCAGTTGGCGCTGGTGCAAGCGCTATCCTGCCGTGGCGGCTCTGGTGTTCGTGTCGGTGCTTGCGGCACTCGTGGCGAGCGGGTTGGCAGGGTGGGCGATCTATTCGAGAAGCTTGGCTGAAAACGCAAAGACATTGGCTGAAGCGAAAGAGAAAGAGGCGAAAACACGACAGGAAGAAACAGCAGCGGTACTGGCTTTTATCGAGAACAAGATATTCAGAAAGGCACGGCCAAAAGGAAAAGAAGGGGGTATGGGAATTCACGTAACGCTTTTCGATGCGATCTCTTCGGTTGTGCCGGAATTGTCCGAATCATTCATCAAACAACCTCTTATTGAAGCACGGTTACGCCAGACAATCGGATTGTCATTCAGTTATCTTGGCAAAGAGAACCTCGCTGAGCCACAGTTTGTTCGGGCCATTGAGCTGCAAAAAGAACATTTAGGTTCTGATCACTCTGATACGCTCTATTGCATGAACTACCTGGCTAGCTCTTACCATGTGCTGGGGAAATTCAAGGAAGCTCTTGCGTTGGCAGAGCAAACACTCAAATTGCAGAAAGAAAAACTGGGTACTGAGCACCCGGATACCATTCATAGCATGCTCAATCTGGCTGCTATTTACAACGGTATGGGTCGGTTTCAGGAAGCGCTGCGTGTTAATCAGGAAACCTATCAACTGTTGAAAAAGAAATATGGCCCAGACGACAAGGACACCTTATCCAGCATGCACAATCTAGCCGTTTCCTATTCGCTCTTAGGGAAACACGCTGATGCCCTTGCCACCATAAAGGAAAACCTGAATCTGCGTATGAGCAAATATGGTCCGGATCATCCCGATACATTGAAAAGCCAATTGACTCTGGCAGGTACCTATGAAGATCTTGAGCGTTTTACAGAGGCTCTCTCTCTCAAGGAATCAACCTTAGCCCAGCAGAAGACAATCCTGGGATTTGATCACCCCGACACTCTGGCCTGCATGCAAAACCTGGCGATGTCTTATGTGGCCGTGGGGAGAATGAATGATGCGCTGAAACTCCGTCAGAAAACTCTTCAACTGCTGAAGAATAAATATGGCTCCGACCATCCGGAAACTATGGCATCTATGGCGAGTGTGGCTTCTTCCCTCTTCACGCTGAATCGATTCGATGAAGCAAAGACTCTATTTGAAGAAGCGCTGCGGCTACAGACAGACGTGCTCGGCAACGATCATCGAGAAACAGTCAGCACCAGGTTTAATTTGGCGATAGTTTTTGGCCGGCTCAATATGCATACCAAGGCCCTGGAACTACGTGAGGAAATCTATGAGTCCGATAGGAAGAATAATGGCCCCGATCATCCTGATACATTGGGGAGCATGAATAGCCTTGCCAACGCTTACGCAGCCCTGAACAAGCACGATAAAGCACAAAAGATGTTTGTCGATCTCATCAGTACAGTCGAAAAGCTTCTCGCGGTTGACCCGGCTAAGCCTGGGATGCGCGTCATGCTCGCGGGAGCCTGTTGCAATCTCGGAAAGTCTCTGACCGACACCAATCAGTTCAATGATTCCCTGCCGTGGTATGAAAAAGGACGAAAGCACCTTGAGAGTGAGCTCATAAGAGAACCGAACAATGCCAGAGCACGCCTCTTCCTGTGTAACATTCACACTAATCGTGCTTTGGCTTTCGAAGGACTTGCACGTTATCAAGACGCTGACATTGACTGGAAAAAGGCAATAGATCTAAGCCCTGATCATGACAAGCAAAGAGTCAGCGACGGGTACGATGAATGGCGTGCCAAACGAAAGAACAAGTAATCGCTTCCTGCTTCCATTGCTGTTGGCAATAGCATCAATCTTCCCAAAGGACCATCTGATGGCCGTGCACTGGACATTGGAATCCCCGAAATCGCCTGACGAGGTGCGGGAAACATTCACCCATTACCTCAAGTCTGATTGTCCCTTCCTTCATGGAGCCATGACTGAAGCCGGCTTCAAATGGGAAACCCGTTTCCGGCCCCGTGTGCCTAGGGTCTGTCTTTCGGGGCGAATTCATCCCGCCGAGCATGGATCCGTGATCGAGGTGACAGTTACCAGAATGCGGTTCGATGTTATCCTTATCATCGTATCCTTTCCAATAATCACTGTGGCGATGATCTGGGCCGCCTGGCCGGTGATCCAGCAAGGTTTCATCTTCCCTATTCCACTCTTTATCATCGTGTTCTTCTTGATCTACTTGTTGTTCTTTGCCTGGCCCGAATGGCTCGAGCGCCGGCGAGCGAAACGCCAGCTCATTAGTCTCCTGGCTATGGAAAAGGCATGACATGTTCCCCCTATGGTTTTATTCCAAGCGACATGAGCAGCTGATTCTGCCTGACCTTTGTGCGTACTGCGTCAGGGAGAAAGCAAGCTGCGCCTATGAAGTGACCGGCAAAGAACTTGAACCGAGTGGATTTAGCTCTAGGTACGTCTACGTTCTCACACATCGGTTGAGAGTGCCGCTTTGCGAGCATTGTTATCAACAACTCACCCATTTCTGGCGAAGGTTGAAGGGGTTCTCGATCCTGGCGGGCATCATCGCCTCGTGTGTTATTTACTACCTGATGACGAAGGACCAGAATATCGATCCGGATCGAGAATATCTCTATTGGATCATGGCCTTCGTCGTGGGCGGACTGGCAGCGCTGTTATTCTACTGCTCGGGAATGATGATCAATGGAGTGGTGAATCCTGCCAGCGAGATTGTCAATTTTGATGTTGATCGTCAACAATTCACCTTTCGAAATGAGGAGTATCAAACACTGGTCATGGAACTCAATCGTGAAGGCTATTACCGAGACATCAAGGGGGTTGATGAGTAACTGGCGGCATTCATGCAATAGATTGTCAACTTTGCAGAAAGGCTTTGAATGCCAGTACACTCATTGCCCCAAAAGCAACCGCAACGATGCACGTGATCGCAAAGAAAAACCAATAGGCGACCAGGCTTTTATCTCGAGAGATGACCATCCCATAGTAAGACGCATGCTTTTCAACGATGGCCTTTCTGATTTCCCAGACAACGATGAGAAATATGACGAAAGCACCGGCAGCTAACAAGCCCGGGTGTTGCTTCCAGTCCCAATCTCTTCCATAGCTGTTCACCAACACCACAACAAAAATAATGATGGTGACGTCAAGGAGTATTCTCCACTGACTTCGCATGGTGTTGTCCTTTCACGCTACATCACTTCTCCGCCTCATCACGACGGAGCGTGATGACTACAAACCCAGAAACCGCTGATACGGCTCTTTCCACAACCCCGGCTGCTTCGGTTCAAAGCGTTCCACCGGGAACGAGCAGCGGACAATGTCCCTCAGTTGTTGCAACGAACCCACAAGGCCCAGGCCCATCGCCTGGGTGAGCAGGTTGCCCAGGGCGGTCGCTTCAGTGGGGCCGGCCACGACAATGCAGTTGGTGGCGTCAGCGGTCAGTTGATTGAGCAGTCGATTCTGGCAACCGCCGCCGACGATGTGGATGATGTGAATGGGCCTGCCCGTCAGCTTGGTCAGCTTCTCTTTCGTCCAGCGATAGCGCAGGGCCAGGCTTTCGAGACAGCAGCGAATGTACTCGCCGGGATTCGAGGGAACGGGCTGCTTCGTTTCAGTGCAGAACTGGGCGATGGCCTGGGGCATGTCATCGGGCAGAAGGAACCGGGCATCATCGGGGTTGATGATGCTCTTGAACGGAGCGACAGCGCCTGCTAATTGAACGAGTTGATCGTAGTTGAGGTAGCTGCCTTGCCGGGCGAAGGAACGCTTGCATTCCTGCACGAGCCAGAGGCCCATGATGTTCTTGAGGAAGCGAGTGGTGCCCCGCACGCCCCCTTCGTTAGTGAAGTTGGCTGCACGCACCTCTTCATTGATGACCGGCGCAGGCAGTTCAACGCCCATCAGCGACCAGGTGCCGGAACTGATGTAGCACCAGTCTTCACCCATGGCGGGCACCGCGGCGACGGCGGCGGCGGTATCGTGGGAAGTGGGCGTGATGACCGGGATGTCTGTAGTCGAGCCGATTTCGTTCTTGAGATGGGGCAGCAGCAGTCCCAACTTGGTGCCGGCGGGGACGATCTTGCCAAACAGGTGCCGGGGCAGATGGAAGTGATCGAGCAGTGGCCAGGCCCAGTCTTTGGTCAGCGGGTTATAGCACTGGCTGGTGCTGGTGATGCTCGCTTCATTGACCGTCACGCCGCTAAGCCAGGCGTGGAAGAGGTCGGGCATGAAGAGGAGCTTCTTCGCGGCGGTAAGGGGAGCGGAGCGCGCTTTCTGAAGAGCGATCAGTTGGAACAGCGAGTTGAACCGCATGAACTGGATGCCGGTCAGCGAGAAGATCCTCTCACCCCCGGCCCCTCTCTCCAGAGGGGAGAGGGGAGCAAACGATGCAAACGCCTCCTCCATCGTATGTTCAGTATGAGGGTCCCGATAATGGCGGGGGTTGCCGAGGAGTTCATCGTGCGCGCCCAGGAAGGCGAAATCGACGCCCCAGGTGTCCACGCCCACGCCGGCCAGGGGGCCGCGCTGGATTGCCTGTGCCAAGGCGCTCTTCATGTCGCCGAACAGTCGAAGGACATCCCAATGGAGCCGATCAGCCACTTTGACCGGCCCATTGGGGAAACGGTGGAGAACTTCGAGGGTCATGCGGGTTCCATCGAAGCTGCCGAGGATTCCTCGCCCGCTTTCCGCGCCGAGGTCAATCGCCAGAAGATTGGTGCTCAGGGACATGTTTTTGCCCAAACCCCATAGAATAACCGACCCCTGCTATAGTAGGATAAGAGGGCAGGTCTTCATTTGCCTCTGAAAAAGAGAGGCATTTCGTTTATTCTTCGGTTCGATTCGACGGAACAGTATTATGTCTATTGAACTTCCTGAGACTCCTCTTGCGGAACAGGTCGCTCCGGCGACGGTTCCGGTGACGGGTCCCACTCAGGCAGCTAAACAATTCATACCGCCATCCCCCCGGACAGCCAATTCCTGGCTACAGTTCATTCCGCTGCTTATCGTCTTTGCCGCCTTTTTGCCCCTTTTGGTAATGCATGGCGTTGCCCTGTGGGCCAAGCCACACTATCAGTTTTTCCCGCTGGTGCTGCTCGGTTCAGCGGTGCTGGGCTACTTCGCCTGTCAGCGTCAGGGCCGTCTGAATCCGGGCCGCTATCAAATGGCGGCCCTTGGCTTCGGCTTCCTCTCCCTGCTCGGCCTGGGAGCCGGAGCGTTCGTCCAATCCTCGCTGGTCGCCTTCGGGAGTTTCCTCGTAGGAAGCATGGCGTTCATCTATTCGTGGGGCGGCTGGCAACTCGTCAAACGCTGGCTGCCGGCCTGGCTCTTCCTCTGGCTCATCGTCCCTCCTCCCTTTAACTGGGATCAGGAGTTTATCACCTGGCTTAAGTTTGTGACTGCCCGCTGGACCGGCTATGTGCTCGATGTCTTCGGTATTGTTCACGTCATGGAAGGCAACGTCGTGATCGTGCCCCCATATAACCAACTGCTTGTCGAAGAGGCTTGCAGCGGCATCCACTCCTTCTTCGCCATCATCACCTGTGCCCTGTTTTTCGTCTTCTGGTTTGGCCGGCCGATTGCCCACGCGATTCTGCTGATCATCGGCTCGATCTGCTGGGTGCTGGCGGCAAACTGCGCACGAGTCGTCTTGATCGCCGTCGCCCAGGTGCGTTTCAACGTCGATCTGGCTCACGGCCTGCGCCACGATATTCTCGGCTTCGTCATCTTCCTGTTCCTGGTGCTTTTGACTTTAAGTCTCGATCGGCTGCTCTGTTTCGTCTTCAATTCGACTTATTCCTTCATGTCGCTCTTTAAGAAGGGGCGCATGGTGCTGAGCAAGATGATGGAGTCTCAGAAGAAGAAGGTCGATCTGGGAACGACACGCTGGCCGGGCCTCTCGGTGACGTGGGTCTACGCCAAGCCCATCCTGGTGTTGGCGCTGCTACTGTGCGTGTTCAACTATGGCCTGGCGGCGCTGGGCGTCATGGAGGTAATGGCCCCGGCGGAACAGCCGCTCTTCGATGCCATGGCCAAAGTCCCCGAAGGCGCGTTGCCCATGCGGTTCGCGACCCAGGCCGCCGGCGCCAACTTCGACTGGGAGCGCATTTCCTTCGAGGTGCCGCCCGAACGAGAAGTCGATGCCAAGATCGGTCGCTTCTCCCGCACCTGGAAGTACCGCACGCCGAGCATGGATGAACCCGCTATTTTTTCCTGTGATTATCCCTTCGTGCAGGCACACGATCTGACCGTCTGCTACGTCGCTAACGGCTGGTTCCTCCTGTCGAGCAATGCCACCACGGGGCAGTTGCCCAATGGCGATACCGACTACGTCGTCGAAGCGACCTTCCGCAAGCCTGACGGCCAGCATGCCTTCCTGATTTTCAGCCTCAGCGATGTCAATGGCCACCCTCAGACGCCGCGCATCGGCAGTCTCGATAATTTCTGGGTGAATCGAATCAAGCGATTCCAGCAGGTGTTGGCGCGAAAGCAAACCTATCTCAGTTATCAGATCCAGGCCTTTGCCACCTCTTACGGTGTCATCAAAACCAATGAACAGGAACAGATCAAGCAAATGTTCCACGTGCTGAGGAATCGACTCACTCAAGCCTACCTCGCTGCCTATCAGGGAGGAAAATAACCATGAAGCCGCGACAACGTCCCCGATACCGTGGCTGGCTGGCCCCTGTCTATCGACTGCGCGACAGCGCTCTGGATATGTGGGACAGCCTGACCCGGATGTCTGCCAGGGTGTTTAACTTCCGATGGCTCTCCAACACTCTCTCGCAATGGGTGCAATACCTGTGGTGGGCTGTCCGGTATCCGTTTTACGTCCTCTCCTGGCTGCTCGGGCAACTCTGGTCCGTCATGGTGGCCTGGTGGCAGATACGCAACTTCCGTTTTCTCATCCAGGGCCTACCGGCCCTGATCGGCATCATCTTCATCGTCGTAGTGACGGCTTATACCTATCTCCGCGCCGACGATGGCTTACAGGAGATGTATTCCCGCCAGGCGTTCGATGCCCGAATGAGGCTCGACCGCTCCAAAGCGCGCCTCTGTTACGAACGGCTGATGCAGCTTCAATACGTGGGTGATCCCCGTCGCCTCGAAACGCAGTTTGCCCTGGGGCAACTCTCCGATGAACTGGGGCAAAAGCATCGCGCCGTGTCGCTCCTTCAGGAACTCGCCAACCCCGATAACGACGAGGGCTTGCCCGATGCCCATCTGGCCCGCGCTAGAGCGATCTTTCAGAACAGCCGCCGGCAAAAAGAGGATCTGCTCCTCATCGAGAAGCATCTCCGCCGGGCTCTCAAGAAACAGCCCGATAATCAGGCAGTCAACGGCGAACTCGGCAAGATCATGGCCATGCAGGGGCGTGTGGACGAAGCCTTGCCGTTCCTGCTCAAGAGTAAGAACGACGATACCGACGCCCGGCTTACCCTTGCCAAAATCTACAAGATGCAGGGCAATACGCAGCAGGCCAATATGTTTCTTGAACCCCTCATCGACTATCTCAAGAACCATGCCAGCGGCGAAATTGACGATGTTCGCTATCGATCCACTCTCGCCAACGCCTATATGCACATGGACGAATTCGAGAATGCCATCAAGGTGTTGGAGGCAGGCTACAACCTGAAGAAGTCCGACTTCTTCAAGACCTATCTCTCCAACTGTTACATGCGCTGGTACATCCAGCAGTCGGCCCTGCCGGTTACCCCGGAACGGGAACGGCTAAAGCTCACTTGTCTGATCCATTCGCTGGAGTGGGATAACACCAACGTTCAGTCGATGAACCTGTTCGTGAAATACATGAACAATACCGGGAGCGACACCAATGAACGCAAGGAGGCCCACAAGCTCCTGATGGCCCTGCGTGGCAACAATGCCTACCTGCACCTCTGGCTGGGAGACACGCTTATCGCCGAAGGCAAGATGGAGGAAGCTTCCAAGGAATGGGATATGGCGTTCAAGCTCAATCCCGACAGCTCCATCATCGCCAATAACTTCGCCTGGATGCTGACTCAGGGACATACGTTTCAAAACTCGGTAGTGGCCCCGGATCTGTTGAAGGCAGAACGGATCATCACCCAGGTCATCAACCGGACGCTGCCCGAAGACCGGAACAAGCCCTGGTTCTACGGCACGCGCGGCACGGTCTACCTGAAGATGGGCCGCTTTGAAGAAGCCCGCGCCGATCTGGTCGCCGCTTCACAGCGCCCCGGAGCGATCAACGATTACAACCTGCAGAAGCAGCTTGCCGAAGTGCATGATCGTCTGAAAATGCCCACCGTCGCCGACGCCCATCGCAAGCTGATGGCCGAGATCATTAAGCGCAACTCCCGAACAGAGCCGGGAGAGCAGCAGTAGTAGGGAGCGCGAAGGCGTGGCAGGGGTCAGATGTACTCCGCTGACCCCTGCCACGCCTACGATTTACGGTATTGCACTTAATCTTCTAACTACGACTTCAGCCTCTCGCCCCACGCCTTCACTCTCCCCATACAGAAGGGCATCAAAGTGCCATCGGACCAGCGGCGTAGCGCCTTGGCCCCCAGCACCGCCGCATGACGGGTCAGATTTCGCCATCGATGTTCCGGCGAGAGATGCCTACAGAAGACACGTTCCTCGTTGCAGGCAAGCTGTTCTGCCAATCGGCGGGAAGGACGTTTGCCATGACTGGCGCTGCCATGATGCAGCACCTTGCTGAGCGGTTCGTACCAGCATCGGTAACCCGCTTCGCGCAGCTTGAACCCGACTTCGATGTCGTCGAAGTAAGCAATGAAGTCTTGAGGGAAGCCGCCGACCTTCACTAACGCCTTTCGCCGGAAAAAGGCGGCGCTGCCGGCGGCGCTGAAGACTTCGCAACCACTGAGCCAGCGCTCGCTGAGCAGTTCACCCTTGCCCCGAGAGTAGGCATAGCCCCCCGGATCGTAGCCATCGCCGGCAGAATCGATCTTGCTGGGGTTCGACCATTGCAATACCAGCGGAGCGATGGAACCAAGCTGAGGCTGGTCTTTGAATCGACGCAGCGGTGCGTGGAACCAGCTAGGCGTCACTTCGGTATCGTCGTTCAGCAGCTGCACAATATCCGCCTGGGCACGAGACAAACCCGCATTGATGGCGGAGCAGAACCCCGCCCGTTCGGTCAGGCGGATCACTTCGACTCCGGGGAATGATCGAGCGGTCATGAACACGCAATGTTCAGCCGAAGCATCATCGACGACGATGATCTGCAGATTCGCGCCGTCAGCATGATCAAGAATGGAACGCAGGCAGGCAGCGAGCAGATCAGCTCGGGAGTAGCTCGGAAGAATGATGGATAGATCGGGCATAATGGTAGTCATCACGCTCTGCGTGATGGTCTGGGCCTCAGTAACGACAAACTTATTGCTTGTAGTATTAGTCCTCGCAGCATCACGCGGAGCGTGATGTCTACTATCACGACGGAGCGTGATGGCTACTAACCATCCCCGCCAGGCGGAGGACGTGTTCCAGCGCCTGTCGAGCCAAGGCTTCCTCGCCACGTTCCAGGAACCCGGTGAGTTCCACCAGGCAGTTCATCATCTCAGCGCTCTGAGTCCGGCCACGGAGACGATGCCAGACGCCTCTTAGCCGGGCTTCGAGTTTGATGATCTGTGCCAGCCCCTTGAACTGCCAGCGGCTCAGATGCTTTTGGAAGTAGGTAAGTGCCGCATGACGAGTGATCACCCGCATCGGCTCGGTCAGTTCACGATTCTGGAGCGGCTCCATGTGCCGGGCAGCGACATGCGGTTCATAGCAGACCGCCCAGCCGGCATTGCTGGCACGCTGGCACAGGTCAACGTCTTCGTAATAAAGGAAGAAGTTCTCGTCGAAGCCGCCCAGATCATGCAGGCATTGACGGCGAATGAGCAGGCAACTGCCGGTCACCCAGGGTACACACTGTCGTTGTCCTGAGATCGGCACGAAGTATTTGCGAGTCTGGCGCGGTCGTAACAGGCCCATCAACAACGAGGGCAACGACGGAAATCGTCCAGTGGAAAGCTGCCAGGAGCCATCACGATTCTGGAGATGGAAGCCGACGACACCAACTGGCGCGCCAAGACTGGCATCCTCACGTAGATCGCGGGCAGCCCCGCTGAGCAGATCGACGAAGCCGGGACACACGACGACATCCGGATTCAACACGAGCACCCAGTCGCCCCTGCTGGCTCGGTACCCCGCATTGACACCGGCTGAGAAGCCGACGTTCCGAGGCAAACGGATGACCTTCACTTCTTGATGTTCAGCGAGTTGGGCTTCGAGCGGATCGGGCTGGGAATCGTTATCAACGACGATCACTTCCAAGTCAAAGCGGTGAATATGGCGAGGCTGGAGAAGTTGATCGACGAGGGCTGCGGTCTCATCCCAACGGCGATAGTTCACGATAACGACAGAAATAAGCGGAATTCGCAGCGCAGGAGGGGCTGCAGCAGGTCGTCGATGGAGACGCTTCAGCGCAGGCTGCATCAATAATGGTGGAATCCATTCCATAGTGGCCGATCCTCCCTGACGGCCCAGCCTCCAGCCCGCAAGCTGGTTTAGCCCCGGAACTATAGCCGGAACGGGAGATCGTGCAACCCCAAGTACAGAGTTGCCATCACGCTCCGAGGCTACGGAGTGTAGTCCTCACTCTCCGAGTGAGGACGCGGAGAGAAGCCGGCATCGCTCAAGATTTGGAAAAACGACAACTCCCCGCTCCCTCACGCGGAGCGTGAGGGCAACTAACCCAACAACATCACCGCCGCCATGCCGACCATCAGCAGGTCTTCCACCAGGGTAACCACCGACATGGGCAGGTTGAACACCGCCCCCAAACAGGCACAGCGAATCTTCTTCTTACTCAAAATGCTCTGCACCACGCCAATGGTACTAACGCCCATAACGATGAGCGTGACGATATTGGTCACCCGTGGCTGAAAGTCGATCAGATAAGCAAGGCCAAGCAACAGTTCGATGAACGGATAGGCCAAAGCGTAGAACCGGGAACGCTTGGCCACGATATCGTACATCTGGTACGAATCGGCGAAGGCAGTAAGGTTGAGCAACTTGAAGAACGAGAAGACCAGGAAGAACCCCGCCATGAAGTGCCGCATCGCCCGTTCCCAGTGAAACGTGCCTTGCGCCCACTCGATGGCTGCGACGATGCCGAGGAGATAGAGCAGAATCAAGAGCAGCGGATAGTAACTGGTCGGCGGCTCGGCATCCATGATAGTCGGGCTGGGTTGAGTCACCTCTGCCTTGGCCTGATACCCAACTTTATTGAGGAGTGCATTGACAGCATCCAGCGTGAGTTTGCCATCGCTCTCCACGGTGATGATCTTGTCGGGGCTGCTCACGTCGGCGGACCAACTCTTGATACCGGGAGCCGCATCGAGCGCCGGTTTGATGGCGGCGACACAGCCTTCACAGCGGAGATTCGTGGAGAAGCGTTGGGTAGGCATAAGACGATACTAGGCAGTGACCTCAAGATAGTTGACGCGGCTTGATGGTTTGGGCACCGGTAAGCCATCTTCCACCAGGCCCCTTACATGAAGTTGAATAGCTTTGCGCAAGCGACGTTCCGTGGCTTCGACCGTTTTGCCAGTTGCTACGCAGCCTGGCAAATCAGGCACGTAGGCGGCGTAGTTCGACTTGGCTTTCTCCATGACGATGGCATAACGCTTCATGACTGCCTCAGTTCTTAAGACCGGCTTGCTTCAGGATGCCCCTACCTCGTCTCCTCCGCACGCTTCGCCATCGCATCGAGAATGTACTGGTTGCTCCAGCCGCTGGTGTGGCCTTTTCGGGGGGCGATGATGATCTCACCATTGAACTTGGGGTTCTCCAGCTTCTCCGCCGCTGCTTTGAACCGATGGACAGCATTGTTGAGGAAGTAGTCGTCGGCGTCGCCGACCCAGACGTGGATCTTGCCGTTCAGCTTGGAACCCATCGTCGGCCATTCCTTCTCCAGAACGATGCGGAGATCATGCTTCTTCCAGGCTTCAACGACAGACTTGTCAATCTCGCCAGTCTTGGCATGCCACAGGGGTTTGGGGTGTCCATCCTCGCCCCGGGGGCCGAAGACAGCGTTCCACGAACACCAGTCCTTGCCGCCGGTGTGCCAACAGCCTGCCCGTCCGATGACGTTTTCAACCTGCGTTTCATGACGGACGGTCATGATCGTCTCGCCATTGATGTTGCGCTGCGAGGGCCGCTCGAAGCCAAAGTTGTTGACGTAAGCATTCTTATCGCTGTAGATGTTGATCAGTTCGTAATCACGGAAGTCCACAGGGTCAGGACAGCTCGACCAGCAGCCATTGAAGAAGTCGGGATAGTAGAGTTGGAGAGCCAGCGACACCCAGCCGCCGGTCGAACCACCTGTCGTGAAGCGGCGATTGTGTCCGCCACAGCGATAGGTCTTTTCGATGTAGGGGATGACTTCCTGAGTCAACGCGTCGCCGTAGGGGCCATTGTTGTCGGAGTTGACCTGGTACGGGTCGCCATAGGGCCCGGCTCCATCGGGAAAGATCTGCACGAAGCGGGGATCAGGGGCAAGACGCGCTCCGCCCTGGTAGCGTGAACCAAACCCGCCGATATGAACGCAGAGCAGATAGTTCTTGTCCGCTTCCTTCTCGAATTGCGTCGGCAACACGACCGTCACCCGGTAGAACATGGGCCGCTTGTGGAAGCCGCTGAGCAGCTTCGAAGGGAACTTCAGATACTTGACGGTGGCAGTATCCTGGGGCAGTTTCTCGTCAGGCAACCGTTCGGTAAGTGTTAGTTTGTAAGTTTCCCCCGACTTCGGGTCCCACTTGATGGGCGTGGGCTTGCTGATGAGGTTGCCAAACTCGTTCGGTAGACAGATATCCCGATTGGTGTGGAACACTGCCTGAGCGGTATAGTCCCCGGCTGGAAGATCACTGAGCTTCTCAATGGGGAAGGGTGTAGCCTGATCGTCAATCACCGCCACTTTACCCGGCGTGAATTCCACCATATCGGTGCCAAAGTAGGGCGAAGAGAACTTGCTGGTCGCCCCAATGCCAAAGCGGGGTTCATTCCCCCCTCGGCGTCTGCCAGTAACTGGGCTGCCATCTTTCTGGAGAATGACCAGCACCCGCCCGGTCTCCGCGGGTGACTTCGCCACACCTGGATCGATGCTGACTTCGATCTTCGATTGAGCGTGGAGGCCTGACGGGATCAGCAGGAAGGCGATCAACATCGCCAGGGAATGGACTGCACGCATAGTGGTTCTCACAGAATGACGGTATCATGTGGGCAGTATCATGATAGGGCATGGTGATCGGTTTGGGAAAGATGAACATGATCTACACTTAGCCCCAAGGGGGGCGAGATAGGATAGCCCAGGGCAACGCCCTGGGTTAGAAAAGTGCAGAGAAGCGCGAGCCCCAACGGGGCGAGATAAGCTATTACGGTTGAAGGTTATCTCGCCCTACAGGGCTTAGAAGTTACCAGGCTCAATGCCCCAGGGCGTTGCCCTGGGCTAACTTATCCCGGCCCTTTGAGCCTGAAATCATTCCACCTACGGAAGACACATATGACACGTCTCGAACAAGCCATCCACCACTTGAACCTGGCACGCACCTACACTTTGGGGTTGCTGACAGACATTCCGGAAAAGGACTGGTTCCGCATGCCCGCACCCGGAGTAACTCACATCGCCTGGCAAGTGGGACACCTGGCTGCTTCCCAATACCATCTGACCTTGGCCCGCCTGCGAGGCGTTCAACCTGCCGATCAAGCTCTTTTCCCTGCTGACAACTTCGTCGAACTCTTCGGCCGTGCTTCCACCCCGTTGGCCAATCCTGAAAAATATCCGACGCCTGCTGAGCTGCTCTCTACCCTGGAAACCATCACCGCCCAGGGAATGAAAGTAGTCTCCGCCTTGACCGATGAACAGCTAGATCAGCCAACGGAAGTAAGCAGGCCTCATCGCATCATGACCACCAAGCTCAGCGCCCTCTGGTGGTGTGCTCATCACGAGTTTCTTCACGCCGGGCAGATCGGCCTGTTGCGACGCCTGATAGGGGCAAAGCCGCAGTGGTAGTCCTGCGTTTTTGCAAACGTATCATCGCCAGCTTCTGCTTCCTCGTCATCGCCTTGATCGCTGCCTCCCGCTTCAGGGCCAAGCTCTGATTCCGCTGTGGCTCCTGGTACACCAGCTTCACCGGCAATCGACTGCGGGTGTACTTGGAAGCAATCCCCTTCTGATGCTGCTCACAACGTCTGCTGATATCCTTCGTGATGCCGGTGTAGAGAGACTCGTCTTTGCAACGAAGAACGTAGACGAACCAGAAGGTGTCATTCGCCCGGGCACCAAAACCGGGGCGTCGTGTTGCCATCAACTTAAGATATGTGCCTCCTCTCCCCTTTTGCACCACTCCGGGTATTTGCTCCTGTTTTTTGCTTGACTCAAGAAAGCCGAATCTCAAACTGAGAGTCGATCCAAAAAAGAGTCTTACTCGCTTTACGGAAGCATCGCAAACAGGAGTACTGATATGGAACAGTTGGTGGGTTCAAACTGTGTGGCGTGTCAGGCGCGGATCAGCAATACGCTTCAAGCGGAGAACTGTAAAGCGTGCGGAAACCCGATCCACACCGCCTGCATAAGACCCAAGGAATCGGGCGAAGGTCCGGAAGTCTGTATTGGCTGCGGATATCCCGGCGGCGGTGGTTACGATCCGAGCATGGGGGCGATGCAGCAACACCAGGTCGCCCAGGGGAATTCCGCGATGGTCATCGCAGGGTCCATTATCACGATAATTGGCTTCGGATTACTCATCGGGAACGTGACAGGGATTTTTCGAACCTTTCCGTTTGCCGGATTCGTCGTCATCTTGGTGGGCGGCGGAATTGCCGGGCTGGGCAGGCGAGGGTAAGAGCCGAGGGGCGTCAGCCCCCGGAGTGCGTGAACGATGAACATCAAGAACTCTTGACATCATGAGACGGTTGCTTTCTTTTGCGCCACAGGTGATAGATCAAGAGCCAGGCGAAGAAGCTAAGCGCCAACAGTCCGAAGAATGCTGCCATCACCGTGGGGACTATTTCGTAGAGTGGGATGGGTCGGCCAACTCTGAGACGAGCAATCGCCGGCTTTTGCATGATGCTTAAGAAAGCTGAGATTAAACTATACAAAGGGAACTCGACCAGCCTCAGATGAATTGTCTTGCTGCGTCGAAACAATAGTGCTGCAACAGCGCCGAGAACGAATGCCAAAGGTAAACCATAGGCAGCAGACCAGCAGCCATAGTCCCACCATGAGCTGCCTATATGCCAGCCACCCATCATCGAAACGACGATGCTGGTAATCCAGTTGCCGACAAACAGCAGCATCAAACCCGAAGTCCCACCCAGGAAGACTCGACTCAATACATTGTGCGTCCTCGCATGGTGATTAACAGCAGTAGAAGTTGCCTTATCCATCACCACTTCCCTTAGGTTCTCTTAGACTGTCCATTGTTGACGAGTGATGGGGGTAGAGTCAACGGCGGAGATCAAGTCAGGTACTATTTTTCAATGCACGAGCGTGTCATGAACATGCTGTGATAGCAAGCACGTCTCACCAAGAGCCGAGGGGCGTTAGCCCCCGGAGTGTGGCAGCGATGAACCCTCAGTCGTAGTGGCTGAGGGCTTTTCGTTGGCACTCACAAACAACTTGTCCGAGCAAAGCATCAATCCGTAAGGTGAGGCCGACTCTTTTGCCCGAAGGGCATTTATCACCAAAGCCCAGGGTTGCGAGGTACTCCTCGCTACCCTGGGTTGAGATTCCCCAACAATCCCTCGAAAATGTCCACCATCCCTGTCGAAAATCGACCAGCCCATTCGTCAATACATTGTCAGCCGGATAAGACTGATCCATAGCCACGTCGAAATATCCTGGCTTATCGCTTGTTTTCTCACCTCTGGGGAGTGCATCCATGAAGAAGTTCGTCCTCTGTGCCTGTGTGTTGATGTTGGGCTGTAGCCTGGCTGTGTGGGCCGGTGATGACAAACCTGCCGGTAAGGCATCGACCTCGCCCGGCTTTGAAGCTCTGAAGAAACTGGTCGGCGACTGGACCGCTCCCGGCTCCGATGGCAAAACGATTGAAACCAACTTCCGTCTCTCCGCCGGTGGGTCGGTGCTCGTCGAAACGCTTTTCCCTGGCAAGCCTGAGGAGATGGTCACCATCTATCACATGGATGGCCCCGACCTGATCCTGACCCACTACTGCATGCTTGGCAATCAGCCACGCCTCAAAGCGGTCTCGGCCAAGGAATCAAAGAAGTTGCTGTTTAAATCGGTAGGCGGCACCAACATGAAGCCCGACGATATGCACATGGGCCAAGCCACCTTCACCTTGACCGATAACGACCACTATCAGGCAGATTGGTGTGCCTGTACCGGCGGCAAGCCCGATGATGCTCATTGCACATCCATGGTCTTCACCCGCAAGAAGTAATTCAATGATCGTGGCAGGGGTCAGATGTACTCATCTGCCCCCTGCTGCGGAGACAAGATACTGTACACTCCAAGCAGGGGGATTGTGGCAGTGCCGTAACGGTACTTGTATCTTCCCTAAAAGGGGTAAAACGGCTAGAGGAACCAGCG
>DAOMFV010000113.1:0-17257 GCA_035430005.1 Gemmatales bacterium
CTGATATGCCTGCACGGGCTGAATACTTTGCATGATAAGACGTATCAGCACGTTATCAGCCATACCGATAAAATCGAATATGAGCCATGGATGCTGCAAAGCGGAGGCGAACTCTGGCGTCGGCTGCTTGCGGTAGTCCCCGAGGGATATCCTTTGGCGGAGTTGTTGATGCATCTGGCGCGCTTGTCCCCCAGTTCGCTCGAATCGCTGATGCTGGCCGTGATCGAGCAGCCCGAGATGGCACGAGAGCGCCTGGCGGAATCGTTCGACACGCCGAGCGACCCTGATTGACCTGCATCCACTCCCTAACTCCGTTCCTTGATCTCATCCAGCTTGGCGATGATGTTCTCAACTTCGGTGGCGGGCAGCTTTTCCTTATGCAGCATGTTGCGGATGATCTTCATGGCGTTGAGAATCTCTTCAAACTCGGCCTTGGTGACTTCGATGTGCATGGGTGTTCCATCTCTCGGAGGGTTCTTAGCTGATGGATTCATCTTATGTAGACGTGGCAGAGATCAACGGTACTCCATTGCCCCCTGCGGCACGTGCAACACCTTTGCCAGTTGGCAGGGGGCAGTGGAGTACCACTGACTCCTGCCACAATTCTTTCACGGTTCTCTGCCTATTTTCTCTACCCGTTCGACTCACTGGGCTGACGCTCCCGGTTGCTGTTCTACTTCGATTATTTCCTTGCAATAGGCTATCCTCTTAAGCTATATTTCCGATAAGCTTCACCATCACTTCACACAAGGAGGGGCGTCGCATGTCGTCAGAACCGAAGATAGCGGGCACGAAGTACAAGAGCGGGCAGCGATGGAATGTTGAGCCTGTTCTGCTGGGTCATGGGTTATCCTGTCAGGATCGTGAACATCAATACGAGTTTCGAGTCAAAGAAAAGTCGACCGGCCAAACAGTGGCCTCCTTCCATCGAGATGAATTTCGCTCCAATAAGGGCATCATGTGCACCGGCGTGAAATCGGTTGAGATCACCGACGATGATTCCGCCATCGTTACCGTTTTTGAAGATGGCCGCAAGGAACTGCATCCTTTGCCTGGGTGATCGAACTAAATAATCCCTGAGTAGTCATTAGGTGGCACAGACATTCTTGTCTGTGCCGGCCAGACAAGAATGTCTGGCCCACCCCTCAAGTATTTTTGCAAGAGTCCTTAGCAATCAGTCCAATCGGGGTGCCACCGTTTCGTTACGCCATAACGGTGCTCTAAGAGCCTGTTGAAAAACTGTGGCAGGGGTCAGCGGTACGCCGCTCCCCCCTGCTGAATGTGCAAAATCCTGGCTGCTTGGCAGGGGTCACGATGAGTACATCGTGACCCCTGCCACGGCTTAGTGATAATTCAACAGGCTCTTAGCCATATAACGCTTAGCACGGTGACGGTGTTCCGAAACCGTGGCACCCTTGCTTTATACGCGGAGCTTCACCATGAAATCCTCTCACTGGCTCGTCAGCAGTTTCGCCTTCCTCACCTGGCCCCTCCTGGCTTGTGCTCAGGGCGAACTGCCCAGACTTTCAGTGCCAGCGAAGGAAGTGCCGGTGCCAAACACCGTTTCGAAGGAATTTCAGAAGGTGATTGCACGACCCGTGGCGCCGATGGGTACCGTGCCTGCCACCAGGGAAGAATGGAAGAAGGCCCAGAACGAAGCAGATACAGCGGCGGCAAAGATGGTTACCGGGGCGGCTGTACTCCTGGGTGTAAAGATCACACCGACTGAAGTGGCCGGCGTGAAATGCTACACCATCACCCCCAAGACCATTGCCCCCGGAAAAGAAAACCAGTTGCTCGTCCATGTCCATGGGGGAGCGTTCGTCTTCAACGGCGGACTGGCGGCAACAGGGGAAGGGTGCCTCCTCGCTGATGCCTGCAGGATGAAAGTGCTTTCCATCGATTATCGCATGCCTCCTGATCATCCCTTCCCTGCTGCTCCCGATGATATCGTGGCGGTCTGGAAGGCCGTGGTGAAAGAGCATGACCCCAAGACCGTGGTGATGGGTGGCACCTCAGCGGGCGGCGGATTGATCATGACTACCATGCTGCGATGTCGGGAAGAGAAACTGCCCATGCCGGCAGCTCTCTTCATCGGCACACCAGGAGCGATTCTACCCAAGACCGGCGACAGCTTGTGGTTTAATGCCGAGGTCGATCACGTCCTGGGGCGCTATGAAGGACGGATCGAGGCGGCTCTCAAGCTCTATGCCAACGGCAAAGACATGAACGATCCGATGCTCTCGCCGCTTAACGGCAATATGACCGGCTGGCCTCCGGTAATTCTGATCACCGGCACTCGCGATCTGCTCCTCAGCCCCACAGTGCTGACCCATCGCAAGCTCCGCGCTGCCGGCGTGCCTGCTGAACTGCATGTCTTTGAAGGCTTGGCCCACGCTGATTATCTGATAGCCTATGGCACCCCCGAATCGAAGGACGCCCTCCACGAGATCGCGGTGTTCTTCGAGAAGCACTTGAAGAGATAATGAGGCTGCGTGCGGGCTGTCAGCCACAAACGTGACGCCACAGTACTTTGATTGACAAAAATACACTAAAACCTGACGGCAATTCCTAAAATCTTTTTTCCAAAAAAATGTAGAATAGGTGAAGAAAAGTATTGACAAGAGAATCTTCATGAGTTTAACTTAACTCATTAGCCCGTTTTCATGTCATAAGGTTTGCCTTTATCCCCTAATTCCACGGCATCGAATCTGTTTTCTTCTGTTTCTCTCTTTTGGAGGTCGGTTATGTCAAGTCTGAGTCGGAATGTGAGCAAGCGAAAGGGTTTCACCCTTATCGAACTGCTCGTCGTCATCGCGATCATCGCGCTGTTGATGGCCATGCTGTTGCCTGCCATTCAAAAAGTGCGTGAGGCTGCGAACAAGATGTTGTGCGCCAGTAATCTTCGTCAGATTGCTATCGCAGCGCACAATTACCACAACGACTTCAACCAGCTGCCTCCTGGCGTCTTGGGAAGCGATAAAGCAAACCCTCAGCCGCTGTTTGAGAACGTCTCATACGCCGGCTGCCTGGCACTGTTGCTTCCCTACGTGGAAGCCGACAACATTTACAAGCAGATCGATCCACAGTACTTGTCCTTCGCATACAACGGCCTTCCTGTTGTCACCACCGGTGGTCCCAACAACTGGTACAATGATGCCCGTACGGCTCCCGATGGCAGCGGTCTGCCTTATAACCTCTACCTGTCCAACTTCAAATTGAAGATGTTCCTGTGTCCTTCCGATGACGCAGGCACAGCTGTTCCGCAAACCGGCGTTGGTATCGCTTTGGTTCAGTATCCTGCCGTCGTGGGTTCAACCACACCTGTGTCGAACTTTGTCTCCATCGGTTTCTTCGCGCCTCCTTTCCAGACCATTCCCGTTGGTAAGACCAATTACCTGGGCGTTTCTGGCGCGAACGGTGTCGGTGCTACCCTGTCGGCATCTGACATTGGGCCTCTCGGCAACGTCAACCTGGGTCAGTATGTCGGCATCATGACCACCCGCGGCACGCTGACCTTAGGTCAGTTGACTGTTCAGGATGGAACATCGAACACCCTCATGTTCGGTGAATCCATTGGTGGCGAAGGCGCCGGCCCACTGGTTCACGACATCATGTTGTCCTGGTTTGGTTGCGGCAGCATGGGTACGAAGTTCGGCTTGGGCCGTGGCAACGTTCCTTGTGCAGGTGTTTACAATTCCTCCACCACTGGTGCAGGCTGGCCTCG
Source organism: Gemmatales bacterium (assembly GCA_035430005.1). Lineage (GTDB taxonomy): Bacteria > Planctomycetota > Planctomycetia > Gemmatales > HRBIN36 > JAEUIE01. Next base: position 3,728 of record DAOMFV010000113.1, read on the forward strand.
TTACAGTGCTCGTCACGTTGCCGGCGTTCAGTTCGCCTATGCCGATCACCACGTCGGAACCGTCCGATTTGGTGCCACTTGCCAGCGCAACATCGCCTCGACCGACTGGTTCCTGCTCCAGCAGTTGTCCGGTCGTCAAGACGGTTTGAACAACGACGTGTCAAACCTGTTAGATTAATTGCAGATAAACTCTGGACGTGGGTAGTATGTTTACTACCCACGTTTTTTTCTCTTTACGGTATGCTTTCCCTCAACTCCAGGAGAATCTACATGGCACGGGTCCTACTTTCAGTCGCCATCCTGTTCGGTTTTGCGCTTGTCGGGTGCTCGGGCAATAATCAGCAGATAGCGCCTCCTAAAGTAACAGCGACTTCACCGATTGTCAGCAAAGAGAATCCGGGTAAGAAGAGCGCACAAGAGTAGTGTTTGATTCCTAGAAGGAGAATCTCCGTGCGTTTGCTACGAACGATTCAGATGTTGTTGTTTGGATCGCTGGTAACCTTGGGATGCCCTGGCTGCACGGAACGCAGCAGCATGATCATACCGCCTCCACGAGTCACTCTGGCGGAGGGCCAAAAGCTTCAGGTCATGCAGGCGGGAGGCGCTCCCGAAAAAGCGCCGCCGGCAAAGAAGGATCCTGCCGAGGGCAAGCCGGAGTCATCCACTAAGTCTGAAGAAAAGCCCTCTTCCACGAAGGAAGAAGCGAAGAAGCCGGTGGATAAACCTGGTACTTCTGCCAAGCCTGGCGATAAGAGCGGTTCAGACACGGAAGGCACCAAGAAGCCCGATAAGCCGTAAGTGGTTATCGAGTTATTTTCTGAGACGTGATGGTAACTTCCATCACGTCTTGCTTTTTGAGGTGTGACAATGCTCTTCGGGTCTCATTATAAAGATATCATATATTAAAAAGTGTACATTTGGAGTGGGATGTATTGACGATGCTTTCCGATCAAGTTTAATTTAGAGCATCTAACAGAATGAGCGCATCATTCTCCCCTCTCCCGGAGGAGAGGGGTTGGGGGTGACGAGGTTCCTTTTGTTAGACGCTCTGAAACCTATTCATCCAGTTCCCTTAGTAAGGTTTGCCTTTATCCCCTAATTCCACGGCATCGAATCTGTTTTCTTCTGTTTCTCTCTTTTGGAGGTCGGTTATGTCAAGTCTGAGTCGGAATGTGAGCAAGCGAAAGGGTTTCACCCTTATCGAACTGCTCGTCGTCATCGCGATCATCGCGCTGTTGATGGCCATGCTGTTGCCTGCCATTCAAAAAGTGCGTGAGGCTGCGAACAAGATGTTGTGCGCCAGTAATCTTCGTCAGATTGCTATCGCAGCGCACAATTACCACAACGACTTCAACCAGCTGCCTCCTGGCGTCTTGGGAAGCGATAAAGCAAACCCTCAGCCGCTGTTTGAGAACGTCTCATACGCCGGCTGCCTGGCACTGTTGCTTCCCTACGTGGAAGCCGACAACATTTACAAGCAGATCGATCCACAGTACTTGTCCTTCGCATACAACGGCCTTCCTGTTGTCACCACCGGTGGTCCCAACAACTGGTACAATGATGCCCGTACGGCTCCCGATGGCAGCGGTCTGCCTTATAACCTCTACCTGTCCAACTTCAAATTGAAGATGTTCCTGTGTCCTTCCGATGACGCAGGCACAGCTGTTCCGCAAACCGGCGTTGGTATCGCTTTGGTTCAGTATCCTGCCGTCGTGGGTTCAACCACACCTGTGTCGAACTTTGTCTCCATCGGTTTCTTCGCGCCTCCTTTCCAGACCATTCCCGTTGGTAAGACCAATTACCTGGGCGTTTCTGGCGCGAACGGTGTCGGTGCTACCCTGTCGGCATCTGACATTGGGCCTCTCGGCAACGTCAACCTGGGTCAGTATGTCGGCATCATGACCACCCGCGGCACGCTGACCTTAGGTCAGTTGACTGTTCAGGATGGAACATCGAACACCCTCATGTTCGGTGAATCCATTGGTGGCGAAGGCGCCGGCCCACTGGTTCACGACATCATGTTGTCCTGGTTTGGTTGCGGCAGCATGGGTACGAAGTTCGGCTTGGGCCGTGGCAACGTTCCTTGTGCAGGTGTTTACAATTCCTCCACCACTGGTGCAGGCTGGCCTCGTTACAGTGCTCGTCACGTTGCCGGCGTTCAGTTCGCCTATGCCGATCACCACGTCGGAACCGTCCGATTTGGTGCCACTTGCCAGCGCAACATCGCCTCGACCGACTGGTTCCTGCTCCAGCAGTTGTCCGGTCGTCAAGACGGTTTGAACAACGACGTGTCAAACCTGTTAGATTAATTGCAGATAAACTCTGGACGTGGGTAGTATGTTTACTACCCACGTTTTTTTCTCTTTACGGTATGCTTTCCCTCAACTCCAGGAGAATCTACATGGCACGGGTCCTACTTTCAGTCGCCATCCTGTTCGGTTTTGCGCTTGTCGGGTGCTCGGGCAATAATCAGCAGATAGCGCCTCCTAAAGTAACAGCGACTTCACCGATTGTCAGCAAAGAGAATCCGGGTAAGAAGAGCGCACAAGAGTAGTGTTTGATTCCTAGAAGGAGAATCTCCGTGCGTTTGCTACGAACGATTCAGATGTTGTTGTTTGGATCGCTGGTAACCTTGGGATGCCCTGGCTGCACGGAACGCAGCAGCATGATCATACCGCCTCCACGAGTCACTCTGGCGGAGGGCCAAAAGCTTCAGGTCATGCAGGCGGGAGGCGCTCCCGAAAAAGCGCCGCCGGCAAAGAAGGATCCTGCCGAGGGCAAGCCGGAGTCATCCACTAAGTCTGAAGAAAAGCCCTCTTCCACGAAGGAAGAAGCGAAGAAGCCGGTGGATAAACCTGGTACTTCTGCCAAGCCTGGCGATAAGAGCGGTTCAGACACGGAAGGCACCAAGAAGCCCGATAAGCCGTAAGTGGTTATCGAGTTATTTTCTGAGACGTGATGGTAACTTCCATCACGTCTTGCTTTTTGAAGTGCTGTTCGTCATGCTGACCGGAGCGGCTTACTTTACCACACGGGGATGATGCGCAGGGCCATCAGGCAACCAACTATGTAGGTAGGGATACCGACGAGCAACCAAAGCACCGAAGCGCCGCGTTCGCCGATGTTTTCAGACCACGTGCCGAGGTGCTGCGTCCAGAACCAGCCGGAGATACCGCTGATAATGCCGTCAGCAAAGCCGATGATCCATTCAATCCAGGCGAACTCGGCGACGATGCCGATGGCGACAAAGCCGATGCCCGAAACCAGGCAACTGACGATAGCCAGCATGGGCCAGCCTGGAAACCCATGCAGGATAGTGCCAAGAACCATGCACAGTACAGCGACTACGATCATGAACAACACCAGCCACTCGCCAAACGACCAGGACGATGAGGCGTCCTCGTCCTCTTCGTTTGTTCGGCGTTTGACACGTTTGATTCGCTTAGTTCCTGGTTCTCGCATGGCTGTGCTTCCGTAGTACCGTAGGTCGAGCGATAAACCTGCTCGTAACAATATGACTCGCGAACCCAAACGAGCCCCACTACCACATGCAACGTTTGGTGCGTCTCAAGGAGTACCATCCGACACACCCAACCTCCTCGTCACCTGCGAATCCAGCCCGTAGCCAACTCCGTATGGCAGCGGTGAACGAAGATCGTACCCCAATTTCGTCGGGTCAATTTTTCCCTGCAACTCATCATAAACGTGGCGGATGTTGTCTCGAATATCCTTGGCAGCTTTGCCGGTCCAATCCTTGTACCAGGCCATGTCCAGCGTTGCGGGGATTTCATCGAGCTTCTTGCCGTCATCAATAGCTTTCTTGATCTGCTGCCTCATGTCAACAAAGTAGCGTTTCTGTTTGTCGAACAGCTTCTTGTCGGCGAGAGCGCCGTGGCCGGGGACGACCATGTTGACATCCATGCCTTGCAGCTTCTCAACGACCTTGATCCAGGAGGCAGAGTCGGAGTGGCCCATGAAGTTGAACGCCCCGTTGACGCAGGCATCGCCAGTGCAGACGATCTTGTTCTGGGCAGATAAGCAACCGAATCGCCGGGGGTGTGTGCATGGCCCAGAAACAGGAACTCGACCCGCTGGGTGCCATCATCGAGAACGTACTTGTCATCGAAGCTGATGTCGACTTGTTTCAGACTGCTTTCAGCGACATCCTTGCGCCCCTTGGCGGCATCGTCCCACTGCTTCGGCCCGCTGGTTTGCAGCAGGCGTGAGCAAGCCCTGTGGCCGACAATCTTGGCCCCTTCCTTCGCCCACACAGCGTTGCCATAGGCATGGTCGCCATGATGATGGGTATCGAGCACATAACGAATCGGCTTATCGGTCGTCTTCTTGATGGCTGCAATCACATCGCCTGCTTCCTTAGGGAAGTTGGCATCAATCACGACAACGTAATCCTTGAAGATCACCCAGGCATGGTTCGAGCCGCCAAAGGGAACGGTGAGATCGGTAGCGCTGATCGAAGAGTAGCGGAAGAAGACGCCGGGAGCGATCTCCTTCACCTCGTTGAACTTCATGTCTTTGAGAGGGCCCTGCTGTCCAGCGACGGCAACGACGAAGAACAGGGCGAGGATGCCGAGATAGAGGCCGAGGCGTGCGATGAGTTTCATGGAAGGACTTCCGGTTGAAAGGATGCTGGAGTTTAAGATCATACCGGTGGAGATGCAAAGACTTTCGCTCAGATACTATTCATTGGCACTGGAACCTTCCACCGGTTAGCATGGCAAACATATGCCACAGGCTTGGTCACGAAAATAATCAATACTTTGCTCGTGATATTCTTTCTTAGTTCACGCTTAATGCTGTAGAGATGGTTTTTTCGTACCGATGGCCCTCTGCCGAGAGGAATGCACATGCCCAAACGTTCCATCACGGCCCAGCAGCGAGATTGGCTGCACGACCAGCTCGATGCCTGGCGGTCCGAAGCGATTATCACCGCTTCTCAAAGCGGTCAGATACTCGATCAATATGAAACTGTTTCTGAGAGTGCTGATCGCCAGCGTTCCCGGGGTGTGTTTACCCTCATGGCGGTATCGGGCCTTCTCGTCGCCCTCGCTGTGCTGCTGCTCATCGGCTATAACTGGGAAGCGATGCCGGCTGCTGTGAAGCTGGTCATCATCTTCGGCACCATCCTGGGGACCTATGCCCTGGGCTTTTACCTTCGGTACACCCTGAAGAAGCACTTGGTCTCGGAACTGGTCTTCTTTCTGGGGTGCATGTTCTATGGTGCCGGCATCTTTCTGATTGCTCAGATCTTCAACCTGAATGCTCATTACCCCGATGGGGTATGGTGGTGGGCAGTGGGGGTGCTGCCTTTTGCGCTTTGCCTGGATACCCTGCTTCTTCATGCATTACTGGTGACGCTGCTCGCCATTTGGGCAGGGATGGAAATCCTGAACTTCAACCATCTGGGTGGCTGGTTCTTTGGCCGGTGGGCCTACTTCCCCAACGGTGCCTATAGCCTGCTCTTGATGGCAATTCCCGGAATGATCTGGGCCTACCGCAAACGATCGCCGATGACGGTGGCCTTGTACGCTCCGCTGCTGGCGTGGTGGGTCATACTGCAGCCCTTCGCCTGGAGGCTGGAAACGAACCCGGCTTATTTCGTGGGTGCTGTCGGTGCGCTGTTCCTGATCTTGAGCGAGAGCCATCGTTCGGGCAGCCCCTTTGCGATGACTTATCGGTTCTATGGGATCCTGCTGGCGGGCGGAGCCTTGGTGCCACTCAGCTTCTACGCCTTCAACAAAGAAGTGTTCCGTGATGGCCCTTCGACAGCAGGCCTGATTCAAACCATGGCAATTGTCGTTCTGTCTCTGTTGGCCATTGGAATCACCTGGCAGATTCGTCGACGAGCCGGAGGTGAACCGCTATCCTTCGTCGCGCAACTGAAGGAACTGGTCCAACGCCAATGGCTGCCGGTGGCGCTGCTCTTGCTGATGGTGGCGCTGGCCTTGTGGGAATCGATCAGTCGGGTCTCCGGCTCGAAAGAACAGGCTGCGATCGTGCCGACGGTTCTGGCCAACCTCGCCATGCTGGGGTGTGGTCTGTGGCTGATCACGCTGGGCTTGCGTGAAGATCGTGGCCGACCGTTCGCCGCCGGGGTGTTCTACTTCCTGCTCTGGGCGGTGCTGCGGTATGCTGATCTGTTCGGCGATTATGGCGGGATGCTGGGAGCAGCGTTGATGTTCTTCCTGTGCGGGGCAGCGCTCTTTGGCGTGGCGCTCTTCTGGCGGAAACGAAAGGGGGCTCGACATGCCTGATTCCACTGTTCCCGTGGCCGAAACGAAAAGCACCATCGACCGCCTGATCACTGCCATCAAAGGCCATGAGCGTTTGATTCTCCTGGCAACGGTCGCTTTGCAGTTAATCGTCCTGATCGCCATGATCGTCCTGCGCGTCGCGCCGCTGATGACGGGGGAAACGATCCTGGTCCAGGTGGAACCGGTCGATCCTCGTGATATGTTCCGAGGTGATTACGTCATTCTCAGCTATGCGTTCAGTCGCCTGCCTCCCAATGGAATCGTTGGTCTCCCGAATCCTGGCTCGCTACCGCAACTGCAATCGACGGGGAATACCGTGTACGTCACTCTGGTGCCAGACTCTGATGGCAGACATTGGCATGCCGACCAGTTCAGTTACACTCCTCCCAGCAGTGGGAAATATCTACGAGGCACCCTCACCGACTTTGGCCGCATCGAGTATGGCATCGAGTCGTACTTTGTTCAGGAAGGCAAGGGACGAAAATACGAGGAGGCGGTTCGCGCCAGAACACTCTCTGCGGAAATTGCGGTAACCAGCGATGGGCAGGCGGTGCTGAAGAGACTGGTGATTGAGTGAGGTACGGGAACAAGGAGTTGCAATCATGGTGAAGAACTTTGACCACGTCACCATCGTGGTGCGGGATGTGGCAGCGGCCAGGCGGTTCTTTGGGGTGCTGGGGTTTGTCGAAGACAAGTCGGTGGTGATCGCCGGGCCGCCGTTCGATGGATATATGGGAGTGCCCGGCATCGAAGCGAAGCATGTGACGTTGTATTTGCCGAACGTGATGCCCCGCACCGAAGTGCAGTTACTCAAGTACCATCACCCCGAAGTAATCGTTGACCCCAACATCCGAAAGCTGAACAAGCTCGGGTTCAATCACATCTGTTTTGCCGTCGAAGACCTCGACGCAGAGGTGGCGAAGTTGAAAGCAGCGGGGTTCTCGCTCCGCAACGAAGTGATGAACTTCCACAACCGAAAGCTGGTGTTCGTCTACGGCCCGGAAGATGTGACGGTGGAGTTGGCCCAGTGGGGCTGATGTCATCGTCCCGGCTTCGTGCCCACATACTCGTTGTTTCCCAGCGTTTTGTACATCCACCACGGCAGGCTAGTTCCCAGGTAATCAATGAGAATGGTAGCGGCGACATAGTTATCCACCCGCCAGTAGTAGGTATTGCCGTTGGCTGAGGTGTAGTACATCACGTTGAAAGTGTGCATCTTCGTAAAGTGCGTGCAGGATGTGATCGTCCAGTTCCAGGGCAGATGCGGGGCCAGGTACATGGCCCGGTTTTCCGAAGCCTGCACACACGCGCCCTGCCACCACCAGTTGTTCACGCAATAGAGCCAGCCGCTGGCCTGGAGCTGTTGTCGCACCGTCTGGTGGACTGCCCTGATTTGTTGGGCTTCGCTGCCCGGCAAGGAACCCAGGCTGAGTAACCTGTCGCCCGTGAAGGCGAAGTAGATGCTATTGAGGACTGAATCTGATACGCTCTCTGCCATGGGAAAACCCCGGTGAAGGGAAGTGTCTCTTTAATGGATGGGTTGACCAGTGGAGCAGGGGGTGATCTTCTCCCTGCCGCTACTCTGAAATAACCATGATGGTGGGCAACCTTGCAGCGCCTTTCGGAAATACCAGGAGAATGTGCTGCCAGTGCTATTTGCTTGACACTTCCGAACCAATGTTCAAACTGGAAGACAGAACCATGTTCGCCCGAGGAGAGTAACAGATGAAGCAGATGCCTGCCTATTCGAGATTTTTGTTCGCAACTGTCATCGCCATGGTGATCCTGGTGCCGCTCGTGTGGTCCAGTTCCGACCAACAACAGGAAAAGGCCACGCCCGGCCTGGCCGACGCGGTGAAGCAGTTGCAACAACAGGTAGCGTCGCTCAAGACGCAAGTCGCAGCCATCCAGACGCCTCGCATCATCGCTGCGGGAACAGCGACGTTCACGATGGGAGCGGTGCAGGACAATGCCACCAACGTTCGGGTAAAGCTCAGTGCCGAGGTGGCAGCGAAACTGGGCGAGGACTACATCGTGCTGCTCACCCACCGCTTCCCCACAGGAGGCTTTCCCTTCTTTGTTCCCTACTGGAAGAAGGCCTCAGATGGCTTCGATGCCACGCTGATCGATGTTTCCATCGGGCCCAACTCGTCCACGTCGTATATGTACAACAAGAACAAGACGTTTCTGATCGATTGGGTGGTGGTGAAGAAATGATGGTAGGAAAGAGCCTGAAGCGAAGCGAGGGAGGCATGCGATTGCACCCTACCCCCTCACCCCCAGCCCCTCTCCCTCCAGGGGAGAGGGGAGCCAGACCAGGGGAGGGGTAAAGCAGACCGGAGATGACACATGATCATTGCCCTCGCCACCCCTCGTGTAGCAACCTCTATTGATGACGGCCTCGACAAGGTCCAGCGGCTGGTGGCGGATGCTTCGTCCCAGGGAGCCGAGATCGTCTGCTTTCCCGAAGCGTATCTGCCCGGGCTGCGCGGGCTCGACTTTGAAGTGCCGCATTATGATGTGACCGAGCAGCAACGGGTGATGCGTGAGGTGGCCCGCCTGGCACGAACGCACGAAATAGCCACCATCATGGGCATGGAACGGATCACCGAAGTTGGCAGGCAGATTGTGGCGGCGGTCTTCGATGCTCAGGGTGAACAGTTGGGCATCCAAACCAAAAACCAGCTCGACCCCAGCGAGCAGCCGCTCTATGTACCCGGCGACACTCGCCAGATCTTTTCAGTCAACGGCGTGAAGTTTGGCGTCGTTATCTGTCACGAGGGGTTTCGCTACCCGGAAACGGTGCGCTGGGCAGCGGTGCGCGGGGCGAAGATTGTCTTTCATCCCCACTGCACCGGCAGCGACAAGACCGGCGTTCTCTTGAAAGAGTGGGGCGCGGTCACCAGCCCCTATTACGAAAAGGCGATCATGTGCCGGGCCCTGGAGAACACCATCTACTTCGCCGGCGTCAACTATGCTTTCCGCTATCAGGAATCGGCGAGTTGTCTCATCGATCCAAACGGGAAGTGCCAGGCATTCCTGCCTTATGGAGAGGAGGGCGTACTGGTGCAGAAGATTGATGTGGAAAAAGCGACGGGGCTGCTGGCTTCACGCTATGCCCCTGGGCGCTATCAGGAAGCATAAAGTGGTTGGTGTCACCGTTTCAGTACTCCGTAACGGTGTTGCAGGGAGCAAGACTCAGACACGGTTACGGAGTACCGAAACCGTGGCACCCGATTGTTACTTTGATCCTTGCACAGCCACTGTCGTGCGAGCCTTCTTCTTGAACCGGCGACGGTTGCGTACTTTGTAGATGCAGCACCCCACCCCCACTACACCGGCGCCGAGGGAAATCAGGGTCACCGGTTCAGGAACAGCCACGGGAGTAAAGGCGATGGCATCGAGCCCGGAAAGCGTGGCGCCAATATCGGTGATAGCGCCGGTTACAGGATCGATGTTCACAAGGTGAGGGATGGAGCCGCTATCAGGTTGATTGTTCACGCCAAAGAGCGTGTTGGCAGCGTTGAAGTCCATGGCATTGATATTACGTGACTGGAGAACGCCGCCCGTCAGGAGGGCACCCGGGGTGGCGGCTCCGGTCGTCGTGTTGAAGGTATACAGTCTGTTTCCATCAGGAACGGTGAACAGCACATTGGCGTAGCTCATCGCCAGGCCATGCCCGCTGGAGCCAACCTCCCCACCGAACGGCCCGACCAGCGTGGCGGCACCGGTAACAGGATTGATGGTATACAGGTCGCCGCCATTAGTACGAGTTCCATACAGGGCGCCGGTCACTCGATCAAAAGCAATGTCACCGAAGCTGCCATTGGGCAAACCGAAGTTGCCTATCGTAGTCACTTGCCCGGTGGCTGGGTCGACGGTGACCAGCGAACTGGGAGCGGTCGAAGAGTTGGGGGTGGTGGCTCCGTAGAGAACGCCTGAGACAGGATCGAAGACGAGGCCGGTGAGCGAATAGGGACTATTCGCAGCGCTTCGCAGAGGGCCAACGAGAGCGGCAGAACCGGTAAGGGGGTCCAGAGTAACCAACAAACCACCCGTTCCACCTGTGGAGGTTGCACCATAGAGCGTCTGAGTCTGAGCCTGGGCCAAGCTGGCAGTGAACAGCGTCAAACTCAAAAGCAGTATGTATTTCCAAACCCTGGTGAGATTCATGGTGGTCCCTGCGGGTATCATTTCCTGATCCACAAGCCTTGATAGGCGTACGTCAATTTATCTTAGATCAAGGGGAATGCAACCGAATACCGGCAACAAAGAGGAAATAGCCTGAATCGAAATGGAGAGCTTGGAACGAACAGGGAAGCGTCTAACTGGTCTCAAAGAAGTCGTGTCGCCTAGCAGTAAAACAAAAGCACCACCGAAAGCCTAACCACCCCACACACGCTTCTGCCGAACCGATTCCCAATAGCGGTAGGCTCCGTAGCCGGTCAAGCCAAGCGCCAGGGCGCCTATCAGCATCCAACTCGATGGTTCCGGCACCGCGGTGGCAAAGATGGCGGTCGCATCGTCCCACCAGATAAAACCGCCAAAGAAGACTGTGTCGTTGCCGGTGATCACGAACCTGTTCACCGGCACAGAAAACTGCCAGCCGTTCCAGGTCCAGGCTTGAGCATCTTTGGGATCATTAAGGTTGAGAGTTGCCACGAGATTGTTGGCGGTGTCATAAAAAGTAGCGACAGCGCCATCGAACCGGCTGTTGTTTTCCCAGTAGGATCCGAACTTGAAGAGCGGCTGAGTAAAGGTCCACTCCGAGACGCCGATCTGTCCGCCAAAGGTTACCCCGGTGCGGGGAGTCACCGTATCGCCGCCACGAGTGGAGGATGCTTCATACTTCAAGGCTCCGCCAGAAAAGATATTTTTGACCAGCCCCAGCCCCCCCATGATGGAGTATTGCTGGTACGAGGGATCGAACGGCAGGACGTTGAAGCCCTCGGTCGCTGTGCCGGTAAACGGGCCGATGGGGGTGACCTGCGCTGGAAGAACGCCCAGCAACAGATGACTGAAAACCAAAGCCAATACCAGGGGAACGATGCGCAGGCGCATAGCGACTCTCCTCTTGCGGGAAGGGTTGTGAATGGAAGACGTATTTTCTCCCCCTTGGTAAGGGGGAGTTAGAGGGGGTTAAGCGACATGAAAGAACCCCACCCAACCTCCCCTTGGCAAGGGGAGGAGCCAATTCGATTTGTTACGTCGGCGGTCGCGGACTTTCACGACGCTTCATCGTCGGCCGCACCGTCGATTGACCAAAAGAACAGGATTCGATAGACACACGGCCATCAGGCCGGATTTCACAGCTGACCGAAAAGTGGTCCGAATCGTAGAACATGTTTCCCCGGGTGAAGCCCCATCGATCCGGCATGCCGTCCTCGCCGGGAGAGAACTGGATCAGGTCTTTGCACTCCAGCTCAGCCAGCCGATAATTCGCCTTCTTCAGTTCGTCGTTGACCGCACGAACAATGAGACTGACTTTCGCTTCGCCGCCCGCATGCATCAGGGTCAACTGGTGACGCAGCCTGCGGTAGATGGCCATCAGCCGACGAACCTCAGGCACCTCCGCGAACCACGCTTCGGTGGAACCAAGCTGACTCCAGCACAGTTGATGCTGTTGATCGGCTGTCTGCACTTCCAGCGAGGTGACCATCGTATCGGTGGGCGCCCGCAGATCGCCTTCAAACTCATACTCCTGTTTCAGCTTCTTCCAGGTCGCTCGGCCATCCAGCGAAAAGACCTTTTGATCATGGACGGCGAACTGCATGAGATCCTGCAATTCCTGGGGGCTGAGTCGATCCTCAAGGGGGATCACGCTATCCAGCCCAACGTCGTAGACTGTGCCCCGGATTCGGCCATTAGCCAGGATGACGAGCTCGGAATCGGGTTTATTCCCTTCGCTATCGGTCTGGGTCATCCGCAGCACCACCGCCTGGGGATCAGCTGGCAGTGGTACGTAACGAGGATTGCCCACAGGGAGCGGAGCCGTGGTCGACCACTGGCGAGCCTGAGGAGTCGACGTCGAATGGTTCGAGAGAGCGAGCAAGCCGAACCCCGCCCCGGCACAGGCTAAAGCAACTCCTGAGAGGATGACCACAGCCTGCATGACCTTCGTCATGAACAAGTCGTTCACCACACCCTGAGCGATCGTCAGCAGAACCGGGGACGGTGCCGCCCCCCCGATGCCGACTGAACTCTTGGCGAACAGTTGCCCCAGCGTGGATGCCACCAGCGTTTCCGAGGGCATGGCAGCCAGCGCATCCTGAGCCATGCACACGGATAAGACCGATGGAGTGATCACGATGCCTCGCTTCAGCAGCCGTTTCTTCAGCAGCATCTTGCCTCGAAAGAGCCGGCCGGCGACAGTCCCGATGGGCCAGGCCAGTTGCCGGGCCGCTTCGTGATGGCTGTACCCCTGCAGGCAGCAGAGCAGCAGGGGCAACCGATATTTCTCGGGCAGCCTGGCCACTTCATCGTCAAGCACCGGACGGGTCTCGTTCCAGGAAGTAGAGCGATAATCGGCCACGTCCGTCGATTCTCCCATAGCCTGTTCTCGAACCGTGCGACGTTTTCGGATCTTGCGGACGTTGAGCGCAGCGTGTCGGGCCACGCCGTACAGCCAATGAGCCAGTTGTTCCGGACGATGGATGCAGCGTGCCTTCTTCGCCAGGACGATCCAGGTCGCCTGGAACGCGTCTTCCGCGTCGTGGTGATGGGTCAGCATACGTTGGCAGACGCCAAGCACCAGCGACCCATGCCGACGAACCAGTTCTTCAAAAGCCGCCTCGCTGCCCGTTCGAGAAAACGCCCTCAGGAGTTCGCCATCCGAATCCATCTTCGTCGGCTGGTTCCTCAACCGGGTGAACATCGGCGCAAGCAGCGTAGACAAAGACGCCATCAGCATGTATCGATCCTGAAACCTGTTACTCTATAGCGTACACGATTTGGAGATTGCATACATTATTTTGCGCGGGGGGCCGTGATGGGTGTGGCATAGGTCACGAGATAATCCTCGTGACCCTACAGTGCTTTAGTTTGCTCCCCGGAAGACATTTGGATTCCGTCCAACCATCGGTTACAACTGTATCCATCAAGTAATGAATGATGGATAATAGCAATGCATGATCCCTTCGACCACGAACAGCCTACCATCGTGAAGCAGCCGGCCGAGCCATTGAATGAGGCTGCAACGTTGTTGTCAAATGGCGATACTTCGATGCAAGAGGAGAGAGGAGCGTTCCAGGCAACGGGC
>DAOMFV010000114.1:0-17113 GCA_035430005.1 Gemmatales bacterium
AAACAAGAAAACGGTTGACAAACAACACAGCCGCTCCGTCGGGGTGTGGTTGCGATCGCATACTCAACTCTCTAACGCTTCGTACTATCGTTCTTTGGGTTCTCCTTGAAGAACTTCACAATCAGCGCATTCGCCTCGTTGGGATAGGCATGATCACCGCCGTGGATGTAGCTGACCACCTGGGCGTGGGTCTTGGATTCGTAGAGCTTGCATTTGGGAGCCCATTCCTTTCCTGCATCGTCGCATTGATTGAGCTTCTTGACTGTTTCGATAGTCCGTTTCTGAAACTCAAAAGGAACGACATTATCCTTCTCGCCGGCAAGATGAAAGATAGGTGCCGGTGCATAGCCGCTGGGATTACGAAGAGCCGCGGAGCCAGCAGCCGAGGGGGCAAAGGCGGCAAACACATGGGGCCGGGCGACGAGCAGCAGATAGGTGAAGCCGCCTCCGTTAGAGTGGCCGGTGACATAGATACGGTTGTCATCAATTTGATGTTCTTCCCGCAGTGTCTTAAGGATGGCATCGACAAAGTGCAGGTCACGATCTTTCTGATCGCCGACGGACTTTTGCCAGCCAGGCTTCAATCCCTGAGGATCGCTGATGATGCCGGGCGTGTTCAGACCCTGTGGTGAAACGATGATCGCTTCTGGCCAATACTTCTGAAAGTCCTTGCGGGCATAGTTCTGCATATTGCCGCCGTGGCCATGGAAGCAGAGTATCACCGGAACCGGGCCGGTGTTCTTCTTAGCGGGCAGCTTGATGATGGCCTGCCGCTTGACGCCATCGACAGTCCAGTCGTGGGTCTTCATCTCTTGACTAAGCGTGATACGTGGCAAGGCAATGCAGATCGCAAGAACGAACAATCGAGAGAACATGGATTTCACCAGGATGTGGAATGCTGTCGTTGATAATTAAACCCATTTCTACGAGCAGAGTTCCGCCCGGCTGGCTACAAGATGGATGCGCCATACAGTGACGCTAACTACGATCTCAACGGGAGCTGACACATGTTCGATCTACCAGCAGTGCAGAAGGCTATCACCGAACAGGGCTTCGATGGCTGGCTGATGTGCGACTTCCGGGGCAACAACATTCTTGCCCAACGCATCCTCGGTATGCCTGCCGGCAAGATGAGTAGCAGGCGGTGGGCCTACTTCGTCCCTGCCAATGGTGAACCACGCAAGCTGGTGCATCGCATCGAATCGACTGCCCTCGATCATCTACCCGGTAACGACAAGACGGTTTACCTCCCCTGGCAGCAGTACGAAGCAGGCATGAAGCACCTGGTGGGTAGCGCCAAGAAGGTGGCGATGGAGTATTCACCCCGCAATGCCTTGCCCTACATCGCCAAAGTTGATGCAGGCACCATCGAACTGGTACGTTCCTTCGGTGCTGAGGTACTCGGTTCCGGCGATCTGATCCAGGCCTTCGAAGCCACCTGGGACGATCAGCAGGAGAAGATGCACTTCGACGCTGCCAAACTCACCGATGCTGCCTATGGCGTCGCTTGGAAGTTCCTTGCTGATGAAGTGCGGAGCAAGGGCTCCGTGACCGAGCGGGCAGTACAGCAGAAGATCATGGCTTACTTCGAATCGGTCGGCATGACCACCTACTCACCCCCCATCGTCGGTGTGAATGCCAACAGTGGCGATCCTCACTTCGATACCGGCGATTCTCCGATCAAAGAGAACGATTTCGTGCTGATCGATCTCTGGGCCAAGATGAAGAAGCCACGGTCGGTCTACAGCGATCTGACCCGAGTCGGCTACGTCGGCAAGACCGTGCCGGAGAAGTACACGAAGATCTTCAAGATCGTGGCAGCAGCCCGTGACGCAGCCATCGCCAAGGTGAAGGATACCCTCGGTGCCGGCAAGGTGCTGCATGGCTGGGAAGTCGATCAGGCCTGCAGGGATGTTATCGTGAAAGCCGGCTACGGCGAGTACTTCGTCCATCGCACCGGCCACAGCATCGGCCAGGAGGTGCATGGCAACGGAGCGAACATCGATAACCTCGAGACGCAGGATCAGAGAAAGATCATGCGCCGCACCTGCTTCTCGATTGAGCCTGGCATCTACTTGTCCGAGTTCGGCGTAAGGCTTGAAGTGGATGTCTACATCGATGGTGCAGGCAAGGTGCATGTGACGGGCGGGGAGTTGCAGACGGAAGTATTGGCGGTGCTGGGGAAGTATTGATCGAGAAACATTAGCTCCCGATAGGGGCCGTTGGAAAGTAGCTGACAGCGCGAGTTGCCGGGAAAGGTTTGGATAGCCCCTAGCACGGGTGATGGAAGTTCTTCTGGCAGTAAACCCAGCCACCACCGGGTCTGCCTCTTCGAGGGCTACATGAAACATTTTCAGAGCCGTGCCAGGGTCGTAACTGTGCTCAGTTTCGACCCTGTTTCATGGGAATATCAATTGCAGGACAGGGTCGAATGGAGTACCACACGACCCTGACACAACTCCTCAATCTTGTATGATCCGGATACCTGGTTGAGGAGAAACTACTACCCGTCCTCATGCTGTCATCGCTTCATCCCGCGCAATTGCAACGACTTTCTCAAACCGTGCATCCTTCCGCAGGGGATCAAGAAACGGATCAAATTCCTCGAGAAACCGGTGATTCGCAAAACCGTTCTCCACTGCCAGTTCAATCCACTGCATGGCTTCCTCATACTCTCCCAGCATGGCCAGGGCCGTACCGATATGCCAGGGATACTGCAAGTCACGCCGCGCGCTGGTCTTGCATTCCTCGGTAAGCATGGCCTGTACCTTGTCGCGCCGACCTTGCTGGGCAGACACCAGCGCGACGACGAGGCGATCCAGGATGCCCAAAGCCTGCCGAGATTCGATCAACGCCGCACAAGTCCGCGCTTCCTCATATTGGCCCCGGTAAAGCAGGATCAATGTCATCATGAATTGGACGAGTGCGTTAGCAGGTTCGCGATCGAATACCACTTTGGCCAGTTCATGGGACTTGGCAAAATCGCCGCGAAAGAAGTGCGCGCACGCCAAGTACACTTCGTTCAGGGCAATAAATGGTTCGGCACGAACCAAACGCTTTGCCCATTGCACTCCCAGGTCGGGCTTGCCCCGAAAACCGGCTGTAATGATAACCCATTGCATAGCCTCCGTATCCTGAGGCGAAGCTTGAAGCACCTGCAGCAAATGGCGAAGCCCCTCCTGAGCTTGACCCAACAGGGAGCACTGAATGACTCCCAGCATTCGCAACGCATCCAGCGAATCCGGCTCGAGTGCCCGCGCCTTCTCCACGCTAGCCAGCGCGAGAGAGATCGACTCCTCCTGATGAAACCCCAAATTGACGTAGTTGTAATAGCTGTTCCCCAGGGCTGCATGGAGCACGGCGCTCTCCGGCTCCAGCCGCAGCGCCTCCTCCAGGAACCGGTGCGCCTGATCCAGTCCATCACGCGTCCAGCGCGTCGACTCCTGCCTGGCACGCAGGAATAGATCGTGTGCTTGCGTGTTGCGGATGCTCCGTCGAGCCAGCGCGTTTATTGCCGATGTGCTTAACCGAACCTTGAGTGCCTGGGCGATGGCACGGGCAATCTTCTCCTGGATCTCAAAGACATCCTCCAGGGTGCCGGAGTAGCGCTCCGCCCACTGCTGACGATCATGCCTGGCCTCGACCAGCTCTACATTGACGCGGATGCTTTGCTGGGCCCGGCGCACGCTCCCGCTGAGCACGTACTGCACCGCGAACTCCCGGCCCAGTGTCGGTATATCTTTCTGTGTTCCCGCCAGCAGCATCGACGATTTACGCGAGATCACCTCAATTCCCTCGATTTTCGCAAGATCGGTGATGATCTCTTCTGACAATCCATTGGAAAAATAGACATCATCCCGGTCTCCACTCAGGTTCTCGAACGGCAGCACCAGGATGGACTTCATTGGACTCGTTACCGCAGATGCCGTCTGTTGGTCGTGCGTCATCACTTGCAGAAGCGCATCTCGCAGTTCCACTACAGACTGGAAGCGCCGGGCCGGGTCTCGCTCCAGCAAGCGAAAAACCATTCCTTCTACCGTATTGGGAACGTCGGCACGACTTTCGATTATCGAAGGTGGCGTATGGCTCAGTATGGCATGCAGCGTTGCTGCTTCGGTGGGACCATCAAACGGCGGACGACCACAGAGCAATTCGTACAGCATCACACCCAGCGCGAATAGATCGGAACGTTGATCTGCCGGCTCGCCACGCACCTGTTCCGGAGACATGTATCGGATGGTGCCGACAAGAGATCCCGGCCGACTGAGCGGTTCCACACCCGCCAACGTCGCCATTCCAAAATCCAGAAGTTTAGGCGTGCCGCGGTGATCGATCACGATATTGCCCGGTTTGATATCGCGGTGAATGATCCCTTTCTCGTGCGCCGCCGCCAGCCCCGCGCAGATGTCCGCCATCAGTGTCAGAATCCGAGCCACGCCGAGCCGTTCCCGCTGGCATAAGCTCCGCAACGACTCGCCCTCAATGTGCTCCATTACCAAAAATGGCCGATCCTGACATTCCCCGACTTCATGAATCGTCACTACATTCGGATGGTTCAGACGCGCAACAGCCTCGGCTTCTCTCATGAATCGGCGATACACCGTGGCGTCCATACCTGCCAGTGGAAACTTCAGGGCCACGCGACGCTTCAGTTTGGTATCTTCGGCCAGAAATACTTCGCCCATGCCTCCTGCGCTAATCCGCTGCAGGATGCAATACTTCTGCACCTGTGTTCCCTTTATGAGAACCAGCATGTCGTGCGTATCATCTATGCTCCGACCTACATTACTCAACAGGTTAACCTCCAACCAATCATTCTACTGAGATTTGCATAACTTCCGTGAAGGACGGATTATCCACAATGGGTGTACGAAAGCAATGCAGGGTTATGCAAGTACTCCTGTATAACCTGTTGCGCAGACGATGTCGGTTGCGTGAAGAAGGATCATCCGGATTACCAGTAGCCTGCCACGGTTTTTGAGTTGAATGATGCGGGCGAAGCAAGTGCTTATCGATAAGTCTTCGTCTTGAGTTCATGCGCCAGGCCGATGAGGATTCCTTCGGGGCCTCGGACGTAGCTGGGCCGATATAAGTCTTGGTACTGGATCACTTGGCTGGCGGCAGGAATGAGCCCCCGATAGAGGGCGTTGGGAAGTAGCCGGCAGCGCGAACTGCCGGGGGAAGTATGAGGGGATGTGGAGAGCCCCTGATAAGGGGCGATGGGAGTGCGTGCAGATTCCAGTCGTCCCTTAACAGAGGCTCTGGGTTCGTTCGTCTTTCTTCTGGCAGCTAACCCAGCCAGCTACTATCGGGTCGCCCTCTTCGAGGGCTGCTTAGAAGGATGACAGGTTATGGGAAGATGTGCGTGGAGACTTCATCGCGATTGCACGCGGTCACGAAAGAGATGAGTAAATCAATATCCGTGGCACTTCTTCAAATCGAACGTCCAGGCACCCGACCACGGGAATTGTTTTGTTTCTGCGTTATTGATTTCGGTTGAAGCCCTTCGACATGTTCCGTACCTCCTTGCACTCCTATCGGCTTATGGTAGCATGGCTCACAAGCTGGATTATCCTAAGGGCTCTTGACTAAACCTTATTACATCAACTGATCCCTACCATCATTCCGATGGTAGGGAATGGACAATTCTGTGCCAAGTAACATGCAGGCTACTGAGGAATATGGACCAGAGATCTCAATAGGTTTCATGGTCGCCGGTCGTTACAAATTGATTGAACAATTGGGCGAAGGTGGAATGGGAACTGTTTATGTTGCGGAGCAAGTGTCTCCTGTCAAGAGGGAAGTGGCGCTAAAACTGATCAAGCCAGGCATGGATTCCCGGGCAGTCATCGCTCGGTTCGAGGCAGAGCGGCAAGCCCTGGCGATGATGAATCACCCGCATATTGCAAAGATGCTTGATGGAGGAATGACACAATCCGGTCAGCCATATTTTGTTATGGAACTGGTTAAAGGACTGTCCATCACTAAGTATTGTGATCAATATCATCTGACACTCGAGCAACGCCTTGAACTTTTCGTTTCAGTGTGCCACGCAGTCGAACATGCCCATCAGAAGGGTATTATTCATCGTGATTTGAAACCATCCAACATTCTGGTGGGCTTGGTAGATGGGAAACCGTGCGCAAAAATCATTGATTTCGGCGTTGCCAAGGCGCTCCATCAAAAGTTGACTGACAGAACACTTCATACCTCCGTCGGAAGTATTGTCGGCACATTGGAATACATGGCACCGGAGCAAGCGGAATTAAATAATTTAGACATCGACACGCGGGCTGACATCTATGCTCTTGGCGTTGTGTTGTATGAACTTCTTGCCAGTTCACCGCCTTTCTCAAGAAGACTATTGGCGAGCGCTGCGTTCGATGAGATTCTAAGGATCATTCGTGAAGTTGAACCACAAAAACCAAGTACCAGGCTACAGTCGTCCGATGAACTGCCTGCCATTGCTGCATCGCGAAAGACCGAACCAAGAAAGCTCGTTTCGACGATTTCCGGTGAACTGGATGCCATTGTCATGAAGTGTCTGGAGAAAGACAGAAACAATCGTTACTCATCTCCCACCGCATTATCCCAAGACCTGACCAACTGGATCAACGGAGATTCGATTTCTATTAAACCATTGTCGGGAATCACAGCATTCTGGCGCTGGTTGAAACGCAACGTTCAACAAACTCTCCTTGTCATTTTTACTGCTACGTTGCTGGGGGCTGTTACGGGTATTATTTATCTCAAGCAAGGCATTGGACAAAATAACAAGGTATTTGATTACGACAAAAGCTATCTCCAAACACTTGCCATCTCACTCGAAAAAACCGGACAGGAACGCCCGTGGTATATCGCCTGGAATTGGTGGGATAGCGTCCTGCTTAGTTGGCTAAACCTTCCTTATGTAACAATCACCCTCCTTACCCTGATCTACGGTTGTGGTGGCTTGGTCGTGACGTTGGTTATCCCAAGAAAATCATCAGACAATGAGCTTTCTGCTGGTCTGGCGTATGGATTGGTGTTTGGCATGGTTCTCTATCTCACCGCTGCTGGTCCCGCCTGGCTCGTAAACAGCACTATTTCACCGACCTTCGTTACCCTGCGAAGCATGGCTCTAATCGCGACAGAAAACCCACAAAAAGCGGCTGAGGCGCGCAACCTTTTATTTATGCAGAATTCGGCAATGCAAAAGATGTCTGAGGAAGATAAGTTTGCATACTTGTTTGTTTCGATGCTTGATAAGATCATCACTGGAATCATCTCCGGACTGTGGCTTGGCGTTACCTACACTTTGGTGTTGTTTTCTTCCCTTGCCATCTATCAATCGTTGATTGCTGGCTATTTGGTCAGAGCTGGACTTTCCACTAAACAGATCATTTTGAACTATTTCGAAAAAGCTTGGCCTGGCACGTTACTCGTTGTTCTTCTCACTGTTTATGTTGCTGGCACTTATAGCGGTGCCGAGGGCGTTTTTGTCATGTGGCGAGACGAGACCGGACGCAAATATTCATTTATGGTCATTGTCTTGATTTTGTGGATGGCAGTATCCTGGTGCTTCTTAGATCGGAAATGCACGCGCTACAATACACAGATCCAATTGGTTATGTTCGTTTGCTACTTTGGCGGTTTGTTGCTCTTTACCAATTGGATTGCAAGCGGCGTTGCAATACTCCTGATCATCGCTTATCTAGCATGGATTGGTTATGGAGTCTATGTGCTGCTTCGGAGGCTGACAAAAAAAACAACAGTAAATAAAATGATCACTAAAGCAGAGTAGACTTTCAGCGAGCTTCGCGATCAAGTTCACAACTATTGCTGCCTCCCCCGCAGCTTCTCCCCCAGCGCCTCTGCTGTCACCAACCCCTCCATCTCCGCTTCCACGGTCACTGCAATCGACTTGAACGCCGGGGTCTTCGAGTAGGGATCAACGCCGCTGGGTACCAGCACGTTCGCTTCGGGGAAGTACATCAAGGCATTGCCTGCACGGATATCAAAGGGGCGGACGAGGATGTTGTGCATTGCCCCAGTCGCAGATCGCACGGTGACCTTTTGATCTTCCTGCAATCCCAGCCGCTGCATATCGTCCTGATGCAGCAGGATCACATCTCTTCGTTCCTGGCCACGGTAGAGGTCTTCTTCTTCGTAGACGACGGTGTTGAACTGGCCTTCGCTGCGGACGGTCATCAGGCGCAGCGAACCGGCTGGAGTTTCCTGCTTCGGTAGGGGGGCAGGGTGGAAGTGGGCCTTGCCAGAGGGCGTCGGGAACACCGGTGTATGAATGATGCGGCCGGGGATGTGGAACTCTTTCTTGTCATCATCGATGGCATTGATCGGTTCCAGGCCAGGGATGAGTTCCGACATCAGTTGCCTGACAGACCGATGGCTTTCCATGCTCTTCCAATCGACGGGCGTGTTGGAGAGCACTCGCTGGCCCAGTTCTGAGAGGATGCTTACTTCGCTGCGGGCCTCCGGCACTCGGCTCGGGCCGCCTTGTGAGTAACGCACAAAGTTGAACATCGATTCCTGCGTCGTTGGCTGCGGCTCCTCGTCGCGGGCCAGCACGGGGAGGATCATCGTCTCCTGCCCCAGGCCCCAGGCGTGGGTGGTGTTGAGCGTCGTGTTCATGTAGGTGATCTGTTGCAACTTCTCCAGGGCACGATGGGCGAAAGCACTGTCCGGGTTGGAGCCGTAGAGGTTGCCTCCAAGGCACAATGCTGTCGTCAGTTCTCCGCGGTCCGCAGCGTGCATGCAGGCCATCGTATCGAGGCCCGGTTGCGTGGGTGGCTGCACACCAAGCCGCTTCACCATCCGTTCGATGATGCCAGCCTTGAGCGTGGGGGTGACGCCGACGGTACCGATGCCCTGCACATTGCTGTGACCACGAATGGGGAGTAGTCCTGCATTGGGCCTGCCGACCATGCCCCGCAGCAGGGCGACGTTGACAATGCTGCGAACGTTATCGACGCCATGCAGATGATGCGTGATGCCCATCGTCCAGGCGAAGACGGCTCGTTCCGATTTCAGATACCGCTTCACGACTTCTTCGATGCCAGCCTTGCTGATACCCGATTGTGTTTCGATCTCCTGCCAGGTGAGGTTCTTGATGTGCTGCTCAAACTCAGCGAAGCCTTCGGTGGCTTGGTTGATGAAGGCGGTATCCTGCTTGCCCGCTTCGAGGATCGCCTTGGCCAGGCCGGCGAGGCAACCGACATCGCCGCCGATATGGGGTTGGAGATATACACTGGCGATTTCGCAGCCGAAGAGCATGCTTCGAACATCGCTGGGGACGCGGAACTTCACCAGCCCCAGTTCCTTGACTGGGTTGATGACAATCACCTGCCCGCCTGCTCGCCGTACTTGCATCAACGACCGCATCAACCGGGGATGGTTCGACGCCGGGTTGCCACCGAGCAGCATGACGAAGTCGGCACGTTCGAGGTCTTCCAGTGAAACCGTGGCGGTGCCTGTGCCGAGACTGGAACTCAGCCCCACGCCACTGGCTTGATGGCAGTAGTACGAACAATTATTGACATAGTTGGTGCCAAAGAGCCTGGCGAAGAGTTGGAGCAGAAATCCCGCTTCGTTCGACGATCGCCCCGAGGCGTAGAAGAACGACTTCATTGGCCCGGCGAGTTTGAGTTGAGAAGCCAGCTTGCCGAGCGCTTCATCCCAGGTGATGGGCTGATAGTGCGTCGCACCTGCGGTAGCGATGACCGGGAAGCTGAGTCGGCCACAACTTTCGAGTTCACGGGGCGAGAGCGTCTTGAGCTTGGCGATGCTGTACTCTTGAAAGAACGCCGGCTTGATGGCCCCCTGCATGTCGGAGATCATCGCCTGGAATGACTTCTTGCACACCTCGGGGAAGTGTCCAGCTTCATTGACCATACCGCCACGCTGCCCGCCCATACCGACGGCGCAGGTCTTGCACGCGTTCTGCGAGCGCATCGCTTTCCAGAACTTCCACCAGCCCACCTTGTTGGCCATGGTGAACGAATACTTGATCGCTCTCCAACCGCCGCCGTTCTTCACTCGTCGCATGGGTTGCCTGTGTAGGTAGCTGAACTCGTGAGAGTTCAGTTTTGTGTGCTCAGTCACTGCTCTGAAGTCTCACGACTTCAGCTACTGGCCATTCCTATCTTAGCAGGGTAGCAGAACTCGTGAGAGTTCAGTTACACGTTAGATCATATTCGGGCTGACAGATTCTGCGGAATTGTTACATTCCGAGGCGGAAATAGAGTTCTGCTGGAGGAAAGAAACATGTGCGGGCTTCTTCTTGCATTATCGCTGCTTGGTTTGGGCGTTACAAATAGTCTCTCTTACCCGGATATGCTCCACCGTCAGGGACTGATGTACGCATTCGATGGCAAGTATTTGCAAGCAGAGCAGTCCTTCACTGAAGCTTTGCGGCTCGAGCCTCAGAACGAATCGTTATGGAAGTTTCGTTCCATGACTCGTGGAATGCTGCGCAATTCAAAAGGTGCTGAAGCGGATTGGATTGAGTCTGAGAAGTGGAGCGACGAGCAATTAGATCAGTCAATAGAAACAGCATTTCGTCAAAGTGATTGGGCCACAGTTCTCTTCAATTCTGAGCTGCTATACAGAAACAACCGCCTGACTGCGTATGGGCTCTATAGGCGTGGTATCGCACTGATCAAATCAGGTCAAATTCCGGCTGGGTACCAAATCATCAAGAGAGCAATGCAACATGAAGAAGAACTTGAGTCTTTACGTGGCCATGCACATTTTCTGTGTGCGGCAATCATTCGAGAGAATGGTACAGCGACAAAGAGAGAATTGGAAGAAGCAGTCCAGCACTGTGATCTGGCTTGGAAATATGAATGCCGGTCAACAAGTTTGTTGTTATTTAGAGCCAGACTGAATAAGGAGTTGAATAAAACTGAAGCAGCTCTAACTGACCTGAGGAAAGCTGTAAATTTCGATAAGAGATCAACTGAATGCAGAGTTATTTTAATTACCACGCTGATTGAATATAAACGTTGGGCAGATGCAGAGGAAGAAATGGCGTGGCTCAGGCGGATGACATTAGCAGAAGAAGACAAAAAACTATACAGCCAAAGGATCGCCGTACTGGAAGGGGCAATTGCTAGCAATAAACCAAATGCAAACAGCAGCGATTCTTCGGCAAGGAACTACTGGATGTTAGACTTGTACGAAGCCAACGACAATACGAAGAAGCTTTCTTCTTCTTTTCCACCCAGACCTTGAGTGTAGGTAGCTGAACTCGTGAGAGTTCAGTTTTGTGTGCTCAGTCACTGCTCTGAAGTCTCACGACTTCAGCTACTTGTCTTCGACTTCTGCCTTCTCGCCGAACTTCTCGGCCAGGGCCTTCTCGTACAGAATAACATACATCGCCGGGCCGCCAAAGAGGTGGAACATGCCCCGGAAGAAGGGGTTGGGAATTTCGCTGTGTTCAGTGATGGTCATTTTGGTGCCGCCGTATTCGGGGGTGAGGACATACTCCCAGCGGCCTGAGTAGACTTGCTTAGCATCATCGATGCGGCGAACCAGCTTCGTGGGAGGGATCGCTTCCAGAGTTGTCAACTTCATCGGCGGGTTGCCCGGGCCTTTGTGACGAATCTGCCAGACGGGTTTGCCTTCGTCATCGGGCAGGGGCTTGCTCACTTCCAGGTGTGATTGCCAGGTGGGTTCATTGGCATGATCAGTGATGACCGCCCAGATCGCTTCGGGGGATTGCTTGAGTTTGATGCTACGGGCTACTGAGTGCTGCTTGCTATGCCGCAGTCCGGCGAAGGTGATGAAGAGGCCGAGAAGAAGCAACAGCCCAGCCAAGCCAACCACGATCCAGAGTATGATCTCGCCCATCATGAATCCTCAGTGCAGTGTTCTGTTGCTGAGTTCGTAGCATAACACTTCATCGATATTACACCAGAGGCAACATGCATAAAGACGAACCGCATGATCAGGGCGTGATCTGGGACTTGGATGGAACTCTGGTCGATACCTCCGCACTGCACTTCACCGCTTGGGAACGGGTGGCAAAGGAACGTGGCCATCCATTTACGCATGAGGATTTCCATCGAACCTTCGGACGTCGTAATCCAGAGATTCTTGGAATCCTTTTCGGCGAAGGTTTGGACACAGCGATGATCGATGCTTTGGGCGATCACAAGGAAGAGCTCTTCCGTGCCGCGGTGCGTGAGCAGGGGGTGAAGCTGCTGCCCCATGCGATGGAGCTGGTCGAGCAGTTGCACGATGCAGGTTTCAAACAGGCGATTGGTTCGAGCGCCCCGAAAGCGAACATCGAACTGCTAGCCGATGTGGCGGGTCTCATGCCTTATATGAAGGGCATCGTAGCCATGGAAGATACCCAGCGCGGCAAGCCCGATCCTGAAGTGTTTCTCAAGGCGGCTGGCAAACTGGCGGTGCTCCCCGGCTGGTGCGTTGTTGTCGAAGATGCGGTCTTTGGAGTAGAGGCGGCCAAGGCAGCACACATGTATTGCATCGCAGTCCGTGGCGGTGGGCATAGTACCGATGCAGCGCTGCGGGAAGCGAAGGCGGATATTGTTGTGGAGTGGTTGAGTGAAGTGACCGTACCGCAGTTTAAGAGGCTGGTAAGGTAAAGGTATTCTTTGAGAGTTACCATCACGCGGAACGTGATGGTAACTCTCCACTAACCGCTCGCCCCTTCTACTGGTATCTTGTATGGTGTAGACATCAGGGAGGCGCCGGGGACGCATGGCCAAGAAAGCCACAGCCAAGAGTGATGCAGCAGTGAGCGGAGGCGGAAAGGACTACACCGTCCTGGCCCGGCGGTATCGGCCTCAGCAGTTCGATGATCTGATCGGCCAGGAACCGGTAGCTCAGGCTCTCAAGAACGCTATCCAGTCGAACCGCATCGCCCATGCCTATCTCTTCACCGGGGTGCGTGGCGTGGGCAAGACTTCCACGGCCCGCATTCTCGCCAAGGCGCTTAACTGCGCCAAAGGCCCGACGATCACCCCCTGCGATGAATGTTCCAACTGCAAAGCGATCTCGGTCGGTGAAGATACCGATGTGCTGGAGATTGACGGTGCCAGCAACAACAAAGTCGAGGAAGTGCGCGAACTAAGGCAGAACACGCAGTATCGACCGCAAAGCTCCCGGTTCAAGATCTACATCATCGACGAAGTCCATATGCTCTCTCCCTCAGCGTTCAATGCTTTACTGAAAACGCTGGAAGAGCCACCACCCCACGTGAAGTTCATCTTCGCGACCACCGAAGTGAACAAGATACCGATCACGATTCTTTCTCGATGTCAGCGGTTCGATCTGAGCGGCATCTCACGGGAGAGCATTAAGGACAGACTCAAAGCCATTGTCAAAGCGGAAGGCCATGAGGCTGAGGATGAGGCGTTGCAACTGGTAGCCCGGCGAGCGGGCGGTTCGATGCGCGATGCTCAGTCGCTGATGGATCAGGCTCTGGCTTTCTCCGAAGGCAAGGTCACACTCGATCAGGTGCAGAAGCTACTCGGCCTGGCTCATGAAGAAGAGATTCTCAATATCGTGCGGCCTGTACTGGAACGCAATCCTGCTGAAGCGCTGAAGGCACTGCATCTTTGCCTGAGCAAGAACGTGCAGCTCGGCGAACTGCTCGATCAATGGATCGACCTCTGGCGGCAACTACTGCTGCGAGCGACACTTGGCGATACGCCACTGGCCAGGGAACTATGCGAGGCGGATCTCAAGCCCTTTTCGGCGGCACTCGCCAATTGGAAGCTCGAAGCTTTGATGGCGGGGATGGATGTACTCGTTTCGACGAAGACACGCTTCCGCTCCACGGGACAGACACAGGTGCTGCTCGAACTGGCTACGATTCGTCTTTGCCGATTGGCTGACATGTTGCCGCTGGTGGATATCGCCAAGCGGCTTGATGGATTGGCCAAGGGAGCGACCCGTGGCGGGGCCATGCAATCGGCATCCCGCACGATGACAGCTCCAGCCAAGCCGGTCGCAGCCCCGTCAGCCACCAGGCAGACTTTCGAAATGCCTGCACCCTCGGCGGCTTTGCAACTTTACGATGTCGAACAACCCGCCGCACTCTGGGCAGCCTTACTGGAACAACTGGGTTCGCAGCAAATCAGCCTGCAACTGGGCCGGTCCAACCGGCAGACCTTTGTTCCGCCTGGTGCCTTGCTGGTAACCTTCCCCTCAGGCAGCGAATCGACTAAAGACTTCTGTTCCGATTCAAACCGTTCAGCCAAGCTGGAAGAAATGATCAAGAAGCTCACCGGGAAAGCAATCGCCCTTCGCTACGAAGTCGCTACCAATGGAGCCCCTGTTACGGTCGTTCCCAAAGCCGTCCAGCAACGTCAAATGGCCCTTCGAGCCCCATTGGCCAAAGCAGTGATGGAACAACTGGCGGGACAGTTGGTTCATATCGATGATGGATTTGGAGGATGACGCGATGTTCAAAGAAATGGGCCAGGTCATGAGCATGTTGAAAAACTTGCCCAAGATGCAGGCCGAGATGGAGAAGTTACAACAACGGATCGCCCAGATTACTGCGGAAGGCGTGGCGGGCGGTAATATGGTCACAGTCAAAATGAACGGCAAGATGGAAGTGCTTAGCTGCCACATCGCCGATTCGGCCTGGCAAATGCAGGACAAGGAATTGCTCGAGGACCTGGTGCGCGGAGCGACCAATCAGGCCATTGAAAAGATCAAGAAGATGGTGGCAGACGAGACCGGCCAGATGACGCAGAGCCTGGGCATGCCGGGTGGCGGCAATCTGCCGGGCATAGGCGACCTTTCCAGCCTGATGGGATTGTAACCGATGACGCTGGCTCCTGAAGCGACGGGTGTTCCCGTTCTTGATCGACTCGTGTTGCAATTAAGCAAGTTGCCCGGCATCGGCCCCAAGTCGGCTGATCGCCTCATGCACTTTCTGCTTAGTGCCGATGCCGATGATGTCATCGCTCTGTCTGAAGCGCTCAGGTCGATTAAAGAGAAGGTTCACTTCTGCAAGCAGTGCAGCCACATTACCGAAGGAGAATTGTGCCACATCTGCGCCAATCCCAGACGTGATCAGGGACTGATCTGTGTGGTAGAAGAGAGTCGACATCTGATGGCACTGGAGCGAACGGCCAACTATCGGGGAGTGTACCATGTGCTACGGGGGCGATTGGCTCCGCTGGATAACATGGGACCGGAGAAGTTGACTGTCGATCTCTTGCTTCGTCGCATCCAGGCGGGTGTTATTCGTGAACTGATCATGGCGACCAACCCGACCATGGAAGGCGATGGCACCGCGCTGTATCTCTCCAATCTTCTCGCCAAAAGTGGCGTGAAGATTACCCGATTGGCCCGTGGGCTTTCTTCGGGGCTAAGTTTGGAGTTTGCCAATCGGGATATGTTGTCTGACGCCCTTGAAGGCCGCCGGGATTTTTGATGATTTCTCTTTCTCGTTCCCAAGCTCTTTGGCACAAAAGTTGCCTTGACCAGTCTCTGTCCGCAGTCTAAGACAATGGCATAGAAGTTGCTTACGTCACTCCTCTCCTTTTCCCCTGTTACGAACCGCCCTGGCTGCAAGGATGTACTGTACATGCGATTTGAACCGGCGATGCACCAGCGGATGTCGATGAAGCAGATTCTTGCCCCGCGCATGATTCAGTCGATGGAGATATTGCAGCTTCCGACCGTTGAACTCGCTGAACATATCGAACAGGAATGGATCGAAAACCCGGTGCTGGGCATCAAAGACGGCGACAAGGATGGCCCCGCTGAGGGCGCCAGCAGCGATGATATGCCGGTGCTGGAAGAGAAGAAGGAAAAAGAAAACGAGTTCGAAGAGTATGCTGACGACTGGGACGATGACCGGGCCGAGTTCCGGGCCAGCCGCTCGCAGGGTGGGATGGATGAAGAAGGCGACCGCAAGCTCGATGCCATGCAGAACATGGTTTCCCGGCCACAATCTCTGCAGGACTATCTGCTGGAACAGCTGAGTTTCCAGGAGCTGCCTACCGAACAGGAAGCCATCGTCACGCACCTGATTGCCAACTTGCGAGATAACGGGTTCCTGCCTGACATAGTGCACGTCATGAACACCTTCCCTGTACAGGTAAAGCCTCAGGATGTGGAACAAGCCGTTCGCACGCTGCAACAGTTTGAACCAACCGGTATCGGTGCTCGCAACCTTGAGGAATGCCTGCTGCTGCAAATTGACCATGAAACACCCTACCGGGATATCGTCCGGTCGCTGATCCTCAATCATCTAGAGGACTTGAAGAACAATCGCCTGCCTCTGATCCACAAGAAGACAGGCCTTGATTTGGAGACGATTCACGAAGCGTTTGAAGTGATCAAAAAGCTCAACCCTAATCCCGGCGCGGGCTTCGATACGGCCAGTATTCCCTATGTCACCCCTGATGTGCGGGCATTGCTCAACGAGGATAGCCAGTTTGAAATCAAAGTCGTCGACGACTTCCTCCCCGATGTCTACATCAAGCGAAGCTGGCTGGAACGGGTGAAAAAGAAAGATATCGACCCCAAGGAACGGGACTATCTCCGCAAGAAGATACAGTCGGCCCAGTGGCTGATCGAAGCGATCATGCAGCGACGCAGCACCCTGGCCAAGGTCACCCAGGCCATTGTCGAACACCAGCGACCGTTTCTGGAAAAGCAGGTCGAGCACATTCATCCGCTGAAGATGCAGCAGATCGCTGACCAGGTGGGCGTTCACGTCACCACGATCAGCCGAGCGGTTGATGACAAGTGGGTCGAAACCCCTCGCGGCATCTTCCCCCTCAAACGCTTCTTCGGCGGCGGCACCACGACAGCCCAGGGCGAAGAAGTGGCATGGGAACTGATCAAGTCGAAACTGACCGAGTTGATCGCCAATGAAGACAAGGCTAACCCGCTGAGTGATGATGAACTCGTCAAGAAGTTGCAGGAAGCGGGCTACCCCGTGGCACGAAGGACGGTGACGAAGTATCGGAAGCTCTTGAATATTGCGTCGTCGAGGCAGCGGCGGGATTGGGCGGAGTAATATTCTGCCATTGTCTGGCCCTTCCGGGCCAGGCTAATATCGAACGCTCCTTCGGAGCGAAATCTACTTACCCAGCTTCACCCGCCAGATATTCCGGAACTG
>DAOMFV010000115.1:0-17091 GCA_035430005.1 Gemmatales bacterium
TTTCATCGAGCCTAACTCTTATCACATGCTTTTGCGAGCGGGGGGCGTCAGCCCCCTGAGGAGCCTTCACACTCTCCTTGTCCTTCGCGCCCTCGCCTGCTTTATCAGGGGGCTGACGCCCCCCGCTCGCATGAAGGTACTGTGTCACATCAAACCGAAACGGTGTCCACGCCCCCAGGTGCTCGCCAAGCTTCACATCATTCCAGTAAACCGTCGCATGGGTCGCCACCCCATCAAAGTGCAACAACAACCGCCGACCCACGGGGAGTTCGGGGAGTTCAATCGTCTTCTCATACCAGCCGATGCCATCAAACTTCAGCCCCTCATGCGTTTCCCAATGGGTTGGTAACGTAACAGTCTTGATTTCTTTCGAACCGTCTCGATGAAACTGCCATTCGCCGTTGAGGGAGGTCGTCTTCCGTGGAGATTCTTGTGCTATTACCAAATTTGGCAGCAAGATCACCAGGCACAATAGAAGCGTACTGATAGCTCGCATAAGTCACTCTCCCCGGACTAATGGAATGTGACGATACTACCAAAACAATGTAGTGTGTGGCAGGGGTCATTTGTACTCAAATGCCCCCTGCGTGAGGTGCAATCGTTTTCGCCAATTCACAGGGGGCAGCGGGGTACCGCTGACCCCTGCCACAGATTTCGATCCCTACCGTCTCTTCCGCATCACCTCAGCATTGAAAGGCCTCATCTGATCAGCCTTGAGCACCCTGCGCCAAAGAGGAAACTCGGTGTACGGCTTATCATCAGTCACAGCGTGTACATCGGCACACATCTTCGCCAACTCGGCAGCATCCATGATGTAAAGCTGTCGCAACTTGGCTGGGTCACGATAGAGCGGCCCCCACTCGCCCAGGTCTTCAAGCTGACTAAGCTTGTTCGCTATCTGGTTCCGCTGCTCTTGCGTAGGCTGAATCGGCCTCTGCCCTCCCATCAGGTAGAAGCCGGGAAACTCCAGCCCGCCCCAGACGCTGCCGTCGGGGAAAACTTCGGTGAAGGCTTTCATGATCATCAATATCTCAGATTCCAGTGCCGGCGGAATCCACATGCTCATCACACCGCCCGGCGTCAGACGGCTCTTGCACAGACTGAAGAACTCTTTCGTGTACAAGTTCACCGTCCCGGCACTGTGTACCGGAGGAGCAGGATCAATGGTAATCACATCGTAAGGCGTGCGGTGGGTCAGCAGGAAATTACGACCATCGTCAGCATGAGTATGTCCATTGGGCCGTTTCAACACCTCAGCTGCATCGGGATGATAATACTTAAAACAGTCAAACACCTCCGGCACAATGTCCACCGCATCGACCTGCATTTCCGGGTAGGTCTTCACCGCTGAACGAAACGTCGATCCCATACCGAAGCAGATGATGAGCATTCGCTTGGGCTGCTCAGCCAGCAGATAAGGCAAGTGGGCCATGACCTTCGTTTCCGTACACAGGTGCGTCATCCCAACGCCGCTGATGAAGAGCGCCCGAGCACGTGGATCCTTGGGATACCCGGCAGCTACTGTGGTTGCAGCAGGCGCCTCGAAGTGAGCATAGACGACACCCTCCGGCCCGAAGGCTGCATGAGTTCGTGCTGTCATCGCTTTCTGATATGGATCGCCCATGATCAGTGCGATCACGATGAATCCAGCCACCAGAACCCAAGCAGGCACCACTAGTCGTTTCCGTTCATCGGCAGCAGCCAGGCAAAGCAGGATCACGCCCAGAACGAGATTCACCCCTGAGATCAACAGCATCAACCAGGCTGTTCCCAAAAGAGGCAACAGGAAGAACCCGGCCAGCAACGACCCAGCAATCGTGCCCAGGGTATTGAACGTATAAGCATGCCCCGTGGATCGCCCCGGTGAACCAGGATCAGCCAGGCAACAGCGAACCGCAATAGGGAACTGGCAACCGAAGAAGAAGGCGATCGGCAGAACCATCGTCACGCAAGCCAAAATAGCAATCGCCATGCCAGCGGCACTGTCGAAGTGGTCTAACCACTGGTCGTGAAAGAACGGCAGAAGGAATAGCCCGACGATGGCCCAGAAGCCGATGAGGATTTCGAGGAAGCCGAACGAAGCGAGAGGTGCCTTTTGCAGGCGAGCCTGCCGTGTGGAATCCCAACTACCCCAGGCGATGCCGACGAGGAAAGTGCCCAGCATGATGCTGAACGCATAGATGCTGGTTTCCAGAAGCAGCACCAGCAGGCGCGACCAGAGTATTTCGTAAGCCAGCGCCGCCATGCCACTGGCAAAGATGGTGAGCAACGCAAAGCGTCGAACCGTCAGCGAGAAGGGCTGTATCACTTCTTGCGGAGACGGTGGGGCGGTATCTCGTGGGGAATTGATTTGGCTCGTTTTCTCTTGGATATTCGGAGAGGTGTAGTGCAAACCCAGAGCGATCACAGCTGCAAGTAGATTGAACCCAGCGGCGATGCACAGTGAGAATCGTTCGCCAAATTCCCCAAGCAGATAGAACCCGGTCACCAGCACCCCAGCGACGGCACCATAAGTATTGATGGCATACAGCCAACCGAGGCTCGATTGGAACTGCTGCCCCAGCCGGGTAATGAAAGCAATCATCAACGGTAGTGTCGCCCCCATCAACACCGTGGGCAGCAGCAGGCACATGAGCACGAAGCTCACTCTAGCAGCCAGCAAGGTGGCCGGCGCATCGCCCGCCCAGTCGTACACTTGCACATAGACCATGCCGACGCCTTCGATCACGAAAAAGGACGCAACAAGTCCAAGTACTGCGATGGCCAGTTCGAGCAAACTATATGTCAGAAGTGGTCGGCGGATGCGATCGGCGAACCGGCCGGACAGGTAAGCTCCCAGCGCCAGACCCGCCATGAACACCACCAGCACCGTAGCCGTAGCGTGGGTCGTCGCTCCCAGAACACGGGTAAGCATCCGCACCCAGACGGTCTGATACATTAGCCCGCTGCACCCGGAGAGAAAGAAGGCAAGGAAGAGGGCTGGCTTGATCCGAGTGAACTTGTCAGACATCATGTGCTTTCCACGAAGCCATCATCCGGCATGAAATGAACCCGGAGCTTACGATTACAGCTTAACTCACAATCAGGGAGGCGTCAGGAGCCGGTTGATAATATTGCGGCGATGAGGTTCAAGGATGCCCCGTTCATCTGCCCGCTTTGCCGATCCGCAGCAACAAAAGGGTGATCCCCCACCCCAGCCACGGAACAAT
The DNA here is from genome assembly GCA_035430005.1 of Gemmatales bacterium. Taxonomy (GTDB): domain Bacteria; phylum Planctomycetota; class Planctomycetia; order Gemmatales; family HRBIN36; genus JAEUIE01. The sequence goes on from DAOMFV010000115.1 coordinate 3,210, forward strand.
CCAGTAACTCTCTTTCCAGGACGGCAGACACAGCCACACACTCATGACAATCCATAAGCACACTGCAACCAACGCCGTACGATCTTTCTTGAGTGCCTGCCCCAGGGCATAGATACCCCCCGGCACCATGAAAACGAAATCGGTCAGCCAGGCATAGGTCGCAAACGGAAGGATCATCATGCAGATCACCATCGACCAGGTCACCAGCGGAGCAGGTTGCTCATCTGAACTACTCTTCGTCTTGAACTGTTTCCATGTCCGCACAACGATGGAATAAATCACGGCAAGCAAAAGTGCGTAGGTTACATATTGAATCGTCGGGCCCAGGTAGGGCAAGGCCATGCCGTTCAGAGTATAAGTCCTGAAGATCGAAGGGGACAGCCCCGTCTGGATGGCTGCGAGATATTCATTCCAGATGGTCGGTCGGATTAAGAAGGTAACCAGCGTCAACGCCACCACTCCTCCGGCAGAGGTGGCCAGCGTAGCCCAGTGGCGTTGCCGTAGCGAATAGACCAGTGCAAACACTACGGGCAGCAATCCCAGGTGCGGCTTGATAATGGTCAACGCTAACAACCATCCCGCTACAGCGTGTCGCTGCCTCTGCGTGAACCAGAGCCAGCCGGTAAACCCCGCCAGAGGCCAGAGTGCATTCTGGCCATATTCCATGTTCACCAGGCTCGGCATCCACAGAAAAGAAGCCAGCACCATGATCGGGATGTACCGAGGCTTGCCGGGGAAGAGCAACTTCGTCCAACAGGCTGCACAGATAACCAGCAAGAGGGCATTGAGCCCGATGTTGCCATAGTTCGCCCACGGAAACGGAAGGTTCGCCACCAATAACCCCGGCAACATCCCCCAGGGAGGGACGAACATCTGCATCCCCCAGGCTCGGCCATGAGTCATTTGCCTGGCGCCGGCAAGTTCCTGATCGTAGGGGTTCTTTCCTTCGAAGATCAATTCAAGTGCAACGTAGTACTGCACAAAATCGAGGCTGCCCCAGGGCAGGCTGCCCCAGGGTGATGTTGGTGTGTTGCTCACAGCGTCAGCATGGTTTGTGGATGGCAGCGCTGCACTGCATCCAGCCACGGCGAGCAGCATTAGAAGAATGCCGATGAAGGTCTGGCTGGTAATACTCTTGGGCACGATGGGTATCTCCGCACCAACTCAACTACGACGGAGACTGAAACCACTATCTCGCGCGATGCACCCCCGGCTTGAAGAGCCAGGGGCTAAGTATCTTATACTTCGAGCATTAACCGCTGGGGATCTTCGATGCAATCTTTCACCCGCACCAGGAACTGCACCGATTCCCGACCATCGATGACACGGTGATCGTAGGTGAACGCCAGGTACATCATCGGGCGGATGACGATTTGTCCATCAACCACCACGGGACGATCCTTGATGCCATGCATGCCGAGGATGCCCGACTGCGGCGGATTCAAGATCGGCGTCGCCATGAGTGAACCGAACACGCCACCGTTGGTGATGGTAAAGGTGCCGCCCTGCAAATCGCTAACGGCGATCTTGCCGTCACGAGCCTTGATGGCCATCTCGCCGATGTGCTGCTCGATCTGGGCGAAGCTGAGTTGATCGCAGTTGCGAATCACCGGGACCATCAGGCCACGTTCGGTGCTGACAGCGATGCCAATGTCATAGAAGTGCTGCATCACCAGCTCTTCTCCCTCGATGCGGGCATTGACCAGTGGAAAAGCTTTGAGCCCTTCGATGACCGCTTTGACGAAGAACGACATGAAGCCCAGGCCCACGCCATACTTCTCTTTGAACTTGTCCTTGAACTTGGCCCTTAGTGCCATGATGCCCGACATATCAACTTCGTTGAATGTCGTCAGTTGAGCAGTCGTTTGTTTCGATTCAACGAGCCGTTGTGCGATGCGGGCGCGGATCATCGACATCTTCTGCCGAGTCTCGCGCACCCCGCCATTGGCGCTCGGTGCGGGCACAGCGCTGGCTGTAACCAGGTTTGTGCCTGCCACCAGCTTGGCCCCAGCTTGCAACACATCTTCCTTGATGATACGTCCACCACGACCAGTGCCGGCGAGGCTTCCTGGATTGATTCCCTTCTCCTCAGCATGCACCCTGGCTGCCGGCGAGAGAATTGGCTCTTTAACAGCCGCTGCGGGAGTCGCCGTTTTGACCGGTGTGATGACTGCTGCTGTAGCCGGCGCTGCCTTCGCCGGTGCTATCGCCTTCTCATCGACCGTCGCCAGCAACGTGCCGATGGGCACCTTGTTGCCTGCCTTGGTTACTACCTTTAATTTCCCGGCCACTGTGCTGGGTACTTCCATCACCGCCTTGTCGGTTTCCAGTTCCACGATGGCTTCGTTGGCCTGCACGTAGTCGCCGTCAGCTTTCAGCCACTTGGAGACCAGGGCCTCGGTTACCGATTCGCCGCCAGGGGGAACTTTGATCTCGACAGGCATGAACGAACTCCGTGGGGACGATGTACTCAGGTATTGTAGGGCACGCTGTGCGTGCCTCCCATCGACTTATCTTGTTTGCAACTGAAATTGCGGATCATTGATTGTGACGACGCCCTGCCACCGTGAGGCACGCACAGCGTGCCCTACTTGGTCTTCGGCAGCACCAACTGCGAGGCCTTCACCACGTGGGGCATCTTGCCTTCCAGGGCGGTGTCAACCAGTTCCTTCTGCTCTTTCTGATGCACCTTTTCTGAACCCACCGAGGGACTGGCGCTGGCATCGCGACTACAGCAGACGATGGGTATACCCATCTCACGCAGCCGGGGCTCCACGAAGAACCACGCTCCGTTGTTGAGCGCCTCTTCCTGAACCCAGACGAACTGCTCGGGTTTGTACTGATCCAGAATCTTCTTCACCAGCACATCGTGAAACGGGTAGAGTTGCTCCAGTCGAATGATGGCTACATTGGTCAGCCCCTTCTCTTCACGAGCTTTCACCAGTTCGTAGTAGATCTTGCCTGAACAGAACAGAACACGTTTGACCCTGGAACGATCAACCACACTGTCGTCCAGAATCTCTTTGAATCCTCCTTCGGCAAACTCATCGTGTGCGGAGGCAGCGATGGGATTACGGAGCAGAAACTTGGGTGTCATCACGATGAGCGGTTTGCGGAAGCCCCGCTTCATCTGCCGCCTGAGCATGTGAAAGTGCTGGGCCGCTGTGGTGGGCTGGCAAACCTGCATGTTGTTATCAGCACAGCATTGCAGAAATCGTTCCAGCCGGGCGCTCGAATGCTCAGGCCCTTGCCCATCCATGCCATGAGGCAGCATTAACACCAGCCCGCTGGCTCGACGCCATTTGCATTCGCTGGAGGTCACGAACTGATCAAGGATCACCTGGGCGCCGTTGACGAAGTCGCCAAACTGCGCCTCCCACACGACTAGAGTGGTAGGATCATCCCACGAGAAGCCCAGCTCAAAACCGACGACAGCTTCCTCAGAAAGCAGGCTGTCATACACGCTCATGGTAACCGTCTGGTTAGGCTCCATGTTGTTGACGGGAACATACGGCTCGTTGTTGCGGGCATCGTACCAAACCGCATGACGATGGGTGAACGTACCCCGGCGGACATCCTGCCCCGTCAATCGCACCCGATGACCTTCCTTGAGCAGCGTCCCGTAGGCCAGCATCTCGGCGAAGCCCCAGAAGATCGGTTCCTTCTTCTCGTACTGCTCCGCCCTTTCAGCGATCTGCTTGCCTAACAGGCGATGCGGTTGAAACCCTTCGGGAATCGTATTCAGCACCTTGGCCACCGCATCGAGCGTCTCGGCGCTGACTGCCGTCTTCACCTCAGCGAACATGTCTTTGGGCTTAAGGTTCTCCCAGCGCCCGCCGAAACCCGGCATGTAGCGCGTCTGCCAGGGAGTAGTTTGCAGGGAAGCCTTCTCTTCATTCAGCTTTTCGTTGAACTCCTTATCGGTCTCAGCAATCACCCGCTTGGAGAGATCACCGCTCTTGGCCAACTTCTCGCCGTAAATCTGGGCGATGGGCTGATGCTCCTTGATCTTGGAATACATTACCGGCAGGGTGTAGGTGGGATCATCCGTCTCGTTGTGGCCATTCTTGCGATAACCAATGAGATCGATCATTACATCTCTGGCAAAACGTTGACGGAACTCGACAGCCAGCTCAGCGGCATAAACGCAAGCTTCGGGGTCTTCAGCATTGACGTGCAGCACCGGGGCTTCAATCATCTTGCCAACATCGGTGCAATAGGTGGTCGAGCGGCCATCACGGGGATGGGTGGTGAAGCCGACCTGATTGTTGACGATCAGGTGCATTGTGCCGCCGGTCTTGAATCCCTGCAACTGGCTCATGGCCAACGTCTCAGGAACCACGCCCTGTCCGGCGAAGGCTGCATCACCATGCATCAACAAGGGAATGACCCGCTTGCGATCGCTGTCGCCCTTGAGTCGCTGCTTGGCCCTGACACGCCCTTCGACCACGGGGTTAACTGCCTCAAGGTGACTGGGGTTGGGCGTCAGCGTCAGGTGTATCTTGTTGCCCTTGGTCGTCTCATGATCGTACGAGTAGCCGAGGTGATATTTCACATCGCCGTCTTCAGCGACTGCGCCGGTGTTGACGATGTCTTCAAACTCAGCAAACATTCCCTGGTAGGGCATACGCATGATGTTACACAGCACGTTCAGTCGGCCACGGTGAGGCATGCCGATGACAATCTCATCGCCGCCCAGTTCGCTGGCCCGTTCAATGATGGCATCGAGCACCGGAATCATCGACTCGGAACCTTCGAGGCCAAACCGCTTCTTGCCGGGGTACGATGTAGCGAGAAATCTCTCGAAGATATCAGCGTAATAAAGCTTGCGGAGGATTCGGAGTTGCTGCTCCTGCTGCATGTTGGGCCGGTTGAGCCGGGGTTCCATCTTGTCCTGGAACCAGCGGCGAATCTCCGGGTCCTGAATGTGCATATACTCGACACCGAGCGTGCCGCAGTAGGTTTCCTTGAGGGCTGCCAGCAGTTCGCCCAGCGTGCCGTTCATCAAACCCAGGAAGGGAATATTCTCGAAGTACTGATCGAAGTCAGCCTCGGTGAAGCCGAACTGTGCCAGTTCGAGGAACCGGTGCGTTTCAGGATGCGGATCGAGCGGGTTCAGATGTGCCGAGAGATGCCCCCAGCAGCGATACGCATCGACCAAATCAAACAGGCCGGCTGAACCTACCGGAGCTGCCCCGGTAGACGCCGGCCTGCCATTGGCCAACTGGAAGCCCTCGAAAAAGGCCTGCCAGTGACTGTCAACTGCCTGTTCACCACGTTGCCAACGCTGATATTGCTCGTCGATGACATCCAAGTTCCACCTGGAAGCAAACGTCGCAGCGCTCATAATAAGCCCATCATGGGAAATGAAGATAAACGACTGTTAGTATAGGAGATCAGCAAGAATGAGTACAGGCGAACAGGCCATGCCCGCAGAGCAGGGCCTAAGCATCAATCGATCAATTGGAATCGTTTAGAACAACTTGACAGCTCTGGCTCGTAGGAAACAACCTGCCAGACATGCAAGACATGCAGGCAGAAGAAGATAAGCCCCAAAACTGGCACCCAGACTCATGAACGTTTGTCTTGCTCCATCATAGGTGTATGAAACAGTGTAACCCGGACTGGCTTTTGCCAGTATCAAAATGCACATCAGTACCATGACAGCACTGAGACCTATGGCAAAGACCATGAATCTTCTCGATTGTAACGTTATCAAGAAACTTGCAATGAACAAACTGCCCCAGATGACAACATTGCCTTCCCACATATCGAGCGCGCGAATTCCTCTGGGAGCCAACTCTCCTCCTCTTTGATTCTGTCCATCTTTCACAAAATCGGTGGTTACTTCAGCGTAGTAGAGAGGGAATAATCCTGTTAGTATGGCGATAAAAGCACCGCCCCACATAAGCCTGCTTCCGAACGAACTCTGTTGAATGAGAGTCAATGGATTCATCTGCACGGGAGCAGATGGCTGGTTCGATGCTCCCCTTGATGACATTGGAATCTCCTGATGACGAGCAGCTTTGCCTCAACAAAACTGAAATACAGCCAGTTGTCAATCATATTCACTGAATTTCTATCACCCCCGACACATACTCCAATAGCCCCATCGCTGCCAGTTCTTCCTGAACCGAGGCGGATGACGGATCATCCAACCCCATCCGAACTTCCTCTACTAACGCCTCAGCGAACTTGATCCTCGATCGCCGCAGCATCTGTCGCCAGGCATCGGGGCGAATGGCCGTTCCCATCTGAATCGAAAGACGCTCAGCTAGCTGATCAGAACTCTCCTCAGGATACTGGGTACGCAGCTTCAGCACCGTAAACGCCGGCACGCCCTTTTCCTGTCGTTCATCTTCTTCAAGCATGTCCCACACATGTTCCACGACAGTGCCCTGCCAGGCTGTCTGCCAGGCTTCCTCGTTGGGAGCATCAGTCGACGAGACGAGATCGAGTTCAGCATCCACCGTCTTGCGGACCTTGCTCTTCTCCCAGTGCTTGTGAGCAATGTTGCGTACCGCTGTCTTGAGCAGATCACGGAACCGGCCACGATTGGGATCAGCCCCGGCAAAGTCGCCCCGCAGCATGCGAACAATCACATCCTGCGAAAGCTCGTCCGCCTGTTCGCTGTCGCGCAGGATACCGCCCAGATACTTCCGCACCGCCATCGCGTAGCGCATGACAAGTATTTGCCGGGCCTCCCCGACCGTTTCGGGTTTGCCTTCCAGGTGCGCCCGTCTCACCAGACTCCAGCGCGTGCTGATGGCATCAATACGTGGAGTCTCACTCATACCATTCTCCTTCACTAGGGCACGCTGTGCGCACCTCTCAATCGTCTGCTCTCGGTCCAAGAATCTCGCACCATGCCACTTCACACTTGCTCAACCACGAATTATTCCCTATGAGGCACACACGGCGTGCCCTACTTCTCTCCCTTCTTCAAATACTCAAGCGTCTTCTTGCAGGTCTCCAGAATCTTCAACTGTTCTCGAAATGCGTTCTGTTGTGGATAGTCTTTGACCAATTGTTGCAAGACCGGTTCCACCTCGGCAATCTGCGAAATCGTCTTCTGATAGTCCACCGCCATCTGACTGCGAATCAGGTTCAGCTTCACCTTGGCCCAACGAAAACGGTAGTCGGGCACGGAAGAGAAATCGGCCATCAATCCACGGAACACTGTTGCCGCCTGCTCGTATGACTTCCATGCTCTGGGCCAGTCTTTTAGTTGCTCAGCAATCAGTGCCTGATTCGACAGGATCATGGCTCGCGAGTTACGTGTCCTCGGATTGCTGGTCTGCGGGAGCTTGTCCAGAGCCAGATCATACTGCTCCGCAGCCTGCTTGAACTCTAACTGCATCAGAAGCTGAGTGCCCAGATTATTATGTGTGTTGGCCAGTTCCTCGCTTAGCTCTACACTTGTGCCATCAATCTCATTGGCCCGCTGGAGCTTCGAAAGTGCCTGTCGATATTCTTGCTCCGCTTCCTTGAACTTTTTGTCTTTACTGAAGAGAAGTCCTCGGAACGCATGATAATCCGTTATGGGATGAAGCACTGTACTGCTGGGGTCATTGATCGCTTCCAGCTTTGCGGCTAACGGCTCAGCTTGTTGAAGATATTCCCGACATCGGTCCAATTGTGATCGTTCGTATTCCAAGTTAGCCCGCTGGACAATGACAGACAGGTACTTGGCTCGGAATGGTAGTGCATCTGTCTCACGAATAATGGCATCCAGCATCTGAAACGCCTGCTGGTAGGCAGCATCCGCTCGGTCATACCCACCCAGCGTTCGTTCAATACTGCCTAATTGCTGGCAGTGATCTACATACTGCACTCGGCTCTCCAAACTCCTTGGTCGAAGGCTGATCAACTTGTCGAATATCTTCCGTGCATCATTCAAGGCCTTAATGCGAACTCCCTCAGTCTGAGGGATCCCTTCTAATTCACTGGAAAAACTGGTGGTAAATTGGTGAAGGGCCGATGTAGTCAGTTTCAATCCCTCATCTGACTCTTTCTTCGCCGCCGACAAATCCGAGTACGCCTTCGTCAGCCAGAAGAACCCCACGCCAAACCCAACCAGCGACAGTAACCCCACCAGAATCAACCCTGCCCACGCCGGTCTTCTCCGACACCACTTCCACGTTTTCTCCACTCGTCCCACGGGCCGGGCGATGATCGATTCACCTTCGAGGAACCGTGCTAGATCATCAGCCAATGCTTGAGCCGTGGCATACCGTCGTCCCGGTTGCTTCTCCAGGCATTTCATGCAGATCGTATCCAAATCCTTCGGCAGTTTCGGCACCAACTTGCCCGGCGGCACCGGTTCCTCGGCAATCACCAGCATCAACGTCTGCATTCCGTCCGGTGTCTGAAACGGCGGACGACCTGTCAGGCACTCATACAGGATGGCTCCGAGCGCATAGATGTCAGAAGCGGGGCCAATACTCTTCACCATCCCCGATGCCTGCTCCGGCGACATGTAACTCGGCGTACCGATGATGTCGCCGGTTTCTGTGTGTTGGCTATCACTGCCAATGTTCTTGACGAGACCAAAGTCAGCGATCTTCGGCTCGCCATCCGCTTCCATGAGCACATTGCTGGGTTTCAGGTCACGATGGATGATCCCCTGCTGGTGGAAGTAATGCACCGCCTGGGCCAGCGTCATGATCAGCCTGGCTGACCAACGAGCCTCTTGAGGCTGCCTGCTAAGTTTCTGGGTCAGCGTCCCCGCTTCGACCAGTTCCATCGCATAGAACGGATGGCCATCGACTTCTCCCGAATCGTAGACCTGAGCGATATTCGGATGCTTGAGCCTGGCAATCGCTCGTGCCTCATCCATGAACCGAGTGATGAGATGGGGGCTGGCACCAACACTCACCATCTTGATGGCATCCATCCGATGAAGGCCAAGGTGTCTCGCCTTGAAGACCCGCCCCATGCCGCCCTGCCCCAATCGACTGATTACTTCATACCCCGGAATCGTGGGCAACAGATCAGGCGAAATCACCGATGCATCCCGCACCTTCACCAGTGTCAGGTTCGTCATCGAATCGGTGGCGATCACCGTATCTTGTTTGGGTGGCGGTGGGAGCATGGAAAAGAGGAGCTAATAGCAAGGAGCTAGAAGCTAGAATAATAGCATACTAAGCGGGCTGACTGCGATGTTGAAAACGAATTATCGTCGCCCCCAACTGGATGCGATCATTGTGCTTCACTTCCAATTGATCATTGACAACCTGTTCATTGACTCTGGTATCCTGGGATGGCCCATCCAGTCGTTGTAGCCAGTAGCGGGGGCCTTCGCGGCGTAAGATGGCATGGCGTTTGACGACAGCCATATCACGCAGCAACAGAATATCGACCGCTTCATCACGCCCCAGCACGGTTCGTTCTTTGAGAATGGGGTATTCACGACCCTCATGCCAGCCACGAACTACTCGAATGGCAGCAGGCTTCAGCACTTCTTCGACCAAAGCCCGTAGCAGGCCAATGAGAGCGCCCAGAAGCACCAGCCCGAAAGCCTGTCCCCACAGATAGCTCGTCTCCCCTGGCTGGTATGCTGCCAGCAGCACGCCAAAGAACAAGCCGCCTAGCGCGCCGCCCAGGCTGCCCCCGATGGCTCCATATATCATCTTGCGTTTGGAAACGAGAGCGACACCTTCACTCAACCCGACTGCACAGCCAAAAATGGCCCAGCCTAACATACGAGCCAGCACTCCACCGATGGTAGCCAGTATGCTGCCCGCCCCAGCGGTGGAAACGATACTGTAGTTGACCCATTCGCCCAGCCAGCATCCTGCCGCACCGCCCAAACCGCCCATGACAATACCGACTGCCCCATAACGAAGGAAACGGATCAATGATTGATCAATCATCGCTTCAACTACAGCCAAACCAAATCCGATGCATGAACCGATCAACAGCCCGCATACGAGGGCCAATTTATGCCACAACCAGTCCGGCGAACACCATTCGCCAAAGAGCATCCACCCCAGCCAGCCGCCCAGAGCGCCGACGATGGTATGCAGGTAAACACGGCGGAGTTGATTCATGCTGACATTATAGTCAGGAAGTCAACAGCCAGAACATTTCAGCGCCATCCTTGCTGGTTTCTAGATGCTAACCTGTCGTTCGCACCTCCCACATATCCCACGAACGTTGCTTGACCTGCGTGAGGAAGGTCTGGACATTAGGAGTAATCCAACTGACATTGTGGCCAACTCCGCCGTTCACAAATCCAGTGATGCGCATCTTCTTCAATGCCACCAACAAGTTGACTTCAGGAGGAATATCATCCCGTTTCAGACGTAAACCCATCGAATCATTGCCTGCGTCGCCGTTGATTCTTGCGGTCAGGCTGCCGGTACTGCTCCAATCCATCAAGGCACGAGTTGCAATGGTATCGTCTCCCGCTCCGCCGGACTGGCTGATGCCAAGTGAACCTAACAACGGAAGGTTGGCGTTGACCGTCAATTGATCGCTCCCTGCCCCGCCTCGTTGATTCACGGTTACCTTGGAGGAAGCGTCGATCCCTTTTGTTCCGAGATCTGTCCACAATTGGTCATTTCCCGCGCCGCCGTCCTGATCGATCAAAATGGGCGAGGCTGCCCCCATCGTCCCAGCCACCGAACTCGACAGGAAATCGTCACCGCCATTACCGGTTTCTAGAAGGGTCAACCCCTTCTTGACATTGCCAAAGATTGCTCCAATGTAGTCATTTCCCGCGCCGCCTGAGGCATTCACGACCAGGTTAGCCAACAAGTCAGTTGGGTGAGGCTGAGGCCAATCAGCAGATTGAGTCGATCCGCTTCCGGATACCGGGTCATTGCCATTCGTCAAGGGCACGATCAGCGGGCCGCCGAAATCAAAGAAGGCTGAATCATTGCCTGCTCCCAGATCGACATTGATTGTCTTGCTCCACTGCATCGTGCCGCCATCCAACCGATAATTCATGACATCGTCGCCACCACCAAGGTCGACCACAATCTTCTTGATGGATGAACTCTGAAACGTCGAGACGGGTGTGAGTACACCCATCGGAACATCAGAAATGGTTCGCCAACTCACCATTAACTGATCAGTATCATCATTTTGAGTGATGCTGAGCGATTCCGGGCTGGCATCACCATGAATGCTCAGCGTTGTACCATTGTCAAGGAGTGACAGCGTTACCGCCGGTAACTGTCGATCCTCCAGTGACTCGACCTGGCACTTCATTCTTCGCATCGGCTTGGTCATGGCTGGCTCCTGATATCTACCCGGGCAGAGGCGGCTAGATATCATCGACAGCCTTATGACTCAAGCTGAATACCGTGTGCCAGCTTCACTTTGGTGACTTTCTCCCATCTATAATGACTTTAACGATTATGTGTGTATACACCGCTGAGATCGGCCCTGCGGTCTGGGGATTCACTCGCCTGGATTATCTCTCTTACCTTATCTTCCATGTTCGCCTTCTACATGGAAGAATAGGGATACAGTCCGTCGCAGCATTCGGAACAAGGGGAACGTGACGCCATGCGCTGGTTGTTGGTCTGCGTCAGTCTGTTGTCTGCGCTCGGCTTATTGGCAATGGCCCAGGCTCAGCCTCCACAAGCCGCTGCCCCCGGCCCCACCTACCAAGTGCGCCTGCGCTTCAAGATCCATGCCGAGCTGCAGCAACGCTATGCTTATTACAAGCAAATGATTGCTCGTCTGGAAGCGGCTGGTTTCAAGGCTGCTCCTGGCCGGCCTCGTGAGGAACTCTATGGCGACAGTTTGGCCGGCACCCTGCCCGCTTCCGGTATCGGTACCCTGCGAATGGAACGGTTCCTCCGCACCGCCGTACTTGTCCCCGCCGGCTATGCCCTTCCCACCGATGCAGAGAAAACCGTTCTGGTTCGATTCGATCTCGCCATCACCGGCCCTGATCGTCAACTTGAACTGGAGAAGTTGGCTCGCCAGCAACTCAAGACTCTCGGACTGATTGAGAACACAGGCTACGACAGCCAGGGTCACACCCGCATCCTTGGCCGGTTGCCTGTTCCTGCTCTCGATGTGCTGCTCAAAGACTCGATGGATGTCGCCATCCCCTCTTCTTTCAAGACCACCACCGTTACCGGTAACAAGGCTCCACTCGTTCGACTGGCCATCGTTATCGCAGAAGCCACACCACCGGCACCTGATGTAGCCCTTCCTGCGGGCCCACCCCCAGGCAAGGAATACCTTGAGAAGATCAGTCCAGATCTGAAGGCGTTCCTCGCCAAAGTTCCTGAAGCTGACCTGGAAAAGCACATGCGTGTGGAACTGGTGCTACGAGGCAGCCGCCTCACCGAGACCATGCAAGTGCAACTGCATCGCTCTGAAGCGATGTTCATCACCGAAGGCAGCTTCGGCCCCATCGTCACTGGGTTAATTTCACCTTCTCGATTGACCGTTCTTGCTCAGCAGCCTGATATTTCCACCGTTCGCCTTCCCCAGGCTCCTCCAGGCTTTGTAAAGTCTCAGGAATCAGGCGTGGAGTTCATCCGTTTCGGTCGTGATCTTGGAACAGGGCCCGCTATTACTCCGGTTGGCTATGATCTTCCTCTTCCAAAGAGGCTCGTCATTATTGGTGATGATTTCCGTGGCTACCAAAGCAGCATTGGTGCTGGCCTGCCTCGAAACACTCGCTTCATCGACGCTACTGCTGAACTCACTCCCGACTTGCGGCCAATGCCCGGCATGGACGTGGCGGGCGTGGGAATGAGCACCACTCTGGCCCTTGAGTTCCTTCGCAGTAATCCCCACAACGATGTCATTCTGGTTCGGATCAACCCGACTTCGCCCTACCAGATACAACAGATTGGCGAGGCCATTCTCGGTCACTCATGGGGAACACCTGCTTACCTCACCCGAAAAGAAGAATGGAACGATGCCGGTACCCGCATTGAAGCTACCAAGCTCGATTTGCGTATTGAACGACGACGCGTGCAAAGCGACTTCGCACTCGAAGAGTCCACCAAAGCCCGACGTGAAGAGTACCGCAAGAAACAGGCTGCTCTCGATGCTGCCGAGAAAGCACACTACGAACAAGGCCTCCGGTTCAACGCCTTCAGCAACGATATGCGAACCCTCAAAGGCGCTGTCTCGGTTGCCGTCATGATGCAATGGAACCCTGGCTACGCCGATCTGCCTGGCAGCCCTCCTCACCTGCGCTTTGTTTCCACAGAAGTGCTTCGATCTTCAGCCTGGTATCAAGCAGTGGCCAATCGTCCCGGTCAGGTCTGGACAGGGTTGTTCCGCGACTTCGATGGTGACAACATCATGGAGTGGACCACCAACCAGCACGTGGGCCGCCCCGATTTGGCGTTCCTCTCCTGGCGAGCCTTCGGTGCCGCGGCAGTATCGCAGCAAATGCTGCCCGAAAACGCTGTCGTTGAAGTCATCCTGAACTGGTTCGAAGTCCATGCCACCGGCGCCGATGATAGTGACGCTTACCGCAAGCCGATGGCCAACCTGCACATCAATGTCCTCAAGCAGCGTGATCCTACTGGAAAGATACTGCCCACCGATGTGTTTGAAGTCGTGGCCCGCACGCCATTCACAGCCGATCGGGTGGAGAATGGCCAGCGCGGCGCTCACTATCAAAGCATCGTTCGCTTTACGGTACCCGCCGGTGGTGGCCGCTATGCCCTACAAGTGACCGGAGCCGTTCCTGGAACTACAGGTAGCATCGCGAACGGCGAAAAGGCTGAGATACATCCCAAGATCACCCTCAGCGTCGTCGATCCCGCGAAACGCGCCGCCGGCCGAGTCGTTTACGAAGTGCTGGCAACACCAGAGTAATATCACGGTAGCGGAACTCGCCTAGAGCCTGTTATGAACTTTCCCAAGCCAATCGCTTAAGAAGTAATCCAACGAA
>DAOMFV010000116.1:0-17015 GCA_035430005.1 Gemmatales bacterium
CCATCACTGTGCCGCCCGAGCCCTGTAATGATACCTTCCCTAAGCCGCATGCACCATCTCGTTGGCGGTGAGCAGCATCAGCATCACCTGCTTCATCGCCTGGTTGGGTTTCATGTTGTGCTTGCTCTGGAAGCGTTCCAGTAGGGCGAGGTCTTTCTGCATCTCATCCTCAGTGGGGACACGGCCCGTGGTCAGGCGGATCGCCCGTTGGAGTTGGGCTTTCGTATCACCCGGTTGTTCCTTCGCCACACGCTCAGCCAGCTTGTTCGCCATGTCGTTGGTGAACTCGCTGTTGAGCATGCCAAGCGATTGGGTGGGCACGGTGGTGGTGTAGCGCACCGGGCAACTGTTGTCAGGGTCGGCTTGATCGTGGGTGGTGAGGATGGGCACTTGCAGCGAGCGTTTCACGTAGACATAGATGCTGCGACGGGCTGCTTCTTCGGGGGATGACTTGCCCCAACCATCGCCAGGGACCGATTGGCCGGCCAGCACTTCTTTGGGAATGATCGGATAGACGCTCGGGCCGCCGGCTTTGAGGTTGAGGGTGCCATTGACAGCCAGGATGGTGTCACGCACTTCCTCGGCAGTGAGGCGGCGGGGATTGAAGTGCCAATAGAGGTTGTTTTCGGGGTCGATGGTTTGTGGGTTGGGTTGGTTTCTTGTGCTCCCCCTCACCCCTAGCCCCTCTCCCCGGGAGGGAGAGGGGAGCAATAAACTCATCTGGTAGGTATTCGACATCATCATCAGCTTGTGCAATCGTTTCGTCTTCCAGCCATTAGCGACAAGATCATTCGCCAGCCAGTCAAGGAGTTCGGGATGGGTCGGCGGGGAGCCGAACTTGCCGAAGTCGTTGGTGCTGGCGACGATGCCTTTACCGAAGTGGTGTTGCCAAAGGCGGTTGACGTAGACACGGGCGGTGGTGGGGTTTTCTTTCGAAGTGATCCAGTGGGCCAACACGCTACGCCTGCCACTGGTCTTGGAGTCTTTCGTGGGGGCAGTGAGTTCTGGAGACTTGTCGGTCAGCACGGCGGGGAAGCCAGGCGAGACTTTGGCTCCGGGGGAGTGCGGGCTGCCACGCACCATCACGAACGTCTGCGGTGGGTTCACCTTGCAACGATTGATCGACAGGGCCAGGTCGCGATTCGGTTCGGGCTTCTTCTTCAGTTGATCGTGCTCTTTCTTTAGCTCGGTGTACTGCTTCTGCTCATCGTCCTTCCAGAACTTGTCAAGCTTCTTGATGACTGCGGGCCGATCCAGTCCTTCGCTGGCTCGCTGCTCCTCTTCGGGCATTCGCTTGATGATGGTATCTTCCAGGGCGACCATTTGCGCAGCCAGCTTCTCCACCCGCTGCTGCCGAACAGCAAACTCGGCTTCATACTGCTTGCGTTTCTCCGGCGAAGAGATGTCGGTCAGGTTATAAGGCGAACGGACGTTGCGATCGAGGCTGAAGTGTTCGATATCAGCGAAGAAAGCGAGCATCCTGTAGTAGTCAGCCTGCGGGATCGGGTCGATCTTGTGATCATGGCAGCGGGCGCAGTTCATCGTCATGCCCAGGAACGCTTGCGACGTGGTAGCCACGTAGTCATCCAGTTCATCGAAGCGTGCTTGCTTGGGGTCAGCAGGTTCATCATCCCACAGCCCGAGGCGATAGTAGCCGGTAGCGATGATGGCGTCAGTTGTGGCATGAGGCATCTCGTCGCCGGCCAGTTGTTCGGTAACGAACTGATCGAACGGCTTGTCATCGTTGAAACTCTTGATGACATAGTCGCGGTAGCGCCAGGCGAAGGGTTTGGGGCCGTCACGCTCATAGCCATTGGTCTCAGCGTAGCGAACGACATCGAGCCAATGGCGGGCCCACTTTTCACCATACTGAGGCGAGGCGAGGAGCTTGTCGATCAGCTTCTCGTACGCTTTCGGATCGGCATCCTTCACAAAGCTGTCGATTTCTTCGGGGGTCGGCGGCAACCCGGTGAGGTCGTAGGTTGCCCGGCGGATGAGGGCAAGACGATCAGCAGGGCCGTTGGGTTTCAGTTGCTTCGCTTCGAGCTTGGCGAGAATGAAGGCATCGATGGGGTTCTTCACCCAGGCTACGTTCTTCACTGTCGGCGCCACCGGTTGCGTGATCGGTCGATAGGCCCAGTAGTTCTTGGCTTCGGGTGTCACCACGCCGCCGGTCGGCTTGTGCTCGCCGGCTTTGGTTTCGATCTTCGTTGATGCTGACCAGGGCGCTCCGTCCTTGATCCATTGTTCGAGTATCGCTAACTGGACAGCAGGCAACTTGCCGGAGGGTGGCATCTCCAGACCATCTTGATGATGGATCGCTTTCAGCAGCAGGCTCTTGCCCAGCTCCTTCTCGTCGAATGCCGGGCCAGTGTCGCCTCCTTTAAGAATGGCTTCCCGTGAAGTGAGTCGCAGCCCGCCCTTGATCTTCGCCTCGCCTCCATGACATTTGAAGCAACTGGCCTTGAGGATGGGCAACACCTTCTCTTCGAAGTGTTGCAACTGGGCCTTCGTGGGCTGGGGTGGCTGCTGGGCCAACAGCGACAGCACCACCAGCAGGATACTTATCGAAGAGACGATCAAACGCATGATGGCAACCATCGGGAAGGACAAAAGTGTTCGCGGGCAGGGAGTGACGATCAGCGGAAGCATTGTGGAGGGAGAACCACTACTTACAGAATATCACAGACAAGGGAACAAGGGTACTGGGAAGAGGGGAAAAGCCCATGCTATAAGCCTGTTCTCACCGTGAAATCAGTAGCATCGGCCGCAGATCCTAAAGATTCATCTCATTCCGTGTACGCGCTTTACAGGTCATGCAAAGATGTTACGCTGTAGTATCCTCTCTGGGGCTTATTATGACACCTTCTCCTCGTCATCGGGCCTTCACACTCGTTGAACTTCTCGTCGTGGTTGGCATCATCCTTATTCTCCTGGCCATCTTGCTTCCGGCGATCCAGAAAGTGAGGGAGGCAGCCAACAGGATTGAATGCTCCAATCATCTGCGGACTATTGGTCAGGGAGTTAATCTTTACCTGGCTGCCCATCAGAAATATTTCCCTACTCCGGGACTCGGGTTTATTACGCCGGCTCCGGAATACGAAATATGGTCCCGCCTTCTCTTGGATACGGGACAACCCGTGACCAGTGTCCAGAGAATGGGCTGGATGTTTCAAATCTTGCCTTATGTGGGGTATGAGGACATTTGGAGCCTGCGACGAGGGAATCTCAAGCCGTACGTTGGTCCTGCTATGGCTAACCTTGGACCGAATACCTTTTATGTTGATGCCACAGCCGATGATGAAATTCGTAAAACACCAATCCCGCTGTATATGTGCCCAAGCCGGCGCGGCCCGCAACTGATTACCACGGCCGCGCCACTGGGATTCCAATACTACACCAGCGACTACGCAGGCAATGCAGGCCCCTTTAGTTTCGTTACTAAGATTTCTGACTCTTTTGAATTCAATGCACCTGGGGCCTCAACCGCTGCGGCCGGGGGAGGCGGGATATTTAATGGGATTCCAGATCTCAATCTAATTGCAAAAAGTGTTCATGTCCGTGACGTCACCGATGGCTTGGCAAACACGCTTCTGGTTGGAGAGAAAGCCTACAACCATGAACGACTAGGGATCTCCCAGTGGGGAGAAAATAAAAGTTACTGTTATGGCTTTGGCCCCTCGACTCTTCGTTGTGGCTTGGTTCCCCCTCAGCGTGATTTCTCGGCACAGAAAGCCTTTGAATCGGGAAGCCCCTACGCGGAATCAACCCCGTTGGGGTACGATCTGAGGCAAGATGGATTTGGCTCCGCTCATCCCCATAGTTTCAATGCTCTATTCGCCGACGGTTCGGTTCGGGCCATTCGGTATGCATTACCCAGTGACCCCCAGGTACGTCCCGTCTGGAATGTCTTGATGGCACAATACGACTATCCCGCGCTGCCCAGTCCACCGAACCCGTCGAACAGTGTGGCACTGACCTTGTTCCAACGGCTTTGTCATCGCTCTGATGGGGGTACCGTGAACATGTCTTTGTTGGATGAATAGTCTTTGCGATTGGCTGGCTGCCTCTGTTGACTGAATGGGGCTAACGGTTGTCGGTAGTCTCCGTTACAATGGAGGTACATGACTTCCTCAGCAGTTCACATTTGGATCATCGTCCCCGCCTACAACGAGGCGGCACGGATTGCTCGTACCCTGCAGACACTTCTGCCCCATTATCCCAATGTTGTCGTCATTGATGATGGTTCCCGTGATACCACCCGCCAGGCTGCGCATGACGCTGGTGCCTGGGTGCTTCGGCATGAAGTGAACAGTGGCCAGGGGGCGGCACTGCAGACGGGGCTCGACTTTGCGCTTCGCCAGGGGGCGGAGTACCTCGTCACCTTCGATGCTGATGGTCAGCACGATCCTGAGGATATTGCCAAGCTGCTGGCACTGTTGAACAAAGGCGAAACCGATGTGGCACTGGGTTCCCGCTTCCTGGGGCAGACCGTCGATATGCCGTTTACCCGCAAGCTGATCCTGAAGGCTGGCGTCCTCTTCACCCGCATCGTTTCCAACATCAAAGTAACCGACACGCACAATGGCTTACGGGCCTTCACTCGATCTGCCGCGTCGAAGCTCCATCTCGTGCAGGATCGCATGGCCCACGCTTCCGAAATCCTCGACCAGATTCGTCAGCAACAACTTCGCTACGTCGAGGTGCCGGTCACTATTCGTTACACTGCCGAGACGCTGGCCAAGGGACAGACTTCCATGCAGGCGGTGAAGATCGCCGGCGAACTGCTGCTGGGGAGGATGATCAAGTGAACCTCTTTCAAATAGTGGCCGTCACGGGGCTGCTGCTGCTACTCGTAATCGAATGGCTGCGTGTCGTTCGATATCGGATCAGCGCAGGCGGCCCGTTGTTTCGTTCGCTCATCTGGCTCGCCGCCATCGGCTTCATCCTCTTTCCTGATTCGCTCACCTACATCGCCCGCTGGCTGGGCATCGGTGTCGGGGCGAATCTGCTCCTCTATCTTCTCACTTTCGCTTTCCTGGCTGTCAGCTTCATGCTCTATGCCCGCATCGTCCATCTTCGCCGACAGATGACGCAGTTGGTTCGTCATCTCGCTCTGAGTCAACCACTTCCCCCTGCTCCATCACAGAAGGCTAATCCATGATCGCCTGGCTGGTGCTGATACTGATACAGCCAGCCGGGCCGGCGTTGCCCCGTGCTTTCATGGTCGAATGGACAGGCAATGAGTCTTGGGCAGAGGCACTCAAGGTTCTCAATCAGACCGGGAACGTCGTGATCGATGCTCGTGCCACCCGTGGCCAATCGATCACGGTGCCGACGCTCAAGCTGAAGCCGGGCAAACAGTCGTTCTGGGCCGCCCTCGATGAGATGTGTGCCCAAGCTCAGCTTTCGATGATCCAGAGCGAGGGGCGCATTGAACTGGTGAGCAGTGAGGGTCCTCGCGCTCAGTGGATTGCCTACGATGGCCCCTGGCGTGCCCGCATCGTTCGCCGGTCGCTCATCGCCTACGACGACCCCACGCTGGATCGGCTGCTATGCCAGGTCGAACTCTCCCTGGAGCCGAAGTACCAGCCGCTGCTGTTCACTCTGAACACCACGACGATGCAATGGCCCGACACCACGAAGCAAATACCCGGTTCAAGGGGCACGCAAAGCTTTGACGGTGAACCTTCCAAGACCCTTGAAGTACGGTTACCCTTGCCGCCCCGTTCGGTCGCTTCCTTGAACAGTCTGACACTCGAAGGCACCGCTTGGCTGGCACCGGGACGACTGACTTTCACTTCACCCCTTTTGGTGCAACCGGGGCAAACGAAAGACCGGACGACTTTCACGATCAAGCAGATCGATGTCAATGCAGTCAGCAAGACGTGGGAACTGACGACTGAGTTACAGTATCCCGAAGGCAGCCTCGACTGGGAGAGCAACCAAAGCAGGCTGCTCAGTTCGATGAAGCTGATCCTGACCAATGGCAACGAGAAACGGGCAGACATCGGCCACGACATCCGCACCGATACCGGCCGCCGAGTCAGCGTCCGCTGGCTGTTCCCCGCCGTCACCGGTAATAGCGCCGAGTGGAAATCCGTTCTGACCGCTCCCGCCGCCCCGCAACAGATGGGAGTGAAGCTGGTGTTTGAGAAGGTGTTGCTGCCGTGATAACCTCACTCCAGGTTCGACGCCTCGAAGGGATGCGGAAAGAGTTCCTTCATCTTGTAGCGTGCCGTCTGTTTCTTCAGATCACCCAGAATCACGTCGAGGTCACCGCCGTACTCCCACAGCAATTGCCTGCATGGGCCGCAGGGGGGCGTCGGTATCTCGCTTTCGGTCACAATGGCGATCCGGGTGAATCCATTAGCCCCTTCTGAGAGTGCTTTCAGCAGCGCCACGCGCTCGGCACAGATCGTTAGTCCATACGAGGCATTTTCCACGTTGCAGCCGGTGAAGACTCGGCCATCCTTGCTTAGAAGTGCTGCTCCCACGGCAAACCCCGAATACTGGCAGCGGGCATGACGGCGGGCAGCACGGGCAGCATCGACCAATTGTTTCGGCGTCATAGCTTCGCCGCCCTGGGTTCGAGAATACCACCAATAGTAATATGAAGTTCTGCATTTACTCGAAGAGAATGCTTGGCAGGCACGGGCCGAGCGTTATCATCATCATTAGCAACTTGTGAGACCACACCATGAAGATCTACTTCCTCCGCCACGCTGATGCCCTGCCTGAAAATGGGGACACCATCCCTTGTGATGAGGAGCGTCCCCTTTCTGATGAAGGCAAGAAACAAGTCGAGCTGTTAGGGGCAGCCTGCAAGAAACATGACCTGACGTTCGATCTGGTCCTGACCAGTCCGCTCAAGCGTTGCCGGGATACTGCTGAGGGGCTGTTGCAATTACAAGGCCGGGCTGTTGCCGAAGTCAACGATCTCGACTTCCTCGCTCCTGGCGGATCGACCAAGAAGTTGATGAAGTACCTGCGTACCCTGGAGATCGAGAACATCCTACTCGTCGGCCATAATCCTGACCTGGAAGAACATATCGCCTATCTGATTGGCGATAAGGATGCGCAGATCAAGATGACCAAGGGAGCGCTCGCCTGTGTGGGATGCGAAGCATCGCCGCGCAAGGCTGAGGGGGAATTGGAGTTTCTGGTGCCACCGGAGTGGATGTGATAGTAGTCATCACGCTCCGTCGTGATGATCTGCCCAGCAAAATGTTACACCAAGTACGGCAATTGCATCGATTCTTTGCCTTTGCTTTGATGTCGTGTCTCCGCGCCCTCACTCGGAGAGTGAAGACTACAATCTTTCACAACCTCAGGGCGTGATGACAACTAAAGATGCAAATACGCTGACCGGGCATTCCTGACGAACTGCGCTACCTTGGTGCCATCTTTCACCCCTGGGCTGCTTTCGACGCCGCTGGCGACATCAACGCCGCTAGGTTTGACTTGATCAATAGCCATGCGGACGTTTCCAGGTTCCAAACCACCAGCAAGGACAACGGGCAAGTCCCAGGTCGTTTCCTGCAGCAGGTGCCAGGGGGCTAACTGTCCCGTGCCGCCATGCTTTCCACTGAACTTGGCATCGACGAGGAGGGCGGAGACGGCGACGTTCATCGCCCTGCATAACTTCATCTGCGTTTTGAGTTGTTCCACGTCAGTCAAGCTCTCGATGCCTTGAGCAAGCCATAGGGGCACGGGGGGCGGCACAAAGTCTCGCCAGTAGGTATCCTCGGTGCCGTGGAGTTGTACAACGTCGAGGCCAACTTCCTGCACGGTACGCAGCAATTCCTCGGCAGTGGGCCGAACGAAGACGCCAACGACCTGCATGCTGGCTGGCAATCGCTTCCGCAGTTGCTTCGCAGTCTCGATGCTGATGGCACGAGGCGAGGGTTGATAGAAATTCAGCCCCACCGTCTGCACGCCGGCAGCGAGACAGCACTCAACGCAGTGCTCTGTCGTCAAACCGCAAATCTTGATAATGTTGGCGTTGATGGTTTCTGCTCGACTTTCGTTGCGACGCATAGAGATGGCTCGGCACTCTTTCCACTAGAGACAGAGCCCCTTATCGGAAACCAGCGAAGACAGAAAGATGCAATTTCCGGCTGTTTTTCCCTGAATATCATTGACGAGACGGGAAGAGAGGCCTAACGTGTTGTACGTTGAAACGATTTTTCCGTCTGTATCACCTTGTGAGGATCTAAGAGATGGCAGCACCTAAAGTCAAAGCCACCACCAAGTCGCAGATCATCAAGAACCTTGCTGAGTCAACCAACCTCAGCAAGAAGGACGTCACGGCGTTGCTCGACGCACTGACATCCCACATCCACTCTGATCTGGCCAAGAAGGGCGTCGGCGTGTTCACGCTGCCCGGCTTGTGCAAGTTCAAGCTCGACATGAAGAAGGCTGTTCCAGCCGGCGAACGCAAGGATCCGTTCTCCGGGCAGATGAAGTTCTACCCAGCCAAGCCGGCCAAGAAGGTCGTCAAGGCACGCCCTGTCAAGGCTCTCAAGGACTACGCCGCCAGCGTGAAGTAAGAATTACCCTCACGCTCCGCGTGAGGGTGTGACCTTGCTTTCACTGTTGTGTGAGAACTTACACAGCAGACCACCACGCGGAGCGTGATGGTAACTCTACCGCACCGGGATGTTACATCTCGGTGCTGTTTCATTGAAGGACGCTCTCATGCGAAAAGTGCTGGTCACCGGAGGAGCCGGGTTCATCGGCTCCCACCTGACGGAAGGGCTTATCCAGGCAGGCAACCAGGTCGTCGTGCTGGATGATCTCAGTTCCGGGCATGAGTCGAACCTCGCCGCAGTGCGTTCCCAGATCACCCTGATCCAGGGCAGCATCATCGATCCCCAAGCTGTCGCTGAAGCGGTGAAAGGTGTTGAAGTTGTCTTCCACCTGGCTGCGCTGCCCTCGGTGCAGAAGAGCGTAGAAGCCCCGCTTTCTTCTCACGACGCCTGTGCCACCGGAACGATCAATGTCCTCGAAGCGGCTCGGCAGGCGAAGGTGCGCCGACTCGTCTATGCCGCCAGCAGCAGTGCTTATGGCGATACGCCCGGCGCTCTGCGTCATGAAACCGATCCGCTCATCGCCCTGTCTCCCTACGCTGCGGCCAAGCTCGCCGGCGAACATTACTGCAAAGCCTTCACTGCCAGCTATGGCTTCGAGACAGTCCGGCTGCGCTTCTTCAATATTTTCGGCCCGCGCCAGGATCCGAAGAACCCCTACTCCGGCGTGATCGCCCTGTTCATCAACGCCATGACCCAGGGCAAACAGCCCACCATCTTCGGTGATGGTCTGCAGACTCGTGACTATGTCTACGTGCTGAACGCTATCCAGGCAGTGATGAAGGCGGCTGACGCACCCAAGGCGGTCGGCAACGTCTACAACATCGGCGTCGGGGGCAACACCACGCTGCTCGATCTCGTCAACGGACTCAATGAACTGCTGGGCACTTCCCTCGAGCCTGTCTTCCAACCAGCCCGTGTCGGCGATGTCCGCTACTCGCAAGCCAACATCAATGCCGCCCGTGCTGATCTGGGCTATGCTCCTAAGTACACCTTTATGCAGGGACTGAAGGCGACGCTGGATGCTCATCGGGCTGCAAAGTAACGGCGACAAGTTCAAAGCTCCCCCTCACCCCCAACCCCTCTCCCTCCAGGGGAGAGGGGAGAAAACCAGAGTGAAGATGACGACCCTGTTCAACGATTTGCTTCATGGAAATCAGTTCCCTCCGTTGAATCTCTATCCCAATCTGTAAGACAACTAGATAAGATGCCGAACCACGATTCTGTCCTCAGGTATGAAGCTGGATGTCTGTACTGACTCACGAACAAGGGCAAGTGGTTCACCATACGCACTTTCGTTCCACCTACCTGGATAACGAACGGCAGGTGATCGTCTATCTGCCGCCCGGGTATGAGGAACAGGCGGATCGACGCTACCCGGTGGTCTACCTGCACGATGGCCAGAACGTCTTCGAGGCCCAAACGGCAGCGTTCGGCATCGCCTGGGATGCCGCCAAGACGGCGGACCGGTTGATTCAACAGGGCCGCATGCAGCCTGTCATTCAGGTAGCCATCGCCAATACTCCCGAGCGACTCTTTGAGTATGCCCCATTCCCCGATCCGAACGTCAACGTGAACGAAGGCCGCAACGCTGCTTACGGCCAGTTCCTGTTTGATGAGGTCAAGCCATTCATCGATCGCATGTATCGAACGAAGCGCGATCGGCGTCACACAGCTATTGTTGGCTCCTCAATGGGTGGCCTTTCCACGCTCGCACTCTCCTGGAAGCGGCATGGCGAGTTCTGCATGAGTGGTATCCTGTCGCCCTCGCTGTGGTGGTCACGCAATCGCATCCTCCGTGAGCTGGAGAATGCTGAGAGCATTGACTGGATGCGAACGATGCGCTTCTGGATCGACATGGGCAACAAGGAAGGCGGGGCCAGGGCAGTCGTCCCCCCTGCTCTGCAGCGCACCCGAAGATTGGTAGAACTCTTTGACAGGGTCGGTCTGCTGCCCGGCCAGGATTACTACTACTGGGAAGTGGCCGGCGGCGAACACAACGAAGCCGCCTGGGCCGCCCGTTACGATAAGGTGCTGCTGTTCTTCTTTGGCAAGCACAGTTATGCGAATGATAACGAGTAACCTTTCTACTTTGGTTTCTCGTCGACTAGTTCCATCCCCTTTATCGCTCGCTGCAACAACTTGTCAGCGATACCTTCCCACTGGCTGGCTGCTTTGCCCGTCGGGGCCAGGTCGGCGGCAGTCAGTTGCATCGGATTCAGGCTTTCCAGATAGATGATCATCAATTCATCCCGCTTCTTGTCATCAATCAGGTGAACCAGCCGTTGGCTCAGGAAATCTCCCTCAGCCATGTGATATCCCTTCTCCTTGACGAACTGCAGGAACTTGGCGCTATCAGAATCGGGCCGGCTGGGTGGGCCAGACTTACGGGCGGCGGCATCCGCAAAGAACTCGAACTTGCCCAGGCTCGCCTTCTTCTTGCTCTGGTAGCGATAGGTATGCTTGTTGTCGGGCAGATAGCCTTCAAATTGAATCCAGTACAACCGGTTGATTTGCTTGTTCTCGTCGGCATCGACAAAGAAATGCTGCTCCGCCGTGGCCACGCCATAGAGTATGAACGATTGAGATCCGATGTATTTGAAAGACTTGTCAAACTGGAGGCGAATGGCCGGCTTATCAGTCGAACTTAACACCTGATCCTTCACCGTGCGGCTTGGCTTGGGTGGTTCGTTCTGATACCCAGTGTTGCCCAGAATCGTGATCAAGGTGAAGGACAGATACGTTGTCAGCATGGCATACATCATACAAACCTCCCGCTATGCAAAGATGGATGGGAGTCTATTCGCCGTCAGCTGGTGGTTATTGCCTCCTGGACGTGAGGCTCACCCATTTCTCATGCGATGACCTTATCCGATCTTTCGATAGTATTTTGAGTAATCCGAACACCACCTTGTCACCCTTCAAGCCGGAGGAAAGAGCGTGCGAAACCGTAACACACATCACATCATCTGTGGATTGACGCCACGCCGCTCTTGGCTGCACGGATTTAACTTACCGACATCATAGCGAAGCTACCGACGAATTCGGCATAGCTGAGCTTGATGATGCCATCGTCTGATCCCTGCACCTTCATGTTGTTTAGGATGTTGCCGTCCTTATCTTTCGAGACATCGACACCCCAGGGGTTACGCAGCATGACGGTCTGGTTGACTTTGTCGACCTGCATAATCGAGTAGACATGCGAGCCTTTGATGTAGGGGGTGGCCACGCTGATGAAACCTGGGAACGGGTCGCCATAGTTCCCCTGGCGTGCGCCGGCACAGGCGAGCTTGCCTGCCGCCAAAGAGTCGGCTACTTTGTCGAGTTCGTTGTAGCCGAACGTTCCGAGGTAGGTGCCGCCCGCCAGTTGGAACGTGGCGCCACGGCCTGTGAGGTAAGGCAACGACTGAGAGGGAGATGTCGCAAAGCTTGGATAGGTGGAAGGATCGGCAATGTTGGTCACGAACTGCTTGAGGATCGCCCGCTGCATGATGAGCACCCACGATTCCTTGATGGTATCGTTGCCTGGTTTGGCGCCGTTGGGCCACGGCTCGAAATCAAAACGTCCGCCTTCCATCGAGACCTTTTGATAGAAAGGCGCCTTGGTGCTTGGGTTATAGAGCATGACGTTGTACTGGCCGTTGCCGAGGTAGGTAATCCTGCTCTTGAGGTCCATTCCCGAATCGGCGGCGGAGATGATGGACGACAGAATCCAGCAGGTGTTCTGAGAACCCTGCACCACATCCTTGCCGGTGGTTCCCCCAATCACGGGCAGGTAGGCCATGAAGTTGTTGCCTGAGCCGCCATCGTTGATCTCGGCACTGACGGCAGAGCCGCTGCCGTCGTCGAGGAAGTCGCTGCCGTTTTCGCCGTAGAGCTTGTCGTTGCCCTTGCCGCCGTAAAGGCTGTCTTCGTCGTTGCCGCCCCAGAGGGTATCGTTGCCGTCCTCACCGTAGATTCGATCGTTGCCGCCCATGCCGTGGAGCGTATCGTCGCCCGAGCCTCCATGGATCTCGTCGTTATTGCCGCCACCCCAGATGTCGTCGATGTCGCCATCGCCAAAGAGATAATTCGGGCCGTCACCGCCCAGGATGGTATCATTGCCATACCCGCCATAGATGTGATTGGCCTTCCCATTGCCGATCAGGGTGTCGTCGCCGTCACCGCCGTAGATCCAGTTGATTCCCTGTCCGCCGGTGATAAAGTCCTTGCCGCCGTTGCCATAAATGTAGGTCGTCATGGCAAGATCGACGGTGATCTTGTCGGCCCCGGATCCGCCGTTGATGGTGACCTTGTTGATGCCCGACTCGCGAATCCAGGCGCTGTAATCCTTGTTCTTGAGATTGTCGTGGGCGGTGACCTGCAAGAGTTTGACGACGGGCTTGCCGGGTAAGTTGGATTCGAGATATTCGATATCGGTCACAGCTACCGAGACATCGCTCGGCGAAGTGAGATTGAAGGTCACCCAGAAGTTGGTGTGAGAGACACCGATGGCTGGGCAATCGCGGGCTTCGAGGGTTTCGATGTTCAGGCGCGCTCGGCGAGGCTTGTTCATTGCTTTTGGCTCCAATAATCGTGATGCGATGAATCGCAGGCGGCGATGAATGTTTGCCGCTAAGAGCCAAGCACGGTTACGGACGAATTGTGACGCAGAAAAAAGAAAATGGCGTCCCAACCATTTAGCCCCCGGCTTAAAGAGCCGGGGGCTAAATGGAGCGTTGGGCGTCCGCGGAGCATGATAGGGTGCCACGGAAATGTGGTACTCCACTTTTCCGTGGACGTTGGCAAAGCGATTGCACGTTCAGCACGGAAGAGATGGGGTACATCACTTCCGTGGCACGGCTATTTGATCAATGTCCCGGGCACCCGGCTGGCCAATTATTTCTTCGCAGGTAATTTCGATAGTTCGACTAATCCCAACTGCCTGGCGGAGCGAATCTCGTTCGCCATCTTCAGTGTTCGTTCTGTCGGTTCATACAACTTCACCAGATCCTCGGTCACATCCACCACTTCCACATTGTCTGCAACAACATCGCACGACATGGTAATGGCGGACAAGCCTTTCTTCTTCGCCAACTCTTGCACTTGTACTTTGACTGGTTCGAGTAATTCACTCACTGGAACACGTCCAAAACCCTGGAAGTGGAGCAACCGCTGATGCTCTTCACCCCAGGATTCTAGTTCCTTCATTTTAGCCTTGTCGCCAGCAGCTTTGGCCTTTCCAAACTCCTCCATCTTCACTTTCACAGGGTTGTACTTTGATGCTGCATAAGCAATCGCCACCGAGCGAGAATCATAGGTACCAATCCGCACCTTGCTCGATGAAGCAATAGAGTCTTTTGCCGGTGGCTGACTTCCGCCAGCCATGAGAATGGCTGCCGTCATGAAGAGTGAAAGTAGCATATCAAGTTCTCCTTTTACCGTGTCGAAGTGGGCTGACTGCCAGATTTCGACGGACCATGTCGTTCTAAATGAATAGGCGACAGTCTCCTTAGGGATATAACGCTGAGTCCGAGGATTTATCTCCTTCGATGCTGCCGTTAGCCAAGGCATGGTCCACCCCCGGCTTGAAGAGCCGGGGGCTAAATGGAGCGTTGAACTTCCGCAGAGCATGATAGGGTGCCACGGAAATGTGGTACTCCACTTTTCCGTGGAAGTTGGCAAAGCAATTGCACGTTCAGCACGGAAAAGATGGGGACATCACTTCCGATGTAGGGCTATTTGATCAATGTCTCGGGCACCCGGCGTTGTGAGCGTTGATCAAACTGTATTTCTGTTGTTCAGATATTCGAATACTCTTCTCGTAAAATCCCATATATCGCCTTCTTTTTGATGAGAGCTTCTTATTCGCTCCGCAGCAATAAGGGATCGTTCTGTCTTTGATATTCCATTTTTGGGCATATCTAACATCAGCGGTTTGAGCCAATCTTCGAGTTCCCCAACTGGAACAAAGAACAGTCCGTGAGTTGCAAATGCATTTACGACAACCTGAAGTTCTGTGTAAATAGCAGGATGAGCTCTATAGGATTCAATGCCTCCCTCTTTTAGAGATCGCAATCTCCTAATCCTAGAACTCAGTTCATTCAGTTTTCGCCGTAGAGCATTGTCGTCACCATTTGCCCAATCAATTTCCTGTTGTGATAGACTAATTAACTGCTCTCTGACCTCAGCCTCTGTTATAGTAGGATGAAGTGCCTTTATTGATTCGCAGAGTTTACTCCATTGAACTTCGAGTTCAGGTGGCACATTCATCTCGCCAAGCAATGCCCTGACTTTTCCTATATCACAGATCACGTCTAGGTCTGCTATGACTGCAACGGGTATATCAAGCGTCCGATAGAACTTAAAAGGTTCTGCAACCCCACCCGAGCCTCCCACAGGTGCAAAATGAACTTCTTGCGACGATGCTTCATGCAGATTCTCTGACGCCGCTCGATACATTTCTCTGTCAGCATCGCTTTCGACTAGGACTACACCTTTTGAAAAGAGTCCGTCTAGAATCACTTCAGCTCTTGATCTAGGATTACGGATAGATGCATCTAATTGTTGGTTCGAAAGAACCTTTCCAAAGAATTGACTGCGCTTCCTTGTTAATCGAATTACAGAAACATTTCTGCCTGCTTCAAGTATACCCCTAAGCACATGGCTGCTATGTGTGGCAACAAATGTCACACGATGATTGTCCTCATTAGAACCTATAAACCTGCCTATTTGATAAGCTTGTGGGGGATGAAGGCAAAGTTCCGGCTCATCAATTAGCATTACAGGCCGTTTTGTAACTAGCATGGAGATACATATCCCTGTGTAGGAGCGGAAACCATCACCTTCATTTTCAATGGGTTGAAATTTTCCAGCCTTTAATGGATTTGTTCTTTCGCCCGGCGTTGGCCCTTTCGGACTGCCTGATAAACGAAGTTGAAACATGTTTTGGGCAGAAGCATCGAGCCATACTGTATTTGCAAAGACTCGTGATGTTTCTTCTTCCAACTTGTCTTGCGCCACATCATTTACATAAAGACCCTGCAATGGCAAATCTGGCGCTGCTGCTTGGTGATCAAACTTGTTGACCCGATTGCAAACTGCACGCCGTTCATCAAGGGACACATGCCCCACTAGGGTCACTCCAATCATTTTGAACCAGGCTTCAACATGTGCCATACTGTTGATGTCGAACTTCGAATAAGTTTGCTTCAATTGATCAAGTGAGAGTTGACCACGATCTTCACGTTGGGATTTATGCAAGGTGTTAAGATACGGTACGTAAGTTCTAAAAATATTTGCATTAGTTGGTATTCTTTGCAGGTAGTTTAGATTCTGCAAGTCGTCGATAAACTGATCGATGTTTTCAGGTCGGTTTGCCGTCAGGCCTCCGCAGACTATGAACTTACTGGTCCCATGCAACAACAGGTTCTCAATGTCCTTCAAAAGCAGAGTTTTTCCTGACGAGTTGGGCCCGACAATTACAACAACACCCTTAGGATTTTGAATGTCAATATGTCCATGCTCACCTGGAACATGAAATGATTGAATTGGATTGTATTCTCTGAGTAATGTCATCGCAGTCTCTTTATGAAAAAACCCCACGACATTTGCCGTGGGGTTCATGTCAACTCAATGGTTGCTCTTAATACATATCATCATGCCCACCCGGGCCGCCTGCTGAGGGCTTCTCGTCCTTGGGTGCTTCAGCGATCAAAGCATCGGAGGTGAGGAGCAGCGTGGCGACGGAGGCGGCGTTCTGGAGACCGGAGCGGACTACCTTGGTCGGGTCGATGATGCCGTTCTTGACCATGTCGACATACTCATCATTGCGGGCGTCGTAGCCGAAGTTGGCGTTGCTTTCGGCAAGCACCTTGCTCTGGACGACGGCACCGTCTTCGCCGGCGTTCTCGCTGATTTGACGCAGCGGAGCCTGGCAGGCGCGGACGATGATGTTGTAGCCGACTTCTTCGTCAGAACTCAGCCCCTTGGCTTTGAGGCCGTTGGCAGCACGCAGCAGAGCGACGCCGCCGCCGGGGAGGTAACCCTCTTCGACTGCTGCACGGGTGGCGTGCATGGCGTCTTCCACGCGCATCTTCTTTTCCTTCATCTCGCTCTCGGTGGCGGCACCGACCTGAATCTTGGCCACGCCGCCCGACAGCTTGGCGATACGTTCGGAGAGCTTCTCCTTGTCGTAGTCGCTGGTGCTGCGGTCAAGTTCGTTCTTGATCTGTTCGATGCGGCCAAGGATCGTGTCCTTCTTGCCGCCGCCGGAGATGATGGTGGTGTTATCCTTGTCGATGATCACCTGCTTGGCGGTGCCAAGGTCCTTGATGGTGACCGATTCGAGCTGGATGCCCAAATCTTCAAACAAGGCTTTCCCGCCCGTCAGGATGGCGATGTCTTCGAGCATGGCCTTGCGGCGGTCGCCATAGCCAGGGGCTT
>DAOMFV010000117.1:0-16987 GCA_035430005.1 Gemmatales bacterium
AAAATCAGCCCGGCAAACAGGGAGAGAACCAACCCGGTAAGCAAGGCGAGAACCAGCCAGGCAAGCAGGGTGAAAATCAGCCCGGCAAACAGGGAGAGAACCAACCCGGTAAGCAAGGCGAGAACCAGCCAGGCAAGCAGGGTGAAAATCAGCCCGGCAAACAGGGAGAGAACCAACCCGGTAAGCAAGGCGAGAATCAGCCCGGCAAACAAGGAGAGAACCAACCCGGCAACGACAAAGGTCAAGCTGGCAGCGGCCCAGGCAAGGATCCCAATGACAAGGGCGATCTGGGCAAGCTCATGGACGAAGTAGCCAAGAACAAGAAGCCTTTCGAAGCCAAGGCTGCTGAAAGCAATGACAAGAAGGGGCAGGATGTTGATGCTGATGCCGCCCGCAAGCGCGAATTGGCTCTCGACACCCTGGCAGACAAGCTTCGCCGTGGCGACATTGATCGTCAACTGGCTGACAAGCTGAAAGAGTTAAAGCTGACTAAAGAGGAAGCCCTGAAGCTTGTGCAGAATCAGAAAACTGATCGAGTCAGGGGTGCCGGCAAACAGGCAGATCAGCTAACTGGCAAATCGCTTACTGGCGTAAAACAAAGGACGGAACAGATCATCGATCCAGCCACCGATGTGCCCGATGAACTCTCCTCGTCCTACCGCAGCTTCACCGAGAAGCGCAATCAACCCAAGAAATAGTCGATGCTCCTGAGACACACCAATCAGGAGCTTGTCGAACTGGCCTGCCTGTGGGAAGCCAGCGTACACAAACCGGGGAATGTGCATCCCGGGGCAGCTTTCGTTGATACCAACTACAACGACTTCGAACTCAGCGCCGGTGCCATTGCCCCAGTGTTTGCCGGGGCTGATGTCCTTAGTGTCGGGCAACTGGTGCTACAGGCTGTGCAGGCCACTCGGCAAGCAGTGGGCAAGAACACCAATCTTGGCATCATTCTGGCGCTGGCTCCGCTGGCTAAGGCCAGTGATGAGTCAGCCATTGCGGGCATTCTACAACAGTTGACTATCGCCGATGCTGCTGATGTCTACGAAGCCATTCGACTCGCTCGCCCCGGCGGGTTAGGCAAAGCGACTTCACAGGATATTCGAGAGCAGCCCACCGTCACACTGTTGGAAGCGATGCGGTTGGCAGCGGACCGAGATCTCATCGCCCGGCAGTATGTGAGCAGCTATCACGATGTGCAGGTGTTGCTGTTGCCCCGCCTGATCGAAGAATTGAATAAGAGACTGCCCGATCATTCCTGGCGATCCCTCGATTGGTGGCTTACCACACTTCAGAAGAAGAACTCTTTCTGGTCCCAGTCTGCTCTGGCTATTCAAGCAACATTTCTTCACGGATTAGTTACTCTGGGCGATACGCTCATCGCCCGCAAGTGTGGAATCGCCGTGATGCAGGAAGCCCAGCAACGGGCTGCACAAGTGCTGGCATCAGGTTGGCCTGAAACGCAGACAGGTCTCAAAGCCTACGGCGACTTCGATACCTGGCTCCGAGCTGATGGCCATCGCCGTAACCCCGGCACGATGGCTGATCTGATCGCTGCGACGTTGTTTCTGCTGCTGCGACGAGTGGCATTATCAAGGGAGGGCGAGGCTCCTGCCGACCTGTCTTACGATCGCTAACAGCTCGGCAGGAGTCTAGCCCTCCCTGGTAAGATTATTCTCTAAGTGCCGGCAGCTCTTCCAAACTCTTCAGCCCCACCATCTGTAGGAACAACTTCGTCGTGCCATACTGCACCGGCCGGCCCAAGGTCTTGTCTCGACCGACGATACGGATGAGGCCTTTCTCCAGTAGCACTCGCAGCACTTCCACGCACGAAACTCCCCGAAGCGCTTCCAGATCAGCCCTTGTGGCCGGCTGTCGGTAGGCGATCATCGTCATGGTCTCTCGTGCTGCGGCAGAGAGATGCAGCGTCGGCGATGGTTGCAGTTTGAGCAGCCAGGGGAGAAACGCTTCTCTGGTACGGAGTTGGTAGCCACCGGCCAGTTCGACGATCTGGAAGGCGTCGTTGTCGAGTTCATAGAGACTGGTCAATCGTTTGATCAACCGTCGAACGACATCGACTCCCTCCAGTTGGAGCAGGCTTGCGAGCTTGCGGGGGGAGAGTGGTTCGTCGGCGGCAAATAGCACCGCTTCCAGGTGAGTCAGTTCTGCATCACGTACACCTGGCCCGGTCACGGCCCGAGCAGCCTTGGCGGTCGCCAGTCTTTTCATCCATTGCGCAGCCCGGCCCAGTTCACGCACATCATGATGAGGGTATATCGTTCGTGCGGCGATCACCGATTGTCGTAAGGGATGCAGGTAAGGCGGCATGGCTATTCTGGCTTCTGACTCCTGGCTTCTGACTCCTGGCTGCTTCCCATTGATACCGTACTATAGGCCCTAGTGCTAGTGCAACTGGTTGCCGAGGAAGCAATGCCTGCAGGTGTGTTATTGATCTGGGGAGCGCTGGTACCGGCCGTGGTGTTGGCGAGTTTCGTGGCGGTCTCGGCCCTGTTTTTCATCTGGCTCGAACGGAAGGTCTCGGCACGCATCCATGATCGCCTGGGGCCCACCCGAGTGGGTAAGTTCGGCTGGCTACAGACTATTGCTGATGGCATCAAGCTGATCTCCAAAGAAGACTTCATTCCGCCGCAGGCCGATCATCTTCTCTTTCGCTTCGGGCCTTATCTGGCGTTCCTGGGGGCGTTCCTACCCTTTATGATCTTGCCTTTTGGAGCTGGCGTTGCTGCGTTAGAGACCAGCCTCTCAGCGTTTCTGATGCTGGCGGTCATGAGCCTGGAAGTCTTCGGCGTCATCTTGGCTGGGTACGCTTCGGGCAACAAGTGGTCGCTCTTCGGTGGCATCCGTGAATCGGCCCAGATGGTCAGTTATGAGGTGCCACGAACGCTTTGTGTCGTGATGGTGCTGATGGCGGCTGGCACGATGAACCTCGCTGACATTGCCCGCCAGCAGTCGGGGTTCTTCTGGAACTGGCTGATCTTCCGTGATCCTTTCCTTTTCATTGGCTTCTGGGTCTTCTTTACCTGTGGCGTGGCAGGGTGCAAGCGGGCGCCGTTCGACCTGGCGGAAGCTGAGTCGGAATTGGTGGCGGGCTATCACACCGAGTACAGCGGCCTGCGCTGGTCGTTTTTCTTCATGGCTGAGTATGGTAGCATGTTCGTCATCAGTGGCTTGGCTTGCGTGCTGTTCCTGGGGGGCTGGCAGACAGGGTTCTTGCCAAGTGATCCGACCTATTGGCTGGGGCATATCGCAGGCAACTTCGTCAATGTAATTGCCTTCATCCTCAAGTGCTGGACACTCGTTTTTGTCATGATGTGGGTGCGTTGGACGCTGCCGAGGTTGCGTATCGATCAGGTGATGGCAACGTGCTTGAAGTACCTCGTGCCTATTTGTTGCGTGTGCCTGATCGGGACAGCTCTGTGGACGCTGGCGTGGAATACGCTGCTCCCGGGCTGGTTCACCTGGCGGGCCAATCCGGGATTGCCCGCCCTCGTTCAGCAGGAGTCTAAATGAGCCTGCCGGACTTCATCTTCTGGTGCCTGGCCTTGCTGACAGCCGGCTCAGCGATTGCGACGGCGGTCTCGACACAGATCGTTCGTTCCGCGGTCTGGCTGATGTTCACGTTGGCTGGCGTGGCAGGGCTTTACTTCCTGTTGGGCTTCGAGTTCCTGGGGGCGACGCAACTTCTCATCTATGTAGGCGGTATCCTGATCCTCGTTATCTTTGCCGTCATGCTGACAGCTCAAGGCTCGTTCTCGCAGATGCCCGCTTCTCGTGGGCACTGGTTGGTTGTCATCGTCATCGGCGGTGGCCTGCTGGCGGTCATCACCTCGACATTACTCTCCACTTCGTGGGAGGGGTTTTCTGCATCACCACTGACCAAGCAGACCGATACTTCCAACAGTGATGGATTGGCATTAACGTTCCTTGGATCTAGTCAGGGGGAAGCAGCGCATCCTCTGCCGGCGGTGCCGGGTCAGATCAAGCACATCGTTCATTCGCTGTTCGTCTTTGAGATCATCTCAGTGCATCTGCTCGTGGTCTTGATCGGGGCGGCGTACCTGGCTCGTGCTAGGCGCGCACGCAGGGAGGCTGCATGACGATTACCCTGGTTCACTACCTGGTGCTGGCTGCGATTCTTTTCGTGGCCGGGCTGGTTTGCCTGCTGGTCAAACGCAATGCCATCGGTGTGCTCATTGGCGTGGAGTTGATGCTCAACGCCGGGGGCCTCAACCTCGCAGCCTTTGCTCGGTTTAATCGGTCGTTTGAACTCGATGGGCAGGTATTTACCATCTTCGTGATCGTGCTGGCGGCAGCGGAAGCGGCGATTGCCCTGGCTATCGTGCTGAACTACTACAACAACGCCACCAGCATCGACATCGAGAAGGCCCAGGAACTGCAAGGATGATCGACCCCGGGCTGTTGTATCTGGTGGCTGCTTCATTACCCGTCCTGGCGGGGTTAGCACTGGTCTGGCTATCACGTCCCTGGCGGCATGATCACCATGATTATGACACGGCTACACGAGGTGAACGGCACGTTCGCTGGGCAGGGTACCTCGCTGTCGCATCGATTGGCATCTCGGCTATCCTCTGCCTCATCGGGCTGTTCTGGTATCTACAGTATCAGCAGTCAGGACGAGATCACTTCCAGAACGTGGAGCCTTGGGCTGCATCGATACCCTGGCTGAGCCTTCCGCGGTTGGGTTTTGAAGGCAAGGGTAACCTGGGCTTCTCCCCTGATGCCCCCGGTGTTGATCTTCGGCTAGGGTATCATGTCGATACTCTGACCACGGTACTGTTCGTGCTCATCACGCTGGTGGCACTGTGTATCCACCTCTATGCCCTGCGGTCCATGCGACGGGAGGTGAAAGCGGAGGTGTATGATGTGCTTGCCAAGGTGCATCGGCCTGGTCGGTATGCCTGGTTCTTCACCGTCTTCAGTTTCTTCACTGGCGTGATGCTGCACCTGGTGCTGGCTGACAATCTGCTCCAAATCTTCTTCTGCTGGGAACTCGTGGGGCTGTGTTCCTACTTCCTCATTGGTTTCTATCAGGAACAACGCATTGCCCGGCAAGCTTCCATCAAAGCGCTCATCATGAACCGTGTCGGCGACGCAGGGTTCCTCGTGGGCATGGCCATCCTGTGGACGTTCACCGGCACGCTCAGTCTCGTTACGGTGCGGCAGGAAGAGCGAGATGTACTGGGCAATGTCGTTATGGATGAGGGGCAACCGAAACGACGTATTGATCAACTCAGCTTGACCGATACCTTGCGTACTCCGGCGAGCGATACGCATGGCGAAGCCTTTGAAGAGAAGGGGGCCCAGGCAGGACAGATGTGCCGTGTGACAGCAACTCGATCAGCCAGTGGCAAAGCCAAGCTTGATGTTGCCGAGGCTGGGCCATTGGTGGTTGTCTGGAATCAAGAAACGCTCAATAGTCATTTCCATAAACCTGATCGCGGTCGATTCGATGCGTTCAATACCAAAGCCAAGGGTGGGCATGGCAAAGGTCTAAGAACCATACCGTACTGGCTGCTGGGGCTGGCAGGCGTGGGTTTGTTCCTTGGTTGTATCGGCAAGTCGGCCCAGGTGCCGCTCCAAACCTGGCTGCCCGATGCGATGGCGGGGCCGACTCCGGTCAGCGCGCTGGTTCATTCGGCCACCATGGTCGCTGCCGGCGTCTATCTGATGGCTCGGCTCTTTCCCATTCTCATACCCGAAGTGCTGCTCATCATCGCCTACATCGGTGTCTTCACCACTTTCTATGGGGCGACGTGTGCCCTGGTGCAGGCCGATGTGAAACGACTGCTGGCCTACTCCACGCTCAGCCAGTTGGGTTTGATGATGGGTGCCATCGGCGTCGGTGGGTGGTCGATGGCCCTCTTTCACCTGGCAACCCATGCCTGCTGCAAGGCGCTGCTCTTCTTGGGTGTGGGAACCGTGGTAGATTCGTGCAACTCTGTGCAGGACATTCGGCGGTTGGGTGGGCTGCGACACCAGTTGCCGGTGCATGCGGGGCTAATGCTGTTTGGCTGCCTATCTTTGGCCGGGTTGCCTCTGCTGCCCGGTTGGTACAGCAAGGATGGCATCCTGGCGACACTGGTGAGTTTCGGGTCGCTCGATTTGAAGCACATCCTGCTGGCAATCGTTCCCCTGGTGACGACGCTGCTGACCGCTGTCTATCTGACACGGTTCTGGTGGCTGATCTTCGCCGGCACTCCACGAGATGAATCGGTGACGACCAATGCTCATGAACAGACGGGCTTGTTGCGATGGTCGCTGGTGGCACTAGTCGTTCTCGCGCTGGTTATCGTCTGGCTGCCACACCCACTGTCGATGGAGAACTCATGGTTCGTCCGGTTGCTCCACCAGAGTGAGCCGGCCTCGGTGCGGGATGAGTCGAATCTGTTGATCAATGGCAGCAACGAACAACTGGTCAGCGGTACGTTCAAAGGCGCGAGCTGGCTGCGGCCTGTCAGCGAGATCATGCACCTGGGCCCACATGGCCTGGCGAATATCCTCGCAGTCCTCGCCTTGGGTATCGGTATCGGGTTAGGCTGGTGGAAGTATCGACTACCTTCCGTTACGCCTGATGGAGCGGTAGCCAGGTTTCTGGAAGATGGCTGGCGCTGGGATGTGGTGTTGCAACGATGCTTTGTGACACCAGTCAAACTGCTGGCTCAGGGGCTAGTCATGCTCGATCGCTGGCTCTGGGATGGCATCGTGCATGCAATAGTTTATCTGACCATGCTGTTGGCACGGGCAGAGAAACAATTCGATGATCATCTGATTGATGGCCTGGTGCGCCAAACCAGCCGAGCGACCCATGCAGCGGGGCTGGCGTTACGACGTGTGCAGACAGGCAGCGTGCAACTCTACTTGATCCTGACTGCCCTGGCAGTCATCAGTATCGGTGCGTTGATACTGATGCTGCTGAGATAGTTACCATCACGATAGTTGCCATCACGCTCAGCGTGATGGGGCGGAGAGTAGCTGCCATTTCCGGAGTTATTGGTGTAACGACCAGTCTCCGCTCCCTCACGCGGAGCGTGAGGGCAACTCTATTACGGCCGATGGATGTCGTGGCATTCCTTACAACTGTTATTAATCTTGGCGACAAACGCCTTGGCGTTGGCGTGATCCTTTCGGCCCGCGGCATCGCCCAGGGATTTGGTGTTCTTAGTCAGCTCTTCGGTGAGCTTCTTCCAACTGGCCGCTTCACCCTGGGGCTGCTTCTCTTTGCAGAGGGCATCGCAAAGTTTCTTCAGCTCAACAGACTTCTTTTCGACATCGGGCCAGTTCGGCTTGTCCTTATCGACTTCAGTGCTGATCTGGTGACGCAAGCCACCCTTCTTGAAGCCCTTCTCCATGATTTCTTCGATGCCATCGTGCAGAACGGCAGCGAAAGCTCCACTGAGGACAAACATACTGGCTGCGAGAACCAGCAGCGATTTCGACCAATTCATCTGACGCTCTCCTACGGTTGGTTGCTAGAAGATGGGATAAACAGTGAACCCCGAATTGTCAACGGGAGACCCTGCACGAGTACACAATCTTGCCAGTACAATGGGAAGATTGCGTATCTATGAGAAGACACATGTCGACACGACCGATTGCACTGGTGACTGGGGCTTCTGCTGGCTTAGGCGTGGAGTTCGCCAAGCTGCTGGCCAAAGATGGGTATGATCTGGTGCTCGTCGCCCGCCGGTTGGATCGGCTCGAAGAGTTGGGCAGGGAACTGAGTCAGCATGGTGTCATTGCCCATTCTGTTTCGGTCGATCTCGGCCTGCCCGACGCTGCGGTGATGGTGGACAAGTTTCTGAAGGAACGCCAGCTTGAAGTCGATGTGCTGATCAACAACGCCGGCTTCGGGGCAGTGGGGCAGTTTGTCGATATCGATTTGAACGAACAGCTTCGGATGATCCAGGTCAATGTCTCGGCGCTGGTGCATCTGACTGGTTTGATATTGCCCGAAATGATAGCAAGAGGCAAGGGTAGGGTGATGAACGTCGCCTCGACGGCTGCTTTCCAACCTGGCCCGCTGATGGCCATGTACTACGCTACCAAGGCGTTTGTGTTGTCATTCTCCGAAGCGGTGCATCACGAGATTCGAAAGACCGGTGTTACCGTAACCTGTGTCTGCCCTGGCCCGACGCCGACCGAGTTCCAGACGCAGGCTAAGATGGAAGAAACAAAGATGTTTAACTCACGGATGATGGTCGACCCCGTGACGGTAGCCAAGGTGGGCTACGAAGCGATGAAGAAAGGCAAACGGCTGATCATCCCCGGCAAGCTCACGAACGTGCTGGCCTTTGCGACACGATTAACGCCCCGTTCGATGGTGCTGCGGGTCTCGGAGAGGATGCAGAAGGGGAAGTAGGCGGCTGGTTATTCCAGCGCCTCCGTCTGCGTAAACGACCCCAGAATCACAATCTGCTTACTGT
Source organism: Gemmatales bacterium (assembly GCA_035430005.1). GTDB lineage: Bacteria > Planctomycetota > Planctomycetia > Gemmatales > HRBIN36 > JAEUIE01. The sequence continues at coordinate 8,466 of DAOMFV010000117.1, forward strand.
GCTTCTCGAGCGATTCCAGCGTCTTCTTCACCTTGGCATCGTCAACGTGGCCTTCGAAGTCGACGAAGAAGACATACTCGCCCTTGCCGGTGCGGGCTGGGAAGCTTTCGATCATACTCAGGCTGATCTTGTTGTTCTTGAAGACCAGCAGGGCATCGAGCAGGCTGCCTGGCTGATTGGTCGTCTCGAACATGATGGCTGTCTTGTCTTTGCCTGAACGGTCGGCGATGCTCTTGCCGATGACCGCAAAGCGGGTTTCGTTCTGAGTGTTGTCTTCAATGTTCTCAAACAACATCTTCAGCCCATACCGTACCGCAGCCTGGCGGCTGGCGACGGCGGCTGCGCCTGGTTCACGCAGGGCCAGCTCGGCTGCGGCTGAAGTGCTGTTCACCGGAATGAGCTGAGCCTGAGGCACGTTCTTGCTCAACCAGTTGCGGGTCTGGGAAAGGGCCTGTTCTTTGCTGTAGACCCGGCGTATTTCCTGCTGATGGCAGTTGGCCAGCAGGTTGTGGTGGATGCGGAGCCGAACTTCGGCACAGATGCGAATCTGCGGCAGGCTGATGAACTGATCGAGCGTATCGACGATGCGGCCATCAGTCGAGTTTTCGAGAGGCACTACGCCATAGTCAGCGTGGCCACGGTTGACTTCGTCGAAGACGGCTGGGATGCTGCCCACGCCCACAAACTCGACGCCATGCCCGAAGCGTTCAATGGAGGCGATGTGGCTGTAGCTGTATTCTGGCCCGAGGAAGGAGACCTTCAGGAGCTTCTGCAGGGCGCGTGCGCCGGACATCAGTTCCCGGTAGACAGCCCGGATAGTAACCGGTTGCAGCGGGCCCTTGTTGCTGCTGAGCAGATTGGCGATCACCTCTTCTTCCCGTGCAGGGGAAAAGACCTCTGCCTGGGCATCGGACTTGAGCTGCCCGATTTCGACAGCCGCCTCGGCCCTTTCGTTGATTAATTTGAGGATGTGCAGATCGACTTTATCGATCTGGGAACGCAACGATTTGAGTTGCTGGGCGATCTTGGCGGGGTTAGCGTCCGGTTTCTTCGACATGGGGAGACTCAAGAGTCATGCCAGGGACTGAACATTTGTCATTTTCTAAGGGGTAGTGTTCAGGTGTCAACAAAGACCTGACTAAAATGGAAGAAATGGAGTGGAATTTAGGGGGGTTCTGCGAGCAGGTGTCATTTTGGCAATGACGAGGGAAGTTACTCTAACTGCCAAGGTGCCATTTTGACGCCGAACACGCTGATAGACCACTAGTGCCATCATCTGTAACCCTATATTTGTCAGAGAGTTACTTACTATTTTTCATGATCTTCCATATTGGAATAGCAGTTGCTCTATAGACCCAGTCTCTACTCTAACACAAGCCAATAACACTCTGACATAAGGAAACAAACAACATGGCTGAAGAGAAAATCATTGGTATCGACTTAGGCACGACGAACTCGGTGGTCGCTGTTATGGAAGGCAATGAACCCAAGGTCATTGCTAACCAGGAAGGCAACCGCATCACGCCGAGCGTGGTCGCCTTCACCGATAAGGGCGATATCCTCGTGGGCGACCCTGCTAAGCGGCAGGCTGTCACCAACCCCAAGCGAACGATCTACTCGATCAAGCGTTTCATGGGCCGACGTCACAACGAAGTCGAGTCCGAAGAGAAGCTCGTTCCTTACCCCATAGTGGGCGGAGCGAACGACCTCGTTAAAGTCCAGATCGGCGACAAGACTCAGACACCTTCTGAAATCTCCGCCCTCGTTCTGCGCAAGCTCAAGGAATCGGCTGAAGCTTATCTGGGCCACAAGGTTCGCAAGGCGGTTATCACCGTCCCTGCCTACTTCAACGATGCCCAGCGACAGGCTACCATCGATGCAGCAGTCATCGCCGGCTTCGACCCTGAATGGGAAGTCGAAGGCAAAGACGGCAAGATGATCAAGCAGAAGATGCGTATCATCAACGAACCCACCGCTGCTTCGTTGGCTTATGGCCTCGACAGCAAGAAGAATGAAAAGATCGCTGTCTTCGATCTGGGCGGAGGCACCTTCGATATTTCCATCCTCGATGTGGGTGATGGCATCTTCGAAGTGAAGTCGGTCAACGGCGACACCCATTTGGGTGGCGACGACTGGGATGATGTCCTCATCAACTGGTGTGCTGATGAGTTCAAGAAGACCCAGGGCATCGATCTGCGGAAAGACCCGATGGCCATGCAGCGGCTCAAGGAAGCTGCTGAGCGAGCCAAGAAGGATCTCTCGCAGCAGGCTAACACCGAGATCAATCTGCCGTTCATTACGGCTGATGCCAGCGGGCCGAAGCACCTGCAACTGACTCTGAGCCGGGCACAGTTCGAGAAGATGACCGAACATCTGATCGAACGCTGCAAGGCTCCGGTGCTGAAGGCTATCAAGGATTCGGGCCTCAAGACCAGCGATATCGACGAAGTCGTGCTCGTGGGTGGGATGACCCGTGTGCCTCGAGTGCAGCAGGTCGTCAAGGAGATCTTCGGCAAGGAACCTCACCGTGGCGTGAATCCTGATGAAGTGGTCGCCATCGGCGCCGCTATTCAGGGGGCACAGCTGCTCTTGGGTGCTAAGTCGGATGTGCTGCTGCTCGACGTCACCCCGCTCTCCCTGGGTATCGAAACCCTGGGTGGTGTGATGACCAAGATGATCGAACGCAACACGACGATCCCGGCTCAGAAGAAGAACACCTTCTCGACCGCTGACGACAATCAGCCTTCGGTGACGGTAAAGGTCTTCCAGGGTGAGCGCGAAATGGCAAACGACAACAAGATGCTCGGCATCTTTAACCTCGATGGCATTCCGCCTGCTCCCCGTGGCACGCCGCAGATCGAAGTAGCCTTCGACATCGATCACAACGGCATCCTCAACGTCTCGGCCAAGGACTTGGGTACCGGCAAGGAGCAGAAGATTCGCATCGAAAGCTCTTCGGGCCTGAACTCCGCTGAGATTGAGAAGATGCGCAAGGACGCTGAGCTGCACGCTGCTGATGACAAGAAGAAGCGAGAGATCGCTGAAATGCGGAATCAGTGCGAGCAGTTGGCTTACCAGACCGAGAAGCTCCTCAAGGATTCGGGCGACAAGCTGGCCGAGAACGACAAGGCTCCGATCACCAGCGCCATCGAACGAGTCCGTACGGCAGCCAAGGGCGAAGACGTGGCAGCGATGAAGCAGGCTCTGGATGCCCTCCAGCAAGCCAGCCACGCCATGAGCCAGCAGCTCTACAAGGGCGCTCAGGCTCAACCCGGCGGCGAAGCTCCTGGTGGCGCCTCACCCGCAGCCGACAAGGGCAAGGATGATGTGGTTGATGCGGAGTTTGAAGTAAAGAAGTAGCCAGGAGTCAGAAGCCAGTAGCCAGAATAATACCAGACCCCTCGACAGTGATGTCGAGGGGTTTCTTTGTTTGAGTCGTCTCGTTGTTGCATTTGACCCCGGAGGGGTCGCATCGGTTAGCCGGTGGTTGAGCGAAGCGATACCACCGGTAAGAAGGAATAATTATGTTCCTGCACCCTGAAGGGGTGTTAGGGACTGCGAAGCTTTGCCTTATTAACTAGATCATTCGGTGGTGGATTTCCATGACTTTAGCGTGAAGTCGATCATCATTTCGATGAAATCGTTTGAGCAAGATCAGAGGGATGATTGAAATAACGAGACAAGTAGCAAAAACCAATAGTGCAAACATTATCAAGCCGCCGGGCAGCCCACGATGTTCTGGTCGATCTGTGCCTATGCCCGTTTCTTCTTCGATGATAAGGCCAAAGAAGGTTACTTTACGAGAGGTGGTATGGTCGCCCTGGGGATTGAATTTGGGATTTATCTTCTTCCTCAGCTCGTCCCCAATAGGTCCGTTTGGTAGGTCATCAATAGTGTACGTTCGCTCAAAGTGTAGATTGCTCAGGCAGAATAAAACTGCGATTACTGATAGACAACAAACTATGAGATAGCGGTAACTCATACTGTCACCGGACTCTCCGCATGAGTGCTCGATGTGCGTTTCACCTGCCGGAAGAGCACGATTACCCAATACAACATCAACCCCACCAAACCACCCAAGGCAATGAACGTGGTGGTTCCACCGGGAATGCCCTGATATTCTGTCGGTCGAAGATCACCCCAACTATGTTTTTCTTCAATCAGCATACCGAGAAAAGTAATACGGTGCCCAGACAAGCCACCTTCGATGCTTTTCTGGGTCTTGGCTAATCTCTCTCCCCATTCTTCGATACTCAGATTCTCCTCGGGAGGTGGGGTGTAACTCACAAGATGCCACCAGACAGTTTGCCCAATAGCACAATAGCTGGCAGCAAACAGGCAGCCAAGCACGGTGAAGACGATGGAGTAGAGTAATTTGGGATGCATGGTAGAGCCTTGATAATGCAGCATACCTTGCATTATTGCGGAAAGCCATGCCTTACGCTGCCAACTCCTCAATCATCTCCAGCCGCCACTTCTTGGGCTGAATAGGATTAGTGACGATCCGGGGGTAGTTATCGTAGGTTTTGCCCTCGAGTCTACGGCCCGCTCCTTTCTTCCGTACACCGCCCCATTGTTTGAAGAAGAAGGCGACGTTGGCTGTTTTGCACTGATCACGAATATCGAGTACCCAGTTGGGATCGAGCGGTCTGGCACCGTGGCCAGACTCGCCGCCGACGATGACCCAGTTGATGCCTTGCAGGTTCATCGGTCCCAGGTGTTCCAGCAGCGGTTCGACTGAGAGGAACTTCATGGCTGCGGGCGTGGAACGGAGATGCTCGATCCTGGGCAGGCCATACTTGCGATCTTCGACACTGACGCCCCACCAGATGTGTTCCAGCGATGCTGCGTGAGTCAACTTCGAGTTGAGCAGCGTAGCCAGCCGATCTGCCCGCTTGGTGAGCACCTGGTAGGTATGCCAATCAGCAACTTCCATCACCCGCACCACCTGGGCGATGTAGTCGTCAGGAATGTCGGGATGAAACAGATCGCTCATTGAATTGACAAAGATCTTCTTCGGCGACGACCACCGCAGCGGTTCGTGGAGCTTTTCGGGAATGAGCTTCAGATCGAAGCCCTGTTCGTAAGGATGCCCCGGCACGCCACGGAAACGCTCAGCGAAGGTCTCAGCGTAACAGTGCTTGCACTCCGGACTGATCTTGGTGCAACCCCGCACGGGGTTCCACGTGGCGTCGGTCCATTCGATGGAGGAGGATCGGGACATGGGCCTCGCCAGGCAGACACGATAAATCGCGAACACCAACACATGCAATATCATCCGTCTCGTGATGGTGCATTGTCACCACACCATCACGACGGAGCGGGATGTCTACCATTACACCTTCAGCAGCTTGCAGGCTTGTTCGTAGCCTGGGGCTTTGAGGCCATACTCGCTGGCGGTGACTCTGGCGAGGGAGAGGAGTTGGCGCCAGCGGAAGGCGGGGCGGGTGGAGTTGAACTCTTCGACGACGGTGCGATAGTACTTCTCGGCATGCAGAGCGCCGTCTTCGCTGATGGCGTACTTGAGCATCGTCGCCAGGATGGGCTGTTCAGACTGGCCGAGTTCACCCATGCGGTAGACCAGGGCGCAGGCACGGGCCTGTTCGTTGGCACGAATCGCTTCATCGAGAGAAGCCAGCAGTTTCTCGGGAGCGATCTTGGCGATAGCTGCCGAGTGATCGGTGTGGGGATAGGGAGTCAGCTTGAGGAAGTCGCCGCCCCGGTTGCCACGATCAAAGGCGACTTGGTAGGCACCGAGTATGAGGCAGGCGGCGGCGTTGCGGTTGTTGCTGGCCTTGGCGAGGTTCTTCCAGGCGTTGGCGGAATCGCTGGCATGCACGCCGATGGAATCACCATGCACGCTGCCGGCCGGCTTGTTGGGCTGAATCTGGTTGCCGGTACGACCCGGATCGCGGAGCACGAGTTGATTGGCAGCCAGGGCGATAGCTTCGCCGATAGCGTTGGGGTGCATGCCTTCAGCCAGAGCGAGCGCTGCAGCTTCGGCGGCCTGGACTGGAGTGGAATCAAAGAACGTCTGGCTGAGATGGCCTACCCAGGCATCGTCGGCGGTGCGGGTGCCCAGCGGTTTGCCTTCGAGTTTGTGCTTGGTCATCAGCATCGGCAGGGTCGCTCGCACTTCGTTGAAGTACTTCCGTTGACCTTCATTCTCGCTGTTGATGCAGTAGTGAACCGATTGCCTGAGCAGCGTGTGGGCATGTTCCCTGCCAACGAGTTCAAGCATATCCCAGGCCCGGCTGACCATGACGACACGATGCACTTCAACCGCGTCATGGATTTCATGCAGGATGGCGTTGAGGGCATCGTCGGCATTGGTAGCCAACCCGGCGAAGATCTTCTCAGCCTTGGGGAGTTGGCGGTCTCGACAGGCTTGGCGGAGATCGTCACTGGTTACGCCAGTCGCCTTGTCGGTTACTTCGTGCAGCACTTCATGAGCGTGGCCACCCTTTTCCTGCATGCGGTTGCAGTTGCGGTAGAGCACTTTGAGGATGGGCAGGGCCTGCTTCTCGGCGGGCAGTTCCTTGGACATGCGGTAGGCAGGAGTGAGAGCCATCATGGTGTGGAAGCCAATGTAGTCTTCACCGCCGAAGGTACGGACGTTGGCGAGTGCAGCGGCGGAGACGATCTGCTTGAGATCGGTGCCCGACTTGAGCATCTCCACAACACGGGGAAGGATTTGCTCAGCGGTGCTGTCCTGCATGGTGCAGACAAGCGATTCGAGAGAGCCGAACTTGAGGGCAGGGGCAGCTTCCTCCGCCCAAGCGGTGCTGAGGCCCATGTCAGCAGCGAGAGCTGACCCCATGCTGGCGAGCAACATACCCCGGCTGACATCGGAAAGAAAATGGCGACGAGTGGTAGACATGGCTGACGGCCCTCAAGGTAGGAGAGAGGAGGGGGAGAGGAGTTCAATCATACCATAGTGGTGTGCGGGGCGATAGCAGGAAAAGGGGAAGGCAGGGGCAATATTCAGTGGGATTATCAACCGCTAACTGCGTTCGCGGCTCTTTTTGTTATCCCGTCAACCGACCCGTGTAGTTGAAGTCCATCGCCAGGGAGGTGACGAGGGCGACGAGATCGAGGACTTTTGCCTGGCGATCTTTGGGGCGGTAGTGGAGATCGAGCGATTCGGCACGGTCGGCCAGTTTATCGACGATGGCGGCGACTTCGTCGGATTCGAGGGTTGTCCAGCGGACGACGCGCTCGGCCAGCGTCAGCCTTTCGTCTTGAATCAGGCTGGCGGCTGGCTTCTTGAGCCGGGTGCGCAGTTGAGGGAAGACATCGCGCAGCTTGTCGTCGACGAAGCCCTGGGCTTCTGAACGGTAGCGCTCAGCCTGCTTGCCATAGTGTTCAGCCAAGGTCCAGGTCATGGTGGTGATGGGCTGAAGATCGGGGCCATCGTTGCGTGAAGGCTTGACGCCACGGATTTCCTTCATCAGGGAATCGAGGTACTCGAGCTTCTTCAGGGCAGGCCAGTAGCGGTACTTGCGTTTCCAAGCTGAACGTGGCGTGAGCCAGACGGCGAAGGTTTCGGCAAAGTCTTCGTCAGGGTGCTTCTGGGCGTAAGTGCGGCCCCACTTGTGGTGGGAGATGTGGCGGACGAACTGCCTGCTCATCGGATTGGGCAGATAGTGGTCTCTGTAGGGTTTGAAGAACTTGCCGAACATCTCGGTCCAGCCATCGTATTCCCACAGGCGGTAGGCGTAGTTGAGAGCGTGGCCCGCTTCGTGGCGTAGCAGCATCATGGTGAACTGCTCGTCTTCCACCTCGCCGGTTTGTTCTTCTTCAAGTCGGCTAAGTCGGCGGTCAGCCAGATAGAACGGTATGCCGATGATCGGGACTTCGTCGGGGCAACCCCAGCCATCGGTGAGGTAGCAGCGGGGTTTGAAGAGAAGTTTCTTCGAATCGAGCTCGTGGTACAGGCGTTCAATGTAGTCTTCTACGTTAGAACTCTCAATGCTGACGCCCAGGTCGCAGAGGCGGGTCTGCAGCAGTTCATAGCGCACGGTCTCCCACCCGTTCACGACCGATAAGGCTCGCAGGGCGGCAGGACTCATGGCAGAGAGACCTTCCTACGCTGTGCGCTATGAACGCACGGCTGGCTTGTTATTCCGCTTCGTCAGGTTCCACCTGAGAAGCTCGATGGTATGACGAAAACACTACAATCCGTGTCCGAGTCTATGTCTATTCTATCAGGGAGGCTTGATGTACGGTCAAGGTGTACATGGAGGGTTTGTTCCAAGGTGAACCTAGGAAAGCAGTTGTGACAATAATGAAATAATGCAAGCGTGATGGAGGGATGTTCACAGGAAGTCCATATTGATCGTAAAGCCATGCTATATAACGACTTAGCAAATTGTAAAGTATGTTGGTATGATCTTCAGGATAGAGCCATCTGTTTCACTGGATAGCGGTAAAATAGACGAGTCGCGGGGAAGTTTAGGGATAATCGATGACAGCCCGACGCGCTAGTGTAATGTTACATAAATAAGTAAACTTATTATTCG
>DAOMFV010000118.1:0-16981 GCA_035430005.1 Gemmatales bacterium
TTCGTGCAATCGCTAACAGCTCGGCAGGAGCCTCGCCCTCCCGGTACACTGTTCAAGAGCTAACTCACACTAAGGTTTTCGTTATGCCCTCTCGTCGGCTCGATGGTCAAATAGCGCTGGTGACCGGCGGCTCCCGAGGCATCGGCGCGGCGATCTGTCGCAAGCTGGCCAAAGAAGGGGCGACCGTGGTGATGAACTACAACGACGATGCTGAGCCGGCAGAGCGCATCTGTGATGAGATCATTCTGGCGGGCGGTAAGGCTCAGGCCTATCGCTGTGAGATGGAAGTACCCGACCAGATTGAATCGCTCTTCAAGACCATCAAGAAGACCCATCCCCGGCTTGATATCCTGGTGAACAATGCAGCCGTGGCTGATATGATTCCGATCGAGGCTGCGGACGTCGCTCAATTCGCCCGCTTCTTCAATGTCAACGTGCGCGGGCCTATGCTAGCCATTCAGCAGTCGCTGCCTTTGTTCGGCCAAGAAGGGGGCAGCATCATCAATATCAGTTCAGCGATGGTGCGGGAGAACTCGCCCAAGTCGATGCTCTATGCCAGCACCAAGGCAGCGATTGACGCCATGACGAAATGTATGTCGAAGGAACTGGGGCCCCGAGGGATCAGGGTCAACAGCGTCTCCCCCGGTTTGATCGACACCAAGCTGTCCCGTGGATCGATGCCAGCCCACATGTTCGACTGGATCGCCAAGCACACTCCCCTTCGACGTCTCGGCAAGCCCGAAGATATCGCCGGCGTCGTCGCTTTCCTCGCTTCCGCCGATGCCTGCTGGGTCACCGGTGAGATCATCGGAGTGACCGGGGGAATGTAATATGCCCACCCTCACCGAGATGCTTAAACAACAGGCATACGAGCAGGGGTTTGAGCTGGTCGGCTTGAGCGGGGCCAGGCCGCCGGTGGGGTTGGATCGCTTCCTCGATTGGCTGGAGCAGGGCTACGCCGGGGAGATGCAGTACCTGGAGAAGGGGGCTGCTGCCCGGTCTTCGCCTGAATCAGTGTTGCCGGGGGTACGCAGCATCGTGATGTTGGGTATTTCCTACCATCAACCACAAGTACGTCAGCAACCCACGCCGGAACTGCATGGGCGGGTGGCGACGTACGCTCTCGGTTGTGATTATCATCCATTGCTTTGGGACAAGCTCAACTCGCTGACGGCCTGGCTAAACGAACAGGCACCAGGTACGCAGTCACGTGGTGTGGTAGACACCGCTCCCTTGCTCGAACGAGACTTCGCCCGCCTGGCCGGACTGGGCTGGTTCGGCAAGAACACGATGCTGATCAACAAGAAGATGGGCAGCTTCTTTCTCCTCGCTGCGCTGCTCACCACTGCTGAACTCGATATCGATCAGCCTCACGTCAGCAGTCATTGTGGCACCTGTACCGCCTGCCTGGATGCCTGCCCGACGCAAGCGTTCCCGAAACCGGGCGTGCTTGATGCCAGCAAGTGCATCAGCTATTTCACAATTGAGATGAAGGGACCTATCCCCGTTGAGCATCGCCCCGGCATCGGCGACTGGGCGTTTGGCTGCGACATCTGTCAGGATGTATGCCCGTGGAATCACAAGGCTCCTGTGGGTCAACAGACAGAGTTACTATCAGCCAGTTGGCAATCGGGATCAACGAAGACGATGGATTTGATCGCTCTGCTTGAGATGCCTGCCGAGAAATTTCGAGAGCATTTCAGAGGCACCGCTTTATGGCGCACCAAGCGGCAGGGACTACTGCGTAATGCGTGCATCGTGCTGGGCAATCAGCGCGACCAACTAGCTATTCCAGCTTTGGAACACATCAGCCTGGAAGGCGATGACGTGGTGCGAGAGGCTGCGGACTGGGCGCTGGGGCAGATAAGATCACTGTGATGGCACATTGTCTACGCTCCCCCTCACCCCCAACCCCTCTCCCTCCAGAGGAGTGGGGAGAGATCCTACTTCTCCCTCACCGCAAAGAAGCCGAACTCCTGTGTCTGTAACTTCGTCACACCGGCGATGGCTGAAGCATCCTTGGTGAAGACGTAGCCGGTGAACTCCTGAGAGGCGTTGGGGAACTTGACCGTGAAGACAAGTTGATGCTTCATCGTCGGGGTGATCTTGCCGGTGATCTCGTACTTGCGGCCGGTCTGTTCACTGGTGTAGTTGCCAGTGAGGTTGCCATCTTTATCGGCAGCAAGTTCGAGAAGTGCGTTGCGTCTGCCATCATCGGAAAGCTTGTAGGTGCCGGCTATGAATGCGGGATCGAACGCTGCACCGAGCACCGTGCGTCCAGCAGCCTTCTTCGGCTCGGTGCCGGGCAGATGTTTGGTGACCAGATAGAGCTTGGCGTTGCCGACTGCTTCGAGGTAGCCGCCTTCGGGGGTATCGATGAAGCGGACATCGCCGCCGATCTGGGTTGGGACCACCTGGCCGAGATCAAAGTTGAACTGAAAGCCATCGTAGAGATGCACGGTTGCAGCCTGGGCCTGAATGGCTCGGTCCTGCCCCGGCTTGTAGGCAATGGCCCTTTCGAGGAGCACCATCGGTACCGAACCCTTGTCGGTGCGCTGCCTGGCAAATTGAGCCAGCACTTTGGCATTATTGCCTTGATTCGTACGGATGATGAGCAGCACCCCGCCCGTTTCCTGGAACAGATCGTTGTGCTTGGCTAGCTGAGCAGGGGCCAGCTTGGTGATCGCCGTAGCTTCCGACGACTCAGCCACCTTCGCCAGGATCGGGTTGATGTAGCGATCGTAGTTGTCGGCATGGACGGCGATGACAACTAACAACACAAGGCAACAACACCAAGGAAAACGTGCTGACATCAATGCCCCCATGCTGGGTTTTACCGTTTTATCTGTGACCTAATGCTAGCTTCCAACCAAGCAGCATTATGGCAGTCGCCATTATGAAGTAAAGTACTACTCCCCACTCACTAATAGCGATAGGTAGAAAAGGGAAGATCAGGAACGCAACAAGAGCACATAGGAATAAACAATAGCCCTAGGTTCGTTTCCGATTTTCTGAGGTCACTGTGGGCACCACATTTGAGTTTGTATTGTGGATAACAGATTACCATGACGTCCATTACAAGACGATTAGATCACCGTTCCATCCTGAATGATGGCATCCTTGGCGATGACGACGATACCATCACGGATGGAGTATTGGTCGCCATCGCATTCCTGCACTTTCTTCTCGTTCATGATGCGGACGTTCTTGCCGATGCGGACGTTCTTATCGACGATGGCCCGTTCGACGTGGGAGCCATCACCGATGCCGATGGCAGGGTGGGCCGGCGTGTTGCGTGCCCGCTCCTCTTCGGTTTCATAGCGATCAGCCCCAATGATGATGCAATCCTTCACGGTGGCGTTCTTACCTATCAGGCTGCGAACACCAATGATCGAATGCTCGACGTGAGAACCCTCTTGAAGCAGGCAGCCATCACTGAGGAGAGCTCGCTTGACCGTTGCTGACATGACCTTCGAGGCAGGCAGGAACCGGCGGCGGGTGAAGATGGGGCCATCCTCACTCTGGAAATAGAACGGTGGCTTGTCTTCGGTCAGCAACAGGCTGGCATCGAAGTAGGCGGCAATGGTGCCAACATCTTCCCAATACCCATCGAACAGGAAACCTTGCACCTTTCGCTCTTTGATGCTGGCGGGGATGACGTGCTTGCCAAAATCAGTGTTGAGGGGATCACGGAGGTGCTCGACCAGCACCTCCTTCTTGAACAAATAGATGCCCATGCTGGCCAGGTATTCTCTACCCTTGGCGGAAATGCCGTTCTTTTCAATCGAGGCGGCAGGGGTGCGATGCTGATCTAGTAGTTCTTCGGTCTTGGGTTTTTCGACGAATGCCGTCACACGGCCATTGTCGGAAAGTTTCATGATACCCAGCGATGAGGCGGCTGCGCGTTCCACGGGGATGACCGCAATAGTAATGTCCGCATTGTTTTTGCGATGCGTTTCGATGAGCTTCTCATACTCCATGCGGTAGAGCTGATCGCCAGAGAGGATCAGCGCTTCCTTCGTGCCCGGAAGGTCAATGTACTGCAGATTACGGCGAATGGCGTCGGCTGTGCCTTCATACCAGCGTGTCGATTCCATGGTCTGCTGAGCCGCCAGGATTTCGACAAACCCGCCGCCGAAGACATCAAAGTTGTAGCTGCGTGTGATGTGCTGGTGCAGGCTGGCAGAAAGAAACTGGGTCAATACGTAGATGCGGTTCAGGCCGGAGTTCAAGCAGTTGCTGATGGGGATATCAATGAGGCGATACTTGCCGCCGATGGGAACAGCGGGCTTGCTGCGATACTTCGTGAGAGGATAGAGCCGAGTGCCCTGACCGCCTCCGAGAATCAGGCTGACAACGTCTTTCATATCGAAGTAATCCTGCTTCAAGCTTATTGGATAGAGATTGACTGGCTGCAACACTTTTTTCAATACGTGAGGTCAACCATGTCAGGCCCTAGTTGAACCTGAGACGGGAAGTTTGTCAAACTGAATTAGCGATGACGTCCGGCAGAGCCGGACTTGCAATGTGTCCTACCTCGGAAACCGGGGACGAGCATGGAGGGTCACAGACCGGGAACGAGAAAGAGATTTACTTCACGACAATGGGCCGTGACAACTTAATAGGCAGTTCGTTGGAATATTCCACCTGCACCATGCCGCTGGTGACCTTCTGCCTCCAGGATTCGGGCGGGGGCGAGGTCAGAGCGGTACTATCGGAAGGTTGATAGCCTGCCTGCACGATGCCGACATCACTGGGGTAGATCGGCTGAGCAGTGCGTGGCCTTTCGCTGGGGACTGGCAGCCATTCGTAGCTAACGCTCTTTTTCGACTCGTCGAAGTTTGGTATTTCCGGAGGCGGTGGCAACGGAGGAGGCTGATTGCCCTTGGTATCAATGCTCGACCGTGTCTTGCGGGGTTCCAGCGGAATGACCGGGATCGTCTCCTGCTTCTTTTCAGTGGCCTTAGGCTCTTCCTTATTCGGTTCCACTTTCTTCTCCGGTTCAGGAAGCGGGTTCTTTAGCGGCGTCATCGGTTCGGTAGTTCGACCAATACCCTCAAAGCCTGGCGGAGCAGGAGGAATCACCATATTGCCGCCAGGATTGCCAGTGCCACTAGTTCCCAGTGGCCCGACCAAGGTGCCATTGATGATATGGCCCGGCGTTACGACAGTGTAACCCCCCGCAGGCATGGGTGCCATCGGCACAATCGGAGCCGAGCCAGGGCCAGGCAACCGGATACTGAAGTCCTTCTCAGCTTCAAAGAGCTTGCCATCGAGCGTAGTGAATCGGACGAGCACGCGCATCTTTTCATTGGCTGGCAGGGCCTTGAACGGTACCAGGATACGATAAGCTGGGCCGCCAAAGAGAGGCTGATCCCACGAACGTCGCAGTTCACGTGCCGAGATATCCCATGCTGACAGTGGCACCTTCACGCCGTTGGCAGCATATTCAAACAGTTCGATATGCACCGAACCGGGCATCTTGATGGAATGGCCATCAGCGTCTTTGGGTTCGATGAGGAACTGTACTGAGTCGTCGTAGAGTGATCGGGGGTTGTTGCGATAACCACCGGTAAGGCGGCCAAGGGTAATTTCCTTGATGACACCCGGAGCCTGAGGTTCGCCGGCGGGCTGGTTCTTGATCGCCGCCTGTTGCAGCCTTTCGACTTCCAGGTCGAGACCGTGGATAGCGCCCTCTTTGCGTTCGAGTTGTTCCTTCAACTCCTGGATATGGCGTTCCTGGCCGCGAAGGTCTGCTTCAACGAGATCCTGTTCCTGGCGCTGCTTAGTGAGCGACGAACAGCCGGTCATAGCCATCAGTAACAGTAACGACAAAGCAGCTACGACTCTCATTACTTGAGAGGGTGCTGTTGATGACCCATTGGTTGGCAATAGAAACAACAGGCGCATGACGATCTGGTCTGATCCCCCGATAGACACACCGTTACTATCGGCACAAAACAAAACGAGGCTTCGGGGAAGCCTCGTAGATGGGGAGATTTGTTGTGCTATCAGAGCCGTTCGACGATCTGAACATTAGCTATTTTGCCTAGATTACTGAAACTGGCCCTAATCGCTTTGCTTCACCACCGGCATCGGCATGCGATCCATGACTTTATCCACAAGGCCATATTCAACCGCTTCGTGGGCTGACATGAACTTGTCACGATCAGTATCCCGTTCGATTTCATCGAGAGGTCGTCCGGTGTGCTTGAAGAGGATTTCATTGAGCCTCTTCTTAAGGCGACCAAACTCCTTGGTATGAAGAAGCAGTTCAGTAGCGGTGCCTTCGCTGCCCGCCATGGGCTGATGGATCATGACTCGGGCGCTGGGCAGGCAGAAGCGTTTACCCTTGCTGCCCGCCGTCAGGAGCACCGCTCCCATGCTGGCCGCCTGGCCGATGCAATAGGTGGCTACACCGCAACTGACGAACTGCATCGTATCGTAAATCGCCAAGCCAGCCGTCACGGAACCGCCGGGGCTGTTGATGTAGATATGGATGTCGTTCTTGGGATCGTCGAACTGCAGAAAGAGCATCTGGGCGACGACTAGGTTAGCCATCTGATCATCGACCTGGCCTTGCAGGAAGATGATGCGATCTTTGAGCAGGCGGGAATAGATATCCATTGCCCGTTCTTCACGACCGCTCTTTTCAACTACATAAGGTACGAGTGGCATTTTCTTAGTCCTGAGTGCTGTCTGGCTCCCCTCTCCCCCGGAGGGAGAGGGGGTTGGGGGTGAGGGGGTTCTTTTTGTTAGACGCTCTAAGACTTTTCTGCCTTAGGGCCGCCGGGATTGGGTGGCTCAACAATGATCTGTTGCGTTGGTGCGCCAGCAGCCTTGGACAATTCCATCGGCGGCTTGGACAGAATGTCGTCCACCAGACCAAACTCCTTGGCTTCCTGAGCGCCGAAGTAGCGATCACGTTCGGTCTCGCGGGCAATTACATCGATGGGCTGGCCGGTATGCTTGGCGAGCAACACATTGAGGCGATGGCGATCTGCTTCGATTTCCCGGGCCTGGATCTCGATATCCGAGACCTGGCCGCCGACGCCGCCATGAGGCTGATGCACCATCACCTTGGAGTGAGGCAGGCAGTAGCGTTTGCCCTTGGTGCCACCGGTGAGCAGGATCGCTCCGCCACTGGCAGCCATGCCGATGCAATAGGTGGCGACGGGGCATTCGAGGAACTGCATGGTGTCGTAGATGGCGAAGGTGCTGGTCACCTGGCCGCCGGGGCTACTGATGTAGAAGTGAATATCCTGCGTGCGGTTCTCGTACTGCAGATACAGAAGCTTCATCACGATTTCGATGGCCGAGATGTCGTTGATGACGCCAGCCAGGAAGATGATCCGGTTTTCCAGGAGCAGATCGCCGAGCGACATCTGCCGCTGGCGAGCATAATCCCGGTAGCGCTGGATGCTGGGAGGAAGTTCAATGTTCTTGGGAACAAAGTCGTCGCCAATGATAGGTACCATCGTCTGTGCGTCCGTGGTCATCGAGATTCAGTTACACCCGCATTATACGGTAGACTAATGGAATGCAAGTGGGGTCATTACCTGTCATGTCTGATTAGAATACAGCCATTCCCGAATCAAGGTTGGACACACTGCCAGGAATAGGAGTGTTCCAATGTCGGCAAACCAAACGGTGGGAATCAACCAGTATGTGTTGTGAGTAAGAAGAACCCAAATAGTCAACACTATTGGGCCAATGAATGGGATGAGTACCGCCGAGGAATGCCTTTTCTGTCGCCACCATACTATGAGTGAGAGAATTAATGTTACCCAACTGACCAGAGGAAAGATCAGTCCGAAACCGAGCAATGCGTATTCTAGAGTTTCCATAAGCGATAGGATTTCATCGTGCTTCTACCAGAACATCATCCTCGTCATCAACCACTAACCGGAAACTGCCGCCTATAACCTTCGACTTAACACAACCCGACTGTGAGGGCACAGATCGATACCCCCGCTTCGTCCACTCCAGTATGACAAGCTCAGGTTCATCCTGGCGGCTGTCAACGAGCCAATACTCCCGGATGCCAGCCTGGTGATAGAGGGAACGTAACTCTATCAGGTCTTTTTTAGCCGATGAGCGGCTTATGACTTCGACAACGATATCCGGTGAGCCGGTCATCTTGGTGCTGCGTTTGCCTTTGTCCAACACGACCAGTTCATCTTCGAGGCTTTCAACCTTCACGAAGATGCCATCGGGCACTGTGGTGAACTCAGCTTCCAGGTTGGAATAGATCATGCCATCGGTGTAATACTTGCCCAATCCATGAATGCGATTCCAAGATCGCAAAGCCTCCGTGATAGCAGCTTTAATCTCATTGTGAAATGCTTGTTCCAAAGTGTGATCAATCCAGACACTTCCCATCAGGTAGCCAATCTTGCCTTTTTCAGGTGCCTGATCGGACTCAGCCCAGCGCAGGAAGGAATTGTTGTCAACGACCCATGCCGGGACTTTGACGATACTGTCTTCAAATATTGCAGTGATGGATGCTGACATGATCTTATTATACCATCCTCAATGAGTTTGTTGCAAATGGTGATTATTCGTCTGTCTTCAACACGATCACCTGCCCCAACGTCAACTGCACCTTCGCAAACTTGCTCTCACGAAGTGGTGTACCGAAATGTTGCTGCCTCGTCAGTTCCCTGGCGCCCATCTCATCGATCAGTTCTTTGACAAAACCCACCATACCATAGCTGTGCGTCGGCCAGTGGTCTTTCAGTGTCGAACCTTTTAACTTCTGTAGAAGTCGTGACCACCAACTGGGTTGTTGTTGTGCTTTGCCATCAGGCCAGTCTTCCCAGTAGCCGGTGCCCCAATCTTCGATGATGTAGAGGCCGCCCGGTTTGAGATGCTGGTCAAACAGGTGCCAGAAGGTTTGTTTGGTCAGGCTGCCGAGGTGGGAGGCGTCATCGATAATGATGTCGAAACCTTCCGGGGCTGTTTGACTGGCCACTCGATGCAGGAACTCGCCATCATCCTGGCTGCCCTGGAAAATCTGGATACGTTCTTCGCTCTTCAGATTATCTGCAATGTTGAGATCAACGCCGACGATCTGCCCGTTCGGGAAGTAGTCCCGCCATAGCCGCATCGAGCCGCCGTGGTATATGCCTACTTCGAGCAGTTTGATGGGTTGCTGTACCAGATGTTCAAAGAGCCGATCGTAGACTTCGAGGTAGCCACTGGTGACCTTGTCGGAATCGTAGTGTTTCAGATCAAGTTCGTGGCTTCGCATCATCAGTGCCTCACAGGAAGAGAAACACCAACTCAGAGAGTGAGTTGGTGTTGAGATTAGTTAAGCTCGGTGTAAAGTCGACCTACTTCGCATACTCCACGTACCTCGTCTCCCTGATCACCGAGATCTTGATCTCACCCGGGTAGTTCATCTTCTCTTCGATGGCCTTGGCGATATCACGGCAGGCTTTCTGGGCTTCCTGGTCGGTGATTTTCTCCGAGTTGGCGATCACACGCACCTCTCGTCCGGCCTGGATGGCGAAAGCCTGGTCGATGCCGTGGAAGCCGCAGGCGATTGATTCGAGTTCTTCGAGGCGCTTAACGTACTTCTCCAACGTATCGCGGCGGGCACCGGGACGGCTGGCGCTGATCGCATCGGCGGCAGCGACGATCACCGTATAGATGTGATCAACACGGATATCATCATGGTGGCCCACGATGGCATGCAGCACATGGGGATTGGTTTCGCCGTAGCGTTTGGCCAACTCAGCACCAATCTGCGGGTGGCCGCCCTCCATTTCGTGGTCAGCCGCTTTGCCGATATCATGGAGCAGTCCGCAGCGACGGGCGAGTTTGCCATCGTAGCCTAGCTCCTCAGCGATGAGGCCGGCGATGTGGGTCACTTCCATGGTGTGCAGGAGCACGTTCTGGCTGTAGCTGGTGCGGAACTTCAGTCGGCCCAGCAGTTCGACAAGCTTATCATGCACCGGCCCGACGTTGGCGTCCATGACGGCCCGCTGGCCCACTTCCATGATGGCCTTTTCCATCTCGGCCTTGGTTTCGGTAACGATCTCTTCGATGCGGGTGGGGTGGATGCGGCCATCAGCAATGAGCTTCTGCATCGCCAGCTTGGCAGTCTCTCGGCGGACATTATCGAAGGCGGAAACGACGACCACGCCGGGAGTATCGTCGACGATCACATCAACGCCGGTCGCCTTCTCGAAGGTACGGATGTTGCGGCCTTCACGACCAATGATGCGGCCTTTCATTTCATCGCTGGGGATATCAACCGTGCTGACCGTGGTGTCCGCGGTGTGCGGAGCAGCATACCGCTGGACGGCGGTAGCGATGATCTCCTTGGCACGGGTCTCAGCCTTGCCCTTCAGCCCTTCTTCGTGCTTTTGGATGCGCTTGCCGATTTCCTGGGCCAACTCCTGCTCGATGCGACTGAGCACCACGGTACCCGCATCCTCGCGGGACATACCACTGATTTCGAGCAGCTTGTTGGTCTGCTCTTTCTGCGATTCTTCGACTTCCTTCAAACGACGCTCGTACTGCTCCCGGCGCTCGGCAGCTTCTTTCTTGATCTTATCAACAATCTTTTCTTTCTTGAGCAGGGCCTGCTGTTGCTGATCGATCGATTCTTCCCGCTTCTCGACCCGACGTTCCTGATCCTTCAGTTCGTTACGCTGGCCTTGGAGTTCCTTGTTGAACTCTTCCCGTTTCTTGTAGAGCCCATCCTTGGCTTGCTGTTCGATGTCCCGGGCTTTTTCTTTTCCTTGATTGGCTACAGTTTCGGCGTCTCGTTTGGCTTGATCGAGCATGGCGTCGATGTCTTTTTGAACGCCTGCTTTGCGGAGTCGATCAGCCCATTGACGAAGGGCATAGCCCCCCGCCAAGCCGATAACCAGGGCGATGCCCGCGATGGCAACTTCTTGCATGGGTGTTAGTGTCCTTTACGGCAGCAAATGCAGCCGGCGGACCGGACGATACGGATTCACTCAGAACGATGGTGAGCAGGCAACAGAGCGGCACAGACACCCAATCGGGGTCTGGAAGATAAGCCGTCGGTGAATGTAAGAGACTCCTGCTGGTCATCGATACCTGGAAGTTGAAAGCTGAGTGTCAGAAGGGGGATGAACCCCGTCAGTCGAAACGTCTGGTACGGGCGGCTATGGTTATCATCTCTTCAGGAAAATACCTGAGGAGATGGGAAAACGAGTCACTGTAGGCATCATACCGTCTGCGGGGGGAGATGCAACGGAGAAACAGGAGAGTAACTGTTGTGACTGGAACAACATTCTGTCCCCTACTCCTTCGGCTTCATCCGATGCTTCTTGCGAACGTCGCCGAGATCGTTCTCGTCGATCTGCATCCGTTTCAACCAACTCTCTTCCGGAAAGTTCTTGGCATCGGCTAACTCGGTATCAACGTCGGCGAACACTTTCAGCCAGTCGGCACGTTCTTCCGGACTGACTTGTGATGCGGTAGGGGTTGACACGAAGCCTGGCTTCTGGCGGTCGAGCCAATCGAGGAACTCATCAGCCTTCACTGAGGTGGCCCTTTTACGAGTGGCTGCTTCGACGAGGCGATGATCGGAGGAGATCACCGTCAACTGTTTCGGTACCGTGCATTGCTTGATCATGAACGTGATCATGTCGTCGGCTTCTTCACGCCGTTTGGTGAAGCGGACATCGATGCCTTTGAAGAAGGTGTCGCCGGGGGCACCAGACGGGGCGCGGGTGGCATCGAAGACGACGGTGCAGGACTTGCCCTTCTCACCGAGGGCGTCAGCGAGCATGGTGAGCAGACTTTGACGAGCTCGTTGCAGATCGCCCTCTTTGACAGGGCTGGGGATCATGCCGAGACTGAAGAGCAGGTTGTAGCCGTCGATGAGGGTTAGCATAGCTTCGCTTGGGCACTCCGGGCCCTGACGGGACCCGGCTCACCATTAGCTTAACAGAGGGACGAGCTTGGGAACAGGGACGATGATGCCCTGCACGCTGCCATGGCGTTCGTGAAGTTGTTCGAAGCTGTGATGCAGGAAGTCGGAGAGACTGCGATCGGGGTTGGTCTTCCAGTAGGCTTCGACGTAGGTGTGCATGAGCTGATCGTACTTCTTCTTGCTGTGGGAATGCTGATAGTACCGGCCGGTGTGTCTGCGAAGGTCGCCATTGAACTCGGTACTGATATGGAAGAGTTCGTGGACGATGGTGATCATCTTCTCTTCAAAAGGCAAATCCAGAAAGCGTGGCAAACAGAACGACATCAGGTAAAGCATCTCCACCTCGCCGACGTAGTATTGCTGCACTTGATAGATCCAGCCCCGACGCTTCTGAGTGAGCTTGCCATGCTTGAAGCGCATCGGCGTGACCTTGGCCTGTAAGCCATGAGGCCGACGTGTGCGGGCACGTGTGATGGTGAGCAGCACTCGACTGAGATCGATATGAGCCAGGTCAGGCGTTCGCTTGACGAGGTCTTCGCAGAGTAACCGCATGTGAGAAGTAAAGTCGAACGGTATCGGGGCCAGACCCATCATGGTGGGCGGAGGCAGTGGACGTGTCGGGCGCACTCGGCCTCGAGGCAGCGTACTTCGACCAGGCGCTTCAATCCACTGATAGACCAGCGGATGCTGTCGAGGCGGACTATGCCGGGCCGCGGTGGTTTGCGTCAGCAGCTTGCGAAGGCGTTGCATCCATGACCCCACGATGATCATTGTCTTTCCCAGATTACCAGGTCGTCACATGATAGCAGGCTCTGAACATAATACAGCCCTTCTCTTCGGGAGATTCGGTAAATTCGTTGAAGCCTCACCAAAGTCTCAGCCGATACTGTTCAGGACGGGGATGCTCTTCTTGCAGAGATGCAAGAGGGGCATTCCTCTACGTGATATACAACCGCCGGCTCTCGGCGATCAAGACGCTGGTGTATCTCAGTGGGGGCTCTAGGGATGAAGCGGACAACACGAACGATGGTAACGCTCAGCTTCGTTGGCTGTCTGCTCGGCGCAAGCCTGGGCTGCCAGACGTGGGTGGGCGGCATGACTCTGCCTTCTCCTGACTATCTCCACGATAAGCCTGATTACATTCAGCCTGCTCCCACCTATCCGCACTCGAAGGAACTCACTTCGATGCAGAAGGCCATGGCGGACGCCAATCCTGAACAGTATCAGTACCCCAATCGCAATGTGCAACCGAATCAGCAAGCACCTGCACCATTCCAGGGTAACCCCGGGATGCCTGCTCCTGCAATGCCTGGGCCAGCCAACGGCGGCGTACCTATGAATCCCAGCGCTCCGATGAATCCTGGTCAGTAAGCTGACGAGCCAGTTTGAACAAGACGCAACCCAGGCGTTCTGCCTGGGTTGTTTCGTTGGTACATTGATCTGATGGTGATCGACCCATTCATGCGTGATCTATTGGTGCGTGGCTCGGCCTGGCTGAGCTTTGCGTGCTATTTGCTTACGCTCATCGGTTGGACACGGCGGTTCGAGCCGAAGCTGTTACGATGTCTGTGGACGTTGGGCTGGGGCATCTTCGTCACCCATGTCTGTCTAGCGTTTCATCTGGTTCATCATTGGTCGCATGATGATGCCTGGGAAGCAACCCGGGTACTGGGCGGAGTCGGTGAAGGCATCTATTTCAACTA
This sequence comes from Gemmatales bacterium, assembly GCA_035430005.1. Classification (GTDB taxonomy): domain Bacteria; phylum Planctomycetota; class Planctomycetia; order Gemmatales; family HRBIN36; genus JAEUIE01. Next base: position 13,621 of record DAOMFV010000118.1, read on the forward strand.
TTTAGTAGTGATCGTCTGGCAGATCGATTTGCTTTGCTGGTGGTTTTGGCCTGAGGGATACCTTGCACGAAGCCGCTGGAAAACAAGGCTGATCCAAGGGTTTCTGCTGTTCATGTGGTTTAATGCGACTGTGGTCTTTGCTCACGATTCGACGTGGATTGTAGGGGCGGCGGGGTTTGTTGCTTTATCGTATTCGTATTTGCGAGCGTCAGGGCGTAAGCCCGACGTGTGAGTACTTTGCCCGCAGACAAGTCGGGCTTACGCCCTGACGCTCGCAAAAATACCTAACTTCCATACTGCTTCTGGTAATACTCCCGATACTCACCGCTGCGGATGTGGTCGACCCACGGACGATTATTCAGATACCACTGCACCGTGTGTTCGAGCCCTGCTTCGAAGCTGACCTGGGGTACCCAGCTGAGCTCTCGTTTGGCTTTGCTACAGTCGATGGCATAGCGGCGGTCGTGGCCGGGGCGGTCAGCGACGTACTTAATGAGCGAATCGGGCTTCTTCAAGATCTCCAGCAACTTGCGGGTGAGCTGCATGTTGGTTCGCTCCGCTTCGCCGCCAAAGTTGTAGGTTTCGCCTGATCGCCCCTTCTCACAGGCAGCAACAATGCCCCGGCAATGATCTTCCACATGAATCCAGTCTCGCACCTGTTGGCCGTCGCCATAGACGGGCACCTGCTGATCGTTGAGAAGGTTGGAGACAAAAAGCGGAATCAACTTCTCAGGAAATTGATAGGGGCCGTAGTTGTTCGAGCAGCGCGTGGTGATGACATCCATACCATAGGTATGGTGATAACTTCGCACTAGCAGATCGGCAGCGGCCTTGCTGGCCGAGTAAGGGCTGTTGGGGGCGAGTGGCGTTTCTTCACTGAAAAGCCCCGTCGCATCGAGGCTGCCATACACTTCATCGGTCGAGACCTGCACGTATCTCTTGACATGAGCATCCCGGCACACATCAAGTAGTACCTGGGTGCCGACGACATTGGTCTGAATGAACGGCCCTGCATCCATGATGCTGCGATCAACATGGCTCTCAGCAGCCAAGTGGAGCACCTGAGCAACCCCTGGTTGAACCACCATTTGGACGAGTTCACGGCTGGTTACATCGCCATGAACAAACTCGTAACGATTTGAGGAAATTCCTGCAAGGTTCTCCAGATTCCCTGCGTAGGTCAGTTTATCTAAGTTGATGATGTGCCAATCCTTGCGGTGCTGGAGCAACCAGCGAATCAAGTTGCTGCCAATGAAACCGCAGCCGCCGGTGATTACTGTTTTGAGCATTTCCAAGGTTCCGAACAGGAGCCAGGAGTCAGAAGCCAGTAGCCAGAATAGAGCAAAACAGGCTGAAAGTCACAGATCTTGTACATCTCGATGTATTCTGGCTTCTGGCTCCTGGCTTCTGGCTCCTTTACCATTCGACGTAAGTCCATCAACATTGAAAGAGGTTTCTTGACATTACTTCTTGATATTACTAGACTTTCATCAAATATGGCAACTTGGCGTTCTTGACGTTGTGTTTAATCGCGGGAGTGGCACGTGACAAAGAAAGAGATCGTCAAAGACATCGCCGACATCCTGGGACTGACCCAGCTTAAAACCAAAGAAATTGTTCAAATGACGTTTGATGCCATTATTGAGACCCTCGTCCATAATAGCGACCACCGCATCGAACTACGCAATTTCGGTGTTTTTGAGGTCAAGCAGCGGGCTGCACGCAAGGCACGCAATCCTCGCACAGGTGAACGGGTCGATGTGCCCCCTAAGAATGTGGTGACCTTTAAGCCAGGCAAGCGCATGGAAGAACTGGTCCACAAGATAAAAGATGCCCCCCCACTTCGCCCGGTTGACGATGATGAAGACATGGAAGATGAGGAAACTACGTCTCAGGACCCAGTGAAACTCCCCTTTACTGCCCCGGTAAAACCATAAATCTTCGCCTGATCGTTACAGTCTGACTCAAGTCCCGTAACCGGTACATCCGATATTCTCCCTAGTACATGGTGTGGTGCTTATCACACTGTCGGTGTACGTCACGAGTGGGGGAATCAGGACATGCGTCGGCTCATTCTCGCAGCCATGCTGGGGTGCCTCGTTATTAACAGTACGGGCTGTCTCCCACTGAATCTGTACTCCTCTGATCCGCATCTGCGGAGCGAGGAACTCATGAATCAATCGGAAGATCTCCGCCAGGCCCGCCTCGAATGGCGCCGCTTCTGGATGGTCGATCAACCCTCACACCTGACGCCAGAACGTATTCATGGCGGTATTCAGTAAGCACGCTACTGAATCCAATAGAATAGAGGGCAGGCTGAAGTGCCTGTACCACCGATGAAGCCGGGCTCAGCCAAGAGTCCGGCTTGCTTCGTTTTCCAGTTCTGTTATGAATCTTATCGGTGATTATAGCCTGCTCATGCTTGCTCTCATCCTTTGCCTACTCAATCTGCCTGGTCAGCGTATAATCTCCTACTGCTATACGGATGGCGCTATCAGCAGTAGCCATCCGCTCGCCTGTGAGGGGAAACGAGAACCATGTACGAACGCTTTACCGACCGCGCCCGCAAAGTGATGCAGCTGGCCAACCAGGAAGCCCAGCGCTTCAATCACGAATATATCGGCACCGAACACATCCTCCTGGGCCTCGTCAAGGAAGGCTCCGGCGTGGCTGCCAACGTGCTGAAGAACCTCGATGTCGATCTTCGAAAGATTCGCCTTGAGGTCGAGAAACTCGTCCAGAGCGGCCCCGATATGGTAACGATGGGCAAGCTGCCCCAGACACCGCGGGCCAAGAAGGTCATCGAATACGCCATCGAAGAGGCTCGCAACCTCACCCATAACTATGTGGGCACCGAACACCTGCTTCTGGGCCTCCTCCGGGAAGACGAAGGCGTCGCTGCTCAGGTGCTGCGTAACCTTGGGCTTAAGCTCGACGATGTTCGAGACGAAGTCCTCAACCTCCTTGGCCACAACCTCGAAGGTAACGGTGAATCGAGCGAGACAGCCGGTGCAGGCGTCGGTTCCGGCGGTGGCGGTGGTGGCAAAGGCAAACAAAGCCGATCCAAGACCCCTGCCCTGGATAGCTTCGGTCGTGATCTGACTGAACTGGCTCGGCAGACCAAGCTCGATCCGGTTATCGGTCGTGCCAATGAAATTGAACGAGTCATCCAGGTGCTGAGCCGACGCACCAAGAACAACCCGGTGCTTCTCGGTGAAGCGGGCGTGGGCAAGACGGCCATCGTCGAAGGCCTGGCTCAGATGATCATCGAAGGCAACGTGCCCGAACTGCTGCGTGATCGCCGCATCGTCGTGCTCGATCTCGCCATGATGGTCGCAGGCACCAAGTACCGTGGCCAGTT
>DAOMFV010000119.1:0-16887 GCA_035430005.1 Gemmatales bacterium
ACCTGTGGCAGATAATTTCACTGTTGAGTCATCCCGTTTCAGCGCCCCGTCCCCAACAACAACTTGATACTCTTCAAGATCGCTTCCTTATCCGGCACCTTAGTCGCCACGACATTCTTGTGGTCTTCCAACAAGCCTTCGATGTGATCCATAAACTCGCCGGAACCATACGGGCTTTCGACCTGAGCATAGCCGAAGAGATTGAGCTTGGGCAACAGGCGATCTTTAAGGATGGCCAGGCACTTGTCGTTGTCATCGCCCCAGTTGTCGCCATCGGAGAAGTGGAAGGCGTAGACGTTCCATTCGCTGGGCGGATACTTCTTGGTAATTATTTTGTCCGCCAGGTCATAAGCGGTGCTGATCTTGGTGCCGCCACTCTCCCGGGTGTGGTAGAAGGTATGCTCATCCACTTCCTTGGCTGCCGCGTCGTGGATGATGTAAACCCGTTCGATGCCTTTGTAATGAGCACGTATCCAGGTATCGATCCAAAATGCCTGGATGCGGACAATCTCCTTCTGCTGATCAGTCATGCTGCCGGAGACGTCCATCATATAGACCAGGCAGGCCACGCTCTGAGGCAGATTCACCGGCTTGGCCGAGCGAAACTGCTTATCCACCTTAATCGGAATGATCTTGGGATCGACAGGGTTATACGATCCGCTACTGATCTCGCGCTGCAGAGCCTTCTTGTAAGTTCGTTTGAAGTGCCTTAGTGACTCCGGCCCGACCGGTCGGATGCCCGAGTACTTGTCACTGGTGGTAACGATATTCTTCTTGCCCTTCGGTTCGATGCGAGGCAGGGCTAACTCTTCTCCCAGAATACCTGCCAACTCTTCGAGCGACATCTCCACTTCGAGGATGTGCCCGCCCGGGCTGTCACCGGCCTGATTCCCATCGCCATCCTGATCGGGTGAACTCAAAGGCTGGCCGGGTTGCCCCGGTCCCTGCCCAACACCGCCGGAGCCCTTAGAGCCAAAACGGAACTGCGGTATCTCAATCTGGGGCAACGGAATGCTGACGAGGTCTTTGCCCTTCTTGCCGATCATCTCGCCGCGCGTGATGTACTTGCCGAGGTTGGATTTGACCTTACCCCGGACAATCTTGCGGAAGCGCTGCACATCATGATCGATCTTCTGGCTCACGTCTTACCCTCGTTTCCAACATAAGAATCGCCTGTTCTCGGTGCATGCTGCAGCATCCATCGCTGCATGATTATCAAATCCCGGCAATCCTTGTAATTTCCCTAATAATAACTGTGCCCCTGGCATCTCACTAGGAATCTTGATCAAGGCTGCCTTGCCAATCAGGTGCCAGATCAGATCGTCTTGTAATGGTCCCTTGTCTGTTGTCTCACATATCACCTCTTGGAGATCACGCCAGGCAAGCCTCCGCCATTTTCCCAAAAAGTAACGGCAACGAACTTCATGTTCATCCCAATAGACGCCAACAGGCTCCCTTTTCAGCCAACTGAACCAGTTCATCACTTCTTCGTCTGCCCACGGGCAAAGATACTGGCCACATAAGTCAACACATCAGTTGCCGACTCATCATTATAGCCAAAATCGCGGATCAATCGGCCCTTGACGACGTCGATCTTTTCCTGGGTTGCCTTATCCACGACGTTGGAAACCAGGCTCGTCAGCTTGATCGTATCCTTCTGATCCTCGAACAGTTTCAGCTCCAATGCCTTTTGCAACCGTTCGTTCGTTTTGTAGTCGAACTTCTTGCCATCGATGGCCAAGGCACCGATGTAGTTCATGATCTCCCGGCGGAAGTCGTCCTTGCGGCCTTCGGGGATTTCGATCTTCTCTTCGATCGAACGCATGAGGCGTTCATCCGGCTCTTCGTAGGCCCCAGTGTATTTGTTGCGCACCTTCTCCCGCTGGGTGTAGGCCTTCACATTGTCGATGTAGTTGGCGCACAACCGGGTCAACGCTTCTTCATCAGCTGCGATCGCGCGCTGCACTTCGTTCTTGACGACATCTTCGTATTCCAGCTTCACTTCCGAAAGCAGTTCGCGGTAGTGCTGCCGTTGCTCTTCATTAGTGATGAGTGCATGGTGCCTGAGCCCCGTCTCCAGTTCATGCATCACCATGAACGGATTCACACAGGTGCTATCGGTATAGGCCACCAGGGCGTTGCTGATCTTGTCCTGAATATAGCGGGGACTGATACCCAGCATACCTTCATGGGCCGCCTCTCGCTTCAGCTCAATGACATTGTCCTCGGTAAACCCAGGCAGCGTCTTTCCGTTATACAGCTTGAGCTTCTGCAACAGAGTCAGACTGGCATGCTTGGGAGTCTGCAACCGAGTCAGCACCGCCCACATGGCTGCCACTTCGATGGTGTGCGGAGCGATGTGTTTGCCACGCACCTTCTCTTTGTTGAAGTCCTTCTCGTAAATCTTGACTTCATCTTTGAGACGGGTGACGTAAGGCACATCGATCTTAACTGTACGATCACGCAAGGCTTCCATGAATTCGTTGTTCTGGAGCCGGCGATACTCAGGTTCGTTGGTGTGGCCAAGAATGACTTCATCGATATCGGTCTGAGCGAACTTCTTCGGCTTGATCTTGTGCTCCTGCGAAGCGCCAAGCAAATCGTAGAGGAACGCCACATCGAGCTTCAGAACTTCGATGAACTCGACCAGACCTCGGTTGGCGATGTTGAGTTCGCCATCGAAGTTGAACGCCCGTGGATCGCTGTCGGAGCCATACTCGGCGATCTTGCGGTAGTTGATATCGCCGGTCAGTTCGGTGGCATCCTGGTTCTTCTCGTCCTTGGGCTGGAAGGTGCCGATGCCGATACGATCCTGTTCCGAAAGCAAGAGGCGATAGACCTTCACTTCTTCCTGCAGCATCTTCACCCAGTCGCCATCATACTTGCGCAGCCGTTCCTTGAACTCGAAGCGGCTATAGGGCGACAAGTCGCCACGTATCTGGATGGCGTAGCTGTCCTGATCCTTGCGGCCGGCATTGAAGATTTCGAGGATCTTGGCCCGATGCTCTGGAGGAATCAGGCACAACGGCTCACCATGCATCGGGTCTTTCGCCCAGGTGCCATCAGCGTTCTTCCACGAGAAGCTGAAGAGCATCCCGCCATCAGAGCGGGAGTATTCTTCCAAGCCGCGCTTGAGCAGTCGGGCAATCGTGCTCTTGGCCGATCCGACTGGTCCGTGTAGAAGAATGACACGCCGTTCTGTGCCATAACCCAAGGCTGCCGACTTGAAGACATTCACCAGTTGCGAAAGGGTACGATCCAGCCCATAGATCGAATCGCCATGCCGAGCGGCAAACTCGGTGAAGAACTTGTAGCGGGTCTGCTTGTCCTTGTTCTCGTAATGTTCTTCCGTGCCATGTGACATGATCATATCGAAGAGCCGCTGGTACGAGGAGCGTGTCACCGCAGGCTGCTGTTTAACGATATCGAGGTAGTCCTCGAACGATCCTTCCCAGTGGATCTTCTTGTATTCATTGATATCCTGCGATTGGCGGAGATTGGTCAACAGTTCACGGGCTGTCGTGGTCATGGCTTCCTCCCTGTCATGCCGGAAACATACCCTCGTCACAGGCCATGCTGCCGGTTCTGGTTCACTTGTCAAAGAGACTTCAAAGCAAGTTTAGGTTCGTTCGCTCACAAGGCTGTGAGTCTGGTCGGCATCGTGCCTGGTGGAGATGTGCGGCTCAATGGCGTATCGATCAGGCTCACAAGCCATCGCCAGAATCAAACTTCTATCGATGGCATGATATTTTACTCATCCACCACAGGGCAGCGTGATGGAATTCACCCATAGCGATCATTTTCTCAGCTATTGGTAGCATCGCCCCGAATGTGTGGTTCTGTCAAGAGCGTTTTCGACGCAGCACACTCATTTGATTATCTTTCCTCTGGACGCGCAAGGGCATCGTCGAGTATCGTTTGCCTCTTGGAAATCCCACGCAGAATGGAGTTTGCCCATGCGGAGTCTCATCTCCCTACTTTTCCTCGGTGTTATCGTCTTCCTCGTCGCCGGCTGGTTCCTGGACTGGTACGACATCAACAGTGTCAAGAATGGCAACGGCAAGACGAGCATCACCGTCGATTTCAATCGTGACAAGATCAAGGAAGATATCGGCAAGGGCACGCAGAAGTTCAATGAGACCCTGCACAACATACAGGACGATAAACCAAGCCAGCCCACCAGCACCAATCGTGGCCCCAATGGCACAGGTTCCTAGACTGGCCGTAGAACCCAACTATCACGCCAGCATTACGACTGGCGTGTTTTCGTTGGAAGTACACCATTTTCATCGAGTTTACTCTAGGTTCTCTGTCAGTCCATTGTCATAATGGTGTTTTGCCCCATCGCTCACACCATGAACAGCCTGCTCAATCCAATTGTCTTCGCCCTGCGGCGGCCTGTTACCATCGTAGCTATCGTCGCTGCCCTTGCTGCGGCCAGTCTTCTCGCCGCCAGCCGCATGCCTGTTGATATCTTCCCTGCTCTTAATCTGCCCGTGGTTTATGTGTGCCAGCCCTATGGCGGCCTCGATCCTGCTCAGATGGAAGGCCTCATCGCCAACTATTACGAATACCACTTCCTCTACATCAATGGCATCAAGCAGGTTGAATCGAAGAACGTCCAGGGTGTCTCGCTAATGAAGCTCGTCTTCCACCCTGGGACGAACATGGCCCAGGCATTAGCCGAGACCGTTGGATATGTGAATCGTTCCCGTGCCTTCATGCCACCCGGGACGGTCCCCCCATTTATCATGAGGTTCGATACAGGCAGTGTCCCCGTAGGCTATCTGGTTCTATCGAGCGACTCGCTCACTGTCGGACAGATTCAGGATCAGGCTCTCTTTAAAGTTCGACCGATGTTCGCAGCCATTCCCGGCGTCTCGGCGCCTCCGCCATTCGGAGGTAATCAGCGTACGGTCGTGGTTCGAGCTGATCCCAGCCGGCTTCGGGCATACGGCGTCTCCGCCGAGCAGGTCGTGCAGGCACTTGCTTCAGGAAATACGATCAGCCCCTCGGGGCAGGCCCGTGTGCAGGAACGCATGCCGCTGGTGCCCATCAATGCCATGGTAACCCGGCCTGATGAGTTGGGTGATATTCCCATCCGCAGTGGCATCTATCTTCGTGATGTCGTCAGACGTGATCCGATCACCGATACTCCTCTCATTGAAGATGCAAGCGATATTCCCGCCGGGTACGCCCTCGCCAATGACCGACGGGCTGTCTACATCCTGGTAACCAAGCGGGCCGATGCTTCCACCCTCGAAGTCGTCCAGAACGTTAAAGATAATCTCAACAAGATGCGGGCAGTGCTGCCTCCCGAGATCAAGGTGAGCTTCGAGTTTGACCAGTCACCCTACGTCACCAATGCTCTTTGGGGCGTGGCCACCGAAGGTGGGCTGGGAGCAATTCTCACCGGGCTGATGGTGCTCCTCTTCCTGCGTGATTGGCGGAGTGTCATTGTCGTCGTTTTGAATATCCCACTAGCCCTCTTGGGCTCTGTTCTCGCCCTGGCTGCCACGGGCATGACTTTGAACCTGATGACATTGGGTGGTTTGGCCTTGGCTGTAGGTATCCTCGTCGATGAATCGACGGTGGAAGTCGAGAACATCCATTCCCAGATGGAGACGACCGATTCTGTTGCAGTCGCAGTCAGAAGGGGCAACTCCGATACAGCAGTGCCTCGCTTCCTGGCCATGCTTTGTGTCCTTGCAGTCTTCACACCGGCTATCTTCATGCAAGGTGCTGCCCGTGGATTGTTCCTACCTCTCTCCTTGGCTGTCGCCTTTGCGATGATCTCGTCGTACCTGCTTTCCAGCACACTGGTGCCAGTCCTATGTGTATGGCTACTGAAGAAGACTCCGACCACAGCCAGTCATCATGGACTGATTGTAACGATCACCAACAGGATCATGCCCTTGGTCAATGGGATCATCATTGGTCGAATGGCCTTGGTACCACTTTACCTAGCCGGCTCGGCAGCACTGTTGATTCTACTCTACTCCATGATCGGCATCGACTTGTTCCCCACAGCCGACGCCGGCTACCTGCAACTGAGAGTGAAAGCACCCATCGGCACACGCATCGAGCAGACCGAAGAACTCAGCAAACAGGCATTGAAGCTGATCCGGCAGGAACTGGGCGATAACTCCATCAAGATGTCGCTGGGTTACATTGGTCTGGTTCCTTCGAGCTATCCCATCAACAGCGTCTATCTCTGGACCAGCGGGCCGGAGGAAGCGGTCATCCGTGTTTCCGTCCGCAGCGGCTTGGGCACCATGGAATCGATCAAACACAAACTTCGTGATCGGTTCTATACCGAACTGCCTCCCTGGATCGAAAAGAAGTGGATCGACGAAGGAGTCCCCAGTGATCGAGCCAGGATACTGGCCCAACAGCTTCGCTTCTCCTTCGAGCCTGCTGACATCATCAATGAAGTCATGAGCTTCGGTTCGCCCACACCTATCGAAGTCGTCGTCAGTGGGCCAAAACTGGCTGACGACCGTGCTTATGCTCAAAAGTTGTACCACGCCATGTCAGCCATCCACTCACTTCGGGACGTCCAGATCGGGCAATCCCTCGATTACCCCACGATAGAGGTCAAAGTCGATCGCCAGAAGGCTGCCACCAGCGATGTGACCGTCGAGCAAGTCGCCAAAGCCATGACTCCGTTCACCTCCTCGACTCGCTTTACCGTACCCAACTACTGGCGTGATCCCAATTCGGGCATCGGCTACCAGGTGCAGGTGGAGGTGCCACAGACACTGGTCAACTCACCCCAGGAGATCGAGACCATCCCGGTATTGAACAGCCAACGGGAACAAGTCATGGTGCGAGACGTAGCTGATGTTAAAGAAGGCACCATTCCCGGCGAACTTGATCGATTCAATATGAGGCGGCTAGTCAGCATCACCGCCAACATTGAAGGCATCGATCTGGGACGAGTGGATCGCCAACTACAGCGAATGCTTGCAGAAGTAGGTGCTCCTCCCACAGGGGTTACTGTTGAAATCCGTGGCCAGGTGACACCGCTCAATGAACTCTTCCAGGGGTTGAGTTTCGGCCTCATTGTGGCTGTCGTGGCGATCCTGTTTCTGCTTACCGCCTATTTCCAGTCCTGGCAGTTATCCCTGGTAGCCCTGTCGGCTGTTCCCGCGGTGCTGGTGGGGGTGTTACTTTGCCTGTTACTAACAGGCAGCACACTGAACCTGCAATCTTTCATGGGAGCCATCATGGCGGTCGGCGTTGCGGTGGCGAATGCTATCCTTCTGGTCACCTTTGCCGAGGATGCTCGCCGTCAACCGTCTAAAACAGGCTCGGTAGAACATACTACCCAAGCTGCTAGAGTTGCCGTGCAGAAACGACTGCGTCCTATTCTGATGACCAGCCTCGCCATGTGCGCCGGTATGCTACCGTTGGCGCTTGGTTGGGGAGAAGGTGGCTCGATGTCTGCTCCTCTGGCTCGAGCCGTCCTCGGCGGCCTGATTGCTTCGACGTTGGCAACACTACTCATCGTTCCCGCTGTTTTTGTGTGGGTGCAAGGGCGACGAACCACTGCATCGATCTCTCTCGATCCTCAAGATCCCACCAGTTCCCATTATCACCCACCCCCTGCGAGTGCATCATGAAACCCTGGCCACTACTACTCATCGTCGGCCTGATCGGGTGTCAGCCTCAGAAGCAGGCAGCCACCACACTGGCTGTCCCCGCCATCATGATCATCCACCCGGAGGCTAGATCGCTTCAGAAGGTGGTCGAACAGCCAGGCCGTATTGAAGGGTTCGAACAGACGCCCCTTTACTCCAAGCTGCCGGGATACGTCAAGAAATGGTCCGCCGACATTGGCGATGTCGTCAAAGAAGGTCAGGTACTGGCTGAACTCTTCATCCCGGAAGCAGAAGAAGAGCTGAAGCAGAAGGAAGCCTCTGTCGGGCTAGCCACCGCTCAGGTCGAGGAAGCCCGAAAGGCTTTTGCTGCCGCCAGAGCCAATATCGAAAAGACCGATGCTGGCATCAAACAGGCTGAGGCCAGCAAGACCAGGGCTACTGCCACCCTCCTCCGCTGGCGAACCGAACTGGGCAGGCAACGCAGCCTGGTCGGGGGAGCAGTCGCACAGAGCGAGCTCGACATCACCACCGATGCTTTTCGAGCCGCCGAGGCTGCCCTCATCGAATCGGAAGCCGCCATCGACTTCAGCAAGGCCGCCAAAACGGCTGCCTCCGCCGATGCAGACAAGGCTGAAGCCCAAGTACTGGTCGCCCAAGCCCAATTACAACTGGCCGAGGCTGATCGACGACGAGTCGCTGCCCTGTTGGCCTATACCAAGATCACCGCACCTTTTGCCGGTGTCGTTACCAGGCGACAAATCGATACCGGCCACTTCGTTCAGGCACCCAGCGGGACCACTGCCACCAGTGTTCAACCCCTCTTCAACATCGTTCGGACCGATCCCGTTCGCATCTTTGTCGATGTCCCTGAAGTCGATGCCCCGTTTGTTGATAAAGGCTTGCCCGCCGTTATCCGTGTTCAGTCTCTGCAGGAACAGGAACTGAGCGCCCCGGTGGTACGAGTCAGTTGGGCGCTCGATACTTTGACCCGCACGTTACGGGCTGAAATCGACCTTCCGAATGGTGATGGGCGACTGCGACCTGGCATGTATGTCACCGCCAAGATCACCATGACCAGGGACAAGGCGATGAGCATCCCTGCTTCAGGCGTTGCCGTCCAGAACGAACAAACCTATGTGGTAGTCGTCGAGAACGGCAAAGCCAAAAGGGTGAAGGTCAGGCTGGGCCTGCGTACCAAAGGGTTCGTTGAATTGCTCAGCAAGCTGGAACCGTCCAGCGATGCTACTCAACCTGCTCGCTGGATCAAGTTCACCGGTGAAGAGTCGCTGGTTGGCGCTAACCTGGCCGCCATCGAGGATGGCCAAACGGTTCAAACGACAAAGTAGCTCTCGCCTGCTCAGTTCCACTTGAGCGACTTCGATTTTCGACAAAATGCCTGTATCAATTGGCCCGAAGTAGGTTCATCGTCTACCATGCCCTTATACTCTGACAAATCCGTCGATTATCCTATCCCACGTGACGATGGCTCTCCCAGAACAGACACGCCACCTGCTCGCCGCTGCCCGGATGCTGCATAAAAGCACCCGGGCTGAAGCCGTTTTGCTGCTCGTCGACTACGATCTCGACTGGGATGAGATCGAAGAAGCTCTCAAAGGCGTCAAACTTCTGATCGCTCCGCTGAACGAACCGCTGGCTAACAAACTGCTGGGGCGACCGGGGCTGAACATCCTCACTGTCGACTTCCGCCCCGTTCCCATGCGTGAACGCCTCAGCCTGGCCCTGCTCGAAGCTCTCACCGCTGAACTGCTCCGACAAGGTTCCAATGTTGTGGTGGTCTATAACGGCATCGAAGAAGAAGACGCTCGCGACCCTGTTGATAGCATCAGTGTCATCTACCTTGGCGATCATCTGGAACGACTCTCCGCACGAGACCTTCGCAAGCTCGATACCCAGGTGCCGCTGGAGACCCTGAAGGCCGTTGTTGACCTCGCTACCGATATTGGCCGAGAAGGCCGGGAAGGCAAACCCGTCGGCACCCTCTTCGTCGTCGGCGATACCCGCAAGGTCATGACCCTTTCCCGGGTGATCGGCTTCGACCCGGTGCGCGGCTACAGCAAGAAGAATCGCAATCTCCGAGACAAGCGTGTCCGAGAAGGCATGAAGGAGATAGCCAAGCTCGATGGAGCCATCATTGTTAATAAAGATGGCACCGTCGAAGCGGCAGCCCGGTTCATCTCGGTGGAAGCCGAGGGCATCACCCTCAGTAAGGGCCTAGGGAGCAGACACTGGACAGCGGCAGCAATCACGAAACGCACTCACGCCATCGCCGTGACGGTCAGCGAGTCCACTGGCGTCGTTCGTGTCTTTCAGGGGGGCGAGGTGGTGCTGCACATCGCCCCGCACTCACGGCCTATCCTCTGGCGGAACCTTACCAGTGAAACTCAGTCGGAAAATGGTTCCTCTCATACTTTTGATTACCCTCTCAGACCCGCCTGGGCCGCTGACTAGCATCTATCCCACCTGTTCTGACGTAGTATTCTAAAACGTAGTCAGCGACATTCTCAGGTAGCATCATGAAGACACTGGTAGCCATCCCTGTCTATAACGAAGTCAAGCATATCGTTCAGGTGCTTGACGAAGTGCGAAAGTACGCCGACGATATCCTGGCTGTCAATGATGGCTCCAGCGACGGCTCGGGCGAATTGCTCAATCAACAGAAAAAACTGCATCTCATTCACCACAGCAGCAACATGGGCTACGGCGCGGCCCTGCGATCAGCCTTTGGATTTGCACAAGCACATGGTTACGACGTGCTGGTAACGATGGATTCGGATGGACAGCACGAGGCGGAACGCATTCCGGCTCTGTTTGATGCCCTGGCCAGCGATATTGATCTGGTCTCCGGCAGCAGGTATCTGCAAACCTTCACTGTCAACACCATCCCGCCCGCCGACCGCCGACGTATCAACTTCCAACTGACCACCTATCTCAATCAAAAGCTCGGCCTGAACATCACCGATTCGTTCTGCGGCTTCAAGGCCTATCGGGTCGAGCAGCTTCGCAAGTTCCAGATCACCGAGAATGGCTACGGCATGCCCTTACAGCTATGGGTGCAGGTCGCCAATCTGGGCCTGCGCATCTCCGAGGTGGCGGTGCCACTGGTCTATCTCGATGCTAACCGCACCTTTGGCGGCGGCCTGGATGACGCGGAACGCCGACTTGCCTACTATCAGAGTGTCATCGAAGGGGAACTGGAACGCATTCACCCCGGCCAACCGCAAATCCTCGAAGGGCTTGATGTATGACCGACTCTCGATGGCGCGCGCCACGAGAGGATGGAGCCACTCTGGTTGTCCCCACCTGGCAGCATCTGCCTCAACTGATCGCTGAGAACCAGCGGAGCCTTGCTCAATCACCGCTGCGATGGAAGGACCGCACTCTTGCTGACGTTAGACAACTGGCTTCGGATGGTCTGAATACTCAGCTTTCCCAGTGGGCGGGTGAACTTGGCTGGACATCGTCTCCAATAAAGCGACCCCTCATCGTCACTGGCCATCAACCGGAACTCTTTCACCCCGGCGTCTGGGCTAAGAACGTCGCTATCAGCAAGCTGGCCAACGAGCTGAAGGGAAGCAGCTATAATATCAATGTCGATTCGGACGTGGCCAAGAGCACAGCCTTAAAAATACCGACCATCGATTCGGAAGGTTACGATGAGACCTTTCGATTCTCCGACGCCAACCCTCCCCTGCCCTACGAAGAATGGCAATGCGAGAACGAAGCCAACTTTTCGCAACTGCCAGACCTCATTCAGCCTGTTGTTCAGACGTGGCCCTGGCAGCCGGTACTCCCCTCCTTCTGGCAATCAGCAATCGAAGCACAACGATTCACCAAAAACCTTCCCGAACGATGGATTATCGCCCGTCGAGCCTGGGAGAACGCTCATGGCATCACTAACCACGAACTGACCATGAGCCGCTGGTGTCGGACCGAATTCTTTGGCTGGCTGGTCAACCAGTTCGTCGCAGAACACGCCCGCTTTGCCTCCATCTACAACGAAGAACTGCATGCTTATCGCAAAGAACACCGCATTCGCAGCGTCAACCACCCTGTCGCCGATCTACTCGTTTCCGGGGACCTAGTTGAACTCCCGTTCTGGGTCTGGCAGACTGGCACCACCCAACGAGGCCGACTCTGTGCCCGGCAACTGAACGGTAATACCCAACTCGTCGCCCTGATTGCTGGCAAAGAAACCCTCATCACTCAGGACTCAGCACTCAGCACTCAGCACTTCTCAGCTTGGAAAATCCGCCCCAAAGCCCTCATCACTTCAATGATGTTCCGCCTCTTCCTTGCCGACCTGTTCGTGCATGGTATCGGCGGAGCGATCTACGATGAACTGACTGATCGCATCTTTGCCCGGTTCTGGAACGTCAAGCTGCCACGCTTTGCCATCGTAACAGCGACGCTACGATTGCCTTGGCATCGGCAACCGGTAACTGAAGACGATCCACGGCAGCTGCGACAGACGCTGCGTGCCTTACAATGGAACCCTGATCGATTTCTGACATCATCGACTGATAGCGATGCTCTTGATCTCAAGAAGCAAAAGCAACATTTGATGGCAACGACCGGTGAACTTGAGAGATTAAGTGAAAGGCATCATCAATACGAGTTAATCCGTACTCAATTGGCACCCTATGTAGCCAATGAACAGCATCGTATCGACGAAACATTGGTGCAGACGTTACAGCAACTCAAGCGTGATGAGCACCATTTCAGTCGAGAACACCCGTGGGTACTTTATCCCGAGCAAGACCTGACCACACTGAGCCAAAGCTTCTCCTCTTCTTCTGGCTCCTGACTTCTGGCTCCTTTATTACCTGATCGAAGCAAAGTTGCGAAACGGCCAGTAGACCCAGATCGCCTGCCCCAGAAGCATGCGCTGCGGCACCTGCCCCCAATACCGGCTATCCTGACTGGCCAGGCTGTTGTCGCCCAGCATGAAATACTCATCGGCATTGAAGTGATCACTGGGGTGAGTCGCATCTACCTTGGGATAGAAGGCCGGCGTCTTCATTCCGCCTGTGTACTCACCCATCCTGACGACTGAGGGGTAGTAAGGCATCCAGGCGTTGCGGCGAATGGTGGAAAGTTCACCCTTGCCCGCCAGTTCACGGAACTCCTGCTTGGAGACTGCGAGCGCTTCGGCACCTACGGTGGCATCCCTGAGTTGGGGATCCTGCGAGTAATAGATGTCTCGCCAGAGACTGATCTTTCTCACGACCACATTCGCCTGATTGACTCCGATAGAAGCAGGCAATAAATCTGCCAGGCGTGGCCCCCGTTCCTCATCGCTCAGGTCGGCGTATTCAATGCCATCGCCAAAGACCAGCGTGGAACCTACCCACAACGTCAGCCGCTGATCGAAGTTGGCGAATCGCACCAGGTGTTTTGATTTGCTGTTGAGACTGGTGCTCGCATCATGCTTGCTGATTTCTTTGCCATTCTTCATCAGCGCCACTGTACATTTTCCCGTCGCCAGATCGAACCGAGCTTCGGCTGTGATAACGCCCTTATTCAGCTGTAGCACCAACTGCCCCTTGCTTTCCTGCACATCGACTTCCGCCTCGATCATCAGATCGCCGACCCAATCGATTCCAGAATACTGGAACTGATCTTCGGTGTGGTTGTAAGCCATGTAGTTGGTGATCAAGTGCGGCCCATCGACTGGCGGGTTGCCAAGGGGAATGCCGCCTGTCTTTACCGGTTGGAACTGGTGCTGATAGCGCAGCCACTGCATGCCTTCAGCCTTCGATTTGCCTTCCCATATCTTACCATGATCTACAGGGACCCAAGCCGCGGCTCCTGCGACGGGAGCTTCGAGCTTCTCGCTGAGTGGCTGCCAAGAAGTATTGAGAGATGGATTGAAAGTTGGGTTGATCAAATCGTTGTTGTTGACAAGACGCCGCATCCGCAACATCTTTTCCGGCGCCTTGTGAATGATCTTCAATTGCTCTTTGTCTCCGACCTTTTCGACGAGATAGACATCCCCCCCCCAGATCGCCAGCTTCTCGCCAGGCAAGCCCCACAGGCGTTTGATGTAGTTGTAGGCTCCGAAATCCTTCTGCGGCCCCAGGGGGTATTTAAAGACGACGCTATCATGCCGTCTCGGGCTGAACATGTCATAGACGGGCTTAAGCACCAGCACCTTGTCGCCGCCATCGACCGATTCGGCCGGGTTGGAGATGACGTACTGGCAGTTCTGGCAGCAGCCCTGCAGTCTTAGCATCTTCCTGCCGCCATCCTGCTGAACTTGCTCCAAACGCTCGCCGCCATTGGAGGCATTGACAGCATACTTCAGCCCGCAGCGTGGGCATTCCAGAAACATGTGGTCGCCCAGCAAGGTCGTC
This sequence comes from Gemmatales bacterium, assembly GCA_035430005.1. Classification (GTDB taxonomy): domain Bacteria; phylum Planctomycetota; class Planctomycetia; order Gemmatales; family HRBIN36; genus JAEUIE01. The sequence continues at coordinate 13,979 of DAOMFV010000119.1, forward strand.
GCCATCGAGCCGGTGGGAATGACATACGCCTCAGCCACAAAGGCCTTGAGCATCAGAACGAGGAAGACGACGAAGGATATCGTTTCAAACGTCTCACGCCAGCCGTCACGGACTTCTTCGTAGACGGGCTCGTCTTTCTTGGAGACAGCCATCGGGTCGACGGGTTGAACAACATCAGTAGGCAGACTGCTACTCTCAGACATCTGTCTTTCCTCACTCAACTCTACTCCGACTCCAACACCGCCAGGAACGCTTCCTGCGGTATCTCCACCGAACCCACCTGCTTCATTCGCTTCTTGCCCTTGGCTTGTTTAGCCCAGAGCTTCTTTTTTCGACTGATATCGCCGCCATAGCACTTGGCAGTCACGTTCTTCCGCATGGCTGTGATCGTCTCACGGGCAATGATCTTCGAGCCAATCGCCGCCTGGATGGCAATCTCGAACTGGTGACGATCAATCTCACTGCGGAGCTTCTTGACGAGCACCCTGCCCCGGCGATCCGCAAAGGCCCGGTGGACAATCGTTGAAAGAGCATCCACGGGATTGCCATGCACCAACACATCGAGCTTGACCAGATCAGCAGCGACGAAACCAAGGATGTCATAATCCATGGTGCCGTAGCCATGCGTGACTGATTTGAGCCGATCATACAGATCGTAGATCACTTCTGCCAAGGGCATATCGAAGACGAGGATGGCCCGCTTGGGGCTGAGGTACTCGGTGCGAACATAGGTGCCACGCCGTTCGGTACACATCTGCATCAGGTCGCCGATGTTCTCGCTGGGCAGAATGAAGCTGATGCGGACAATGGGTTCACGGAACTCTTCAATCTGGCCACTATCGGGCAAGGCCTGCGGATTATCCACCGTCATGGTCTCGCCGGTCTTCTTGAGGATTTCGTAAGTAACGTTGGGAGCAGTATGCACGAGTTCCAGCCCGCTATCCCGTTCGATGCGCTGCTGGATGATCTCACGATGCAACATACCCAGGAAGCCGCAGCGAAAGCCAAAGCCGAGGCCTTCGCTGGTTTCAGGCACGAAAGTGAAGCTTGAATCGTTCAGACTGAGCTTTTCGAGGGATTCACGCAGATCTTCAAACTCACTGCTATCCACCGGGTACAAGCCACTGAACACCATGGGCTTCGGAGCTTTGTAACCGGCCAACGGCGTGGTGGTCGGCTTCAGGGCATCAGTCACTGTATCACCGATGCGGACATCACGCAGATTCCTGATGTTAGCTGTGAAATACCCCACCTGGCCACGTTGTAGATGTTGCACTGTGGTGGCCTTGGGACGGAACTGGCCGAGTTCCTGAACAACATACTCCTGCGACCCGGCCATCAGCTTGACCTTCTGGCCGGGTCGGAGTTCACCCTCCATGATGCGGATGTATACGACTACACCCTTGTAGGAATCAAAGTGGCTGTTGTAGACCAGAGCTTTCAGCGGCTCTTCGACTTTCTCAGCCGAAGCATCATTCGCTCGAGTTACCTTGTTAGAGGGATCGGGGATGCGCTCGATGATTGCCTGAAAGAGTTCATCAATGCCCAGGCCAGCCTTGGCTGAAACCTTAAGCACCTCTTCGCCGATAATGCCCAGCGAATGCTCCATTTCACTAATGACTTCATCGGTGCGTGCATAGGGCAGATCGATCTTGTTGACGACCGGAATGATCGTGAGCCCCGCTTCGAGGGCCAGCAGGGCATTGTGCACCGTCTGAGCCTGGACGCCCTGGAAGGCATCGACTAACAGAATCGCCCCTTCACAGGCAGCCAGGCTGCGTGAGACTTCGTAATTGAAATCGACATGGCCGGGTGTATCGATCAGGTTCAGTTCGTACTTCTGCCCGTTGTAGTCATAGAAGATGGTAACCGGGTGCATCTGGATGGTGATGCCCCGTTCCTGCTCCAGGTCCATGGCATCGAGAACCTGGTTATGGAAATCCCGGACACTGATGGCGTTGCACTTCAGCAGAAACTGGTCTGCGAGCGTGCTTTTGCCATGGTCAATGTGGGCGATGATGCAGAAATTGCGAATCAGATTCGGCGGGGTCATAGGCCTCGTCGAGGAGCGTCCTTCGTAGAGTGCAGAAGACGTATGTCGTTTGAAGAGTTATTCTTATGGTTCGGTGGGCCTGCTCACAAGACCCAAATGAATCTCATTTCTTTTGGACGTTGATGCCTTTTGACTCACTCCCAGCAGGATTTTCACGGAAGGTTTCGTAACCACCAAGGATTCCACCAATTAATCCAATCACGGCTGAGATGGGTCCCAAGCGGCAAAGCATTGCAGACGACCAACGCCATACGTTATCCCAATTTGGATTCTGCTCTTCCCACTCAGCAAGGTAAAACGCTCCAATGAAAACAACTCCGACAATGATCGGCGATAAGACGAGCCCTGTAGCGCCGTAGACGATCAACGTCTTGAGCATGGATTTTTTCATACAAACAATGCCCCGCTCAGCTAGCACACACATCCTTTGTCTCACCTTGTAATTCTAGCAAGATTCGCACCGCCTCCCGCCCCTTTCCCTCCGGCACAAACAAATGGTCATGATGATACCCCGCCACCACGTTGCAACTGATCCCCGCCCTAGCAAGTGCCCCTGAGACCGCAGCGGTCAACCCGACTGCGGACAAATCGGAATGCACATCGAGGGTGACCCATTCGGCTTGGAAGCCAATGGCTAAGCCTAATCGATCAGCAACATCAACCGGAACAATGATCGAAACTCCTTCGATCTCTGCAAAGTGGCTAATGGCTTCCTGGGGAACCAATTCGTCTGTGGATAAAATGCAATAGGCATAAACTCCTGAATTTAGACGAGGACTCATTTTTTGAATAACCCTGTCTAATTCAGTCATGATTCACTTTCGTTTTTTCGTTGGCCGGCGCTTTGTTTGGTCTT
>DAOMFV010000120.1:0-16644 GCA_035430005.1 Gemmatales bacterium
CAGTTCTTCAGCTGGTTTCAGATCGGGACCGACCTTAAGTCGAATAGCCCGACCATTTTCTCGATAGTAGAGCCACCATGCACCATGGTGGAAATACACCGACACGCATCCAATGCGGATACGCTTGCGACGTGCTGGCTTGCGAGACACGGTACACTCCCGTGCACAATTTGTGCACCAAATGTGCACCAAGGAGTGTCATTGCAGGGGAGTTTTTTGACGTAACCTGATATTCTACAGTCGGTTACGAAAAGTGATGTGAAATGTTAGCGGAGAGGAAGGGATTCGAACCCTTGATGCCCTTGCGGGCATATCGGTTTTCGAGACCGACGCATTCAACCGCTCTGCCACCTCTCCGAATAACCTGCTTCTAACCGCCGCCCGTTGTCGATGTGACACCAAGCAACTTGTTTTGTTCGCCGATCATGGCCACTTTAGGTTCGATGGGTTTATCACTTTGGCCGAAGGCCATGATAATCAGCTTGTCACCCAGTTCAGCAAGGCGGGCTGCGCCGCCGTTCAAGGTGCATTCGCCAGGCTTGCCGCCCGGAAGCACATAAGTGACGAACCGGGCACCCGATTCGACATTAACGACTTGCACCGCCTCATTCACCTGGATGCCCGACGCCTTCAAAAACTCGGGCCCCAACGTGATGGAGCCGACATAGTTGACGTTCTTGTCCGTCAAGCGAATGTTGTGGATTTTGCCGAGCAAATAGGTGCGTAACAGCATGTTCAGTAGGGCCTCGCCATCGTCAGGCTAAAGTAGGGGAAACGCTGAGGAATTACCAGACTGGCTGGTGCCAATCGGGCAAAGAATGTCGTTGCATCCGGACAAACTACTTCGCCGGCGGGCTTTTCTTCGGTTCCTCGGTTCCCTTCATCAACGGCTTGCCCTCTTCGAGGTAAGTTTCCTGTAGCGTCAGGCCCAGGATGGTCGCCTGCTCCCGCCGCGCGAGGATTTCCCAGGGTGTGCCCGGGTTCTCTTTGATGATCTTGGTCAGCAGTTTCTGGCGTTCGGAATCGTAGGTGCGGGTCTCCTTCTGCTCCAGCTTGCGCTGCGATACGATGATCCAGCCGTTGTGGTTCTTTTCGTCCTTGATCTTGGGCGTGTCCTTGCGGAGCTTGTTGCCCAGGACGAAACTGTATTCCTGCACGTGGGCCAGTTGGGCCAGCAACCTGGCCTGGGTGTAGTCGAAGTGGGCACGCCAGCGCAGCGAAGGTTCTTCGTCCCGTTTCTCGTCCAGCTTCTTCATGTCGTCGAGCAGGTCGGAAAGCTCGGCAGTCACATACGCCGGTGTCTCTTGTTCTTTCTCTATCTTCTTCTTGAAATTGGCCTCGTCGCTCTCTTCCGCAAACCGCATCCGGAAGGTCTTAAGCGAACGATCCAGCGTTTTGATGGCTTTCAGTGTGATGGATCGCAGGGGGTATTGAGTGAGTTTGTCTTCAAGCTCTTTGTTCGAGGCGTAATCGGCGGCATACTTGGTGTATGCCGATTGGAGTAGCGGTGGGAAACTGCTGGGGCTTAGGTTGCGGGCATGATCGCTTTCAATGCCCAGTTCCTTGATGACATGGGCGATCTCCATCCCGCTGACGACTGGCTCATCAGGTTTCTTGATCTTCAATTCGACAGCCGGTGAGACAGTCGTGGTTGTTGCCACAGCAGCCGGTTCTTCCTTGCCGAGCAGTTCGGGGGTCTGATCGAATCCATGCTCTTTGAGATACTTCGTGGTCTCCGCGTTCACTTGTTTGGCAAGCAAGAGCAGGGGCAACGTGCCGTTCTTAAGGCCAGGGTCTTTTTCAATGGCCTTCCAGTTCTTCTCGATGCTGAGGGTAGCCAACTGGCAAAGCGAATCGATGAAGACGCTGCCGTTCTGCCCTGAACTGCTGAGGCCATTCGAATGCTGCTTGGGCTTGCAGGCTAACCAGACCTGGACGCCCTTGGGCATCGCTTCGATTTGTTTGTAGAGTGTCTCGTCGAGCGAACTGGGGGCATTGCGGACGATGCCTGCTTCCGGATCGTTCTGGGCTATGTCGAAGATCACCAGCTTTTGCCTGGCTTTGCAGGCAGCCAGCTTGTCGTAGAGCCAACTGAGCGGGATCATCTTCGCTGCCAGCTTGGCATCACGCTCCGTATCGGGCTTGGCGCCTTCGACAGGCAGTTCGCCATCGACCGGCACGAGGTAGCCTTTGCCCCCCAGCGTGATGGCATGGACAGCCAGGACGAGCACGATGTGATCGCTTGAGCTGCTGGTAGCCAGGAAATCCTCCACGGTTACTTCGATGGTGGCCTTCGTCGGCACCGTCGGCTTTTGATCATCCATATCGCTGAGGACGACGACCTGATCACGAGGGAACGAAAGCTCTGTGATCAAAGTTCGCCGTAGGGTGTGCAGCCCCAGCGGATCACGCTGAAAAGAACGCTCCGCCCGGTAGCCAGGGTTGAGGGGATTGAGGTAGAGGTAATTGCGAATACCGATCAGGAGCGCTCTGCCGGGGTAGGGGGAGGGAATGCGGGCGAGCTTGCGTTTATCCCGCTTGTCTTGATCGGGGTCAGGCAGATTGGTGAGGTCACCGGAGTTTTTGTCAAGCACCTCTTCGTTGTTCAGGAGCAGCGAGCCAGGGTTTTCCGGTGCCGTGGGCTTCGTCGCTGTGACCGCCTTGTTCACCATGCCAAAAAGCTGATCTTTGAAAGTGTAGAAGCCGGCACCGAGGGCTCCCAGGGCAACCGCGGCAAGAACCAAATAGATAACCGTGCTACTGCGTTGTTGCCGGGCCATGCGTTTGACGTAGGTATCGGGCGTTTGGGCCGGCGTGGGTTCGGATTTGACTGGAGTGGGCACAACGGCTTTGGGTGCATCGGACTTCGCAGCCGAAGGCTTTCCATTGGCTGTGAACGTCTTGGAACATCCCTTGCATCGCACGGTGCGGCCCACAAACTCTTCGGGAATCTTGATAGCCTTCCGGCAATGGGGGCAGGTGGTGCCGATAACGGTGCTTGCCATGATGGGAGGCCCTCGTGATTTCCCTATTGTAGCATAGCTATTGCTGTCCTTATGAAAAGAACACCGAAGACGTGCCGAACTCGTGTCAAACTCTGAATGAACAGCGTAAGCCCAGGAACACCTGGCAGCAGGAACGAACGGCTCATCGGCTGCGTGTGGAACGCTGGACTCGTGACCGGATCGAGCGCAGTTTGCGGGGTGAGAAGCACCCGGTCTATGACTTTCTGTTTGAGTACTACTCCTTCCGTGTGGCTCATCTACAGCGTTACTCTCCCGGGCTGGGCGTATTGCTCGAAGAAGCCGACATTGATCTTCTTGATTGGCCCAAGCACTATTCGATGACGAATGATGGAGCGATCATTGAACCGAGTGCTTTCAACACCCGCCGCTTACCGATGGTGCGCTGGTGCATTCATCTACTGAAAGTGACGCAGGAACGCCCGCCAGTGCTTCACTGTTTCGGCCTGCACGAATGGGCGATGGTCTACCGCAGCGATGAGGTACGGCATGACCAGGTGCCTCTGAGGTTGCCTCACGATGAACTGGCACGATTCGTCGAAAGCCAAAACTTGTGCTGCACCCATTTCGATGCCTTCCGTTTCTTCACGCCCCAGGCAACGCCGCGCAACCGTGTTCAACTGAATCGCTACAGCCAATTGGAATACGATCAGCCTGGCTGCATTCACGCCAACATGGACTTGTACAAATGGGCGTTCACCCTCGCGCCCTTTACCAGTAGTGAACTCATCGCCGATGCCTTTGAGCTGGCCTGGACTGCGAGAGAGATCGACATGCGGGCCAGCCCCTATGATCTTCAGCACCTGGGTTTTGTGCCCATCGCCATCGAGACCAAAGCCGGGCGCGAGGAATACATCGACTACCAGCGACAACTGCACGAACGCAGCCAGCCGATCAGGGAAAGGTTGCTGTTGGCTTACGTAAATATCGAAAAGGCTGTCAGCGATCAATTAGCGATCACAGGCGGCTTCTCAAACTCGATGAGCTCATGATCGCCCCACGATTCTTCCGCCTCGATGGGCTCCAGGTGAATGGTCACATCAAGATTGCGATCATCACGTTTGAGCGTATCTTCCAACTGCTGAGCGAAGTCGTGAGCATCTTTCAGCGACATCTCGCCGTTGACCAGAAGATGAAACTCGATCAGTCGGCGTGGCCCGGCTGTTCGAGTGCGCAGGGCGTGGAAAGCCATGCCCGGCTTGAGGTGATCGCTGATTTTCGTTCGTAGTAGTTCCAGATCCTTGATCGGCCAAGCCCGATCCATGAGCCCATCGAACGACCGCCGCATGAGGATGAGACCGGTAGCGAGGATGTGGAAAGCCACCAGCAGGGCGATGATCGGATCAAGCCACAGCCAGCCCGTTGCCCACACCAGGCCGAGAGCGATGATCACTGCCCCCGAAGTGATCACATCGGTCATGAGGTGATGTCCATCCGCTTCCAGAATGATGGAACGATGCCTGCGGCCCTCACGCAATAGCACCAGGGCGACCGAGAAGTTGATGACTGAAGCGATGCCAGAGAAGAGCAGTCCAATATCCAGGTGCTCCAGCGGCGGTGGAACGAACAGATGCCTGACTGCTTCCCAAGCAATGGTAGCAGCGGCAATCAGGATCAGCATGCCCTCGATGCCGCTGGAAAAGTAGGAAATCTTCTCGTGGCCATAGGTATGCTCAGCATCAGGAGGCCGGGCGGCGTACCAGAGCGCCAAAAGGGCTAAGACGCTGGCAACAAGGTTGATTACCGATTCCAAAGCATCGGAGAGCAATCCAATCGAGCCGGAAACGTAGAAGGCGGTGAACTTCAGACCCATCGTCACGATGGCGGCGAGGATTGAGAGCAGAATGGGCCAGCGGGGTGGCTGCGATCGTGCCGAAGCCTCGGACATCAGTTGGTTCCTTCCGCCTCGGTAGACCACTGCTTGCGGAACCACTGGCCCAGATGATCGAGCTGAACATACAGCACCGGCACGTAAAAGAGGGTGACAGCCGTGGAGAGAATAATGCCGCCAATGATAGCCCGGGCCAGCGGGGCACGTGTCTCGACGCCTGCACCCCAGCCATAGGCCATCGGAATGGCCCCGGCGATGGTAGCCAGCGAGGTCATCAGAATCGGTCGCAGTCGCATGGGGCAGGCCTGCTGCATCGCATCCTCTGCGCTCATCAGGTACTCTCGACCCAGTTCACTCGTTTCGGGCTTGGGAGCTGCTTCATCGATTTCATGCCCACAGACACCACCCGTTCGTACCTGATTGGCGAAATCAACCAGCACAATCGAGTTCTTCTTCACCAACCCGGCCAGTAGGACCAGGCCGATCATACTCATCAGGTTGAGCGTATCGCCACAGTACCAGAGCGTTGCCACAGCGCCGGTGACACCGAAGGGCACAGCCATGAGCACCGTGAAGGGATGGACGAAGGAGTTAAACTGCACCCCCAGAATCATGTAGGCGACGACAAAGCCGAGGATCAAAGCCCACGTCAGGCTCTTCATCGTCTGCTGCATGACCTGGGCATTGCCCAGCGGGACGATGAAGTAACTGGTAGGCAGGTTCAGCTCTTCCCGCACTTCCTCAGCCAGCACTTTGCAGCGTGCCAGGGCTTCACCTTGAGACACGCCGGCGTGCATGTTCGCGCTCAGTTCGATCTTCCGCCGGCGGTTGTAGCGATTGATCACCGGAAGTGTCGAAACCATTTTGGTGGTTATGATATCGCCCAGGGGGATCAGTTTGCCATCCTGTGTCTTCACCTGGATGGCGCTGAGCTGATCGGGGCTGGCTCGCTGAGTTTCGAGGAACCGCACCCGCACATCGTAACGGCGGTCGCCATCGGTGAAACGGCCCACCCGCAGTCCTCCGATGGATGCATTGATGGTGAAGCCAAGCCGCTGCATGGGAATACCCAGTTGCTCTGCCTTTTCTCGTTCGGGCAGGATGTGCAGTTCGGGCATGCCGGGACGATAGTCGCTGTTGATATCATTAATCAGCGGGCTGTCGATCATCCGTTCCTTGATTCGTTCGGCATAGCGGATGACAGTAGGCCAATCCGGGCCTTGCACAGCGAAGTTGACCGGATAGCCACGGGTGGCGGCAAAGCCCTGTGTGGAGAGATCAAGTACGATCACCTTCATGCCGACAATGCCGGAGAGTCGTTTTCGGACTTCCTGAATGATCTGGGTCTGCGTCATTCCTCGCATGGATTTGGGCATGAGCCTGCAGAAGACGGTTCCTTCACTGATAAGCTGGCCGGGCCTGATCGAGATGGCAGCGAAGATCGTCGCCAACACTTCCCGACCTTGGGGATCGCGCAGTTGAACGAGGATGTCTTCGCATTTGTTCAGCATTTCATCGACGTAATCGATGCTGCTGCCAACCGGGCAGATAACGGTGCAGACAAAGCGTGACTGGTCTTCGCTGGGCACCAGTTCCATACCGATGGCTTTCATTGTCAGCCGTTCCATGCCCAGCCAGGAGGAGACTGGAGCGGGGAGGGGAATATCGCAGCCAAAGACGAACAGCAGCGCCGATCCAGCGATGAGCAGGCTGATCAGGGTGACCAGCCATTTCAACCGCAGCGACCAGCGGATGAGCCAGGTATAGCCGGTGGTGAGCCAGTGCATGAGGAAATCAATCGGGCGGATGACGAGCGGCTCCATCACCCAGCGATCGACGAACCAGTAGGCGACCCGAAAAGGATAGAGCAGGGTATCGAGGATAGTTCGGGTCACAGCAGCGGCAGGAACCGGCATTGCTCGGCGATAGTGACGAACATCAAGGAACTTAGCGCAGAGCATTGGCGTCAGCGTCAGGGAGGTCAACAGCGATAACATCACCGCCACGGTGACCGTAATGGCGAACTGATAGAAGAACGCTCCGATGGCCCCTTCCAGGAACGCCACTGGAATGAAGATAGCGGCGATGGAGAAAGTCGCCGCAGTGGCAGCGAACGCAATCTCTCTTGCCCCTAGCCATGCCGCTCGCACACGGTTGGCTTGTTCAGCCTCTCGATCAGCCTGTTTCTTCTGTTGTTCCCGCAAGCGATAAATATTTTCGAGAACGAGGATGGCATCATCAACCACAACGCCAACAGAAAGCGACAACCCGAGTAACGTCATGAAGTTGACAGTGAACCCGAGGTAGCGGATCACCATGAACGTGCCTATGAGCGAGATCGGGATAGAGAGACAGACATTGATGGTGGTGCCGACGGAGCCCAGGAAGCAGTAAGTCACGACTGCGGTGAGCACGACACCGATCAGCAGCGTCTCTTTGACTTCCGCAATATCATCTTTGATGAACAAAGAGAAGTCGGTAGAGATGCTCAGGGAAAGGTCGTTGGGCAATTTTCGTTTCAATTCGGGAATCTTGCTTTTTACTTCATCGCAGACTTCGACGACGTTGGCGCCCGCGGCCCGTAAAACGCCGATCCCCACGCAAGACTCACGGTTAAACCTCGCCAGGCTGCGACGGTCTTCCAGACCATCTTCGATGAGGGCGACATCTCCAAGGCTGACTACCTGCCCATTCTGGGTGCTGGTCAAAGGCAGTTTGGCGAAGTCCTTCGGCCTGCGGGCTTCCCCCAGGACTCGCACCTGCATCTCACGGCTGGTGCTCTCGACAGCCCCGGCCGGCTTCTCGATGTGCTCTTTCCGCATCGCCTGCACCACATCCACGGCATCCAGGCCGAATGAATGGAGCTTGGGAGCATCGAGCCAGACCCGCATGCTGCGCTGCCTCATGCCGCCGAAGAAGACGCCGCCGCACCCTTTGATGCTTTCGATATGCTGCTTCAGTTCATCCTGCACCAGTCGGTTGATCGCAGCTGAGGAACGGGGGCCATGCACGGTGAGCCAGATCACCGGGAAGCGGTTGAAGTTGACTTTGTTGATGACCGGCGGATCGATGTCGCTGGGAAGGCGGTTCATGGCGGCTTGCACGGCGTTCTGCACATCTTTGAGAGCGACATCGACATCGCGCCCCAAGCGGAAGTTCACCGTCACCATGCTCACGCCTTCGGACGAGGCGGATTGCACATAGTCAACAGCTTCCACGCCAGAGACAGCGTCTTCGATGATGTCGGTCACATCGAGATCCATCGATTCTGGGCTGGCGGCTTCCCAATACGTGGTGATGTTAACAACGGGAAAATCAATCTCAGGGAACTGACTGATACCCAGCCCCTGGTAGCCAAGCCATCCAAAAACGACGAGCGCCGCCGACAGCATGACGGCGAAGACGGGATTGCGAATGCTCAAGTCAGACAGACTCATTCGATGAGACCGCCAGGGGAGGACTACACTTACAACCTAAGAACAAAGCAGCCTCAGGACGAGTGCTTGCGCCGTGGATGGTCAGGCACTCATTGGCGTTGAGGTTGTTACTGGTTGGATACCTCAGCAGCTAATTGACGTGCGATCTTGTAGGCGTGCTTCAAGGTGATGACACGCGCTTCGATCTGCTCCGGAGTATAGTAGCGGCCATGTTCTGAATGAGGAAGTCCGGCCAACTCGCTGGTCAACGGCAATAGCTGCATAAACTCTCGAAGCTTCAGTTGCTGTTTCTCTGTTTCGTTCATGATGGTTCTCCCTGGGGACAACGGATTCCTTAAGACTACCCCAGTCTTGCTCAAGATGATAGGGAAAAGGATTGGCTGACATTAAAAACGAAGAAGCCACGATGGATTCTCATCGTGGCTTCTTCAACTGTATGATATGACGTTATTCGTTAGTCATCTTCATCGTCTAAGTCGTCTTCTTCGTCATCATCATCATCGTCTTCTTCGTCGTCATCGAGTTCATCATCGTCGAAGTCTTCATCATCAAGATCTTCATCAAGGTCTTCGTCATCGAAGTCCTCATCGAGATCGTCGAGATCGTCGTCGTCGAGCTCTTCAAAGTCCTCGTCATCTTCGTCCTCGTCATCTTCGTCGTCCTCGTCTTCTTCCTCATCCTCTTCGTCTTCATCCTCTTCTTCGTCCGACTTGCGGCGACCGGCGCGGATGCCGGAAGTAACGGACCAGGGAGAGAACTCGGCTGCGTTCCCCAGCGGTAACGAGAGTGAGCGACGAATGGTATCTAAAGTCAGGGCCATGAGCATGGAAGAATCCTCGAATAACAACGATGCGACCCACGATCACGCAGGAAGGGCTTTCCCTAGAGTGCCTCACTCTCCTGCTCCGTGCCAGTCTTCTGGTTAGTAAGAGTTTCGTTGCTTGTCAAGCCGACGTGGTATATTTCCTAGGATGCGTAGAGTCGTGCAATCCGGCTGATTGAAACAGAGTACCGAGGGTCTATAATACGGCGGTTATTTTGGGGGGTGGTTGACGGGCCATTAGCCTACTAGGTTAGCCTAGCGGATTCCCCATTATTCTATGGCGATGCACGAGGAGTTACGGATGCCTGCTGAGACTTCCGCCGAATTGACGTCAGAACCGCGTCGCACACGGACTTGGACGATGCTCTTTCGTCTCTTTGAACTGGCTCGCGATCCCTACAAGATCATCATCGCCATTGGAGCGGTGATCGTTCTGACACTCGGATGGGCCATTCTTGGCTGGATCTTTGGCATCAGCGAGAATCACCACGGCATCTGGCCTGCCAATGCGGATCGTGGCCCCAATCCTTTCCTGGTGGCGATCAACCCGGCACCGGTGACATCCAACCAGCCCTTGGTGGTGGTCATCCCAAATCAGGTTGCAGCCGTCGCAACGGATCGCAGCCAACTTTTCAGTTGGTCACTCTGGTTCGGAAAAGGAGATCAGGATCCTCCGCTTCAGGTTGAGCCGTTTCGTCAGTTCTATCAGCCTGTCATTGACCTGGTACATTACAGCCCGATAGGACCGACGTGGCGTAACTGGTGGTATTCGATGCTTGGCGTCGTCTGGACGCTGATAGTCTGGGGCTTGTCAGCCGGTGCGATTACCCGTATTGCTGCGATGCAATTGGCCCGCAATGAGCGACTGGGGCTTGTCGAATCGCTGGGGTACGCAAGGCGAAAGTTATTTGACTACATTATCGGACCTGCCATCCCGCTCATCGTCTTTGCCCTGCTTGCGCTTCTGAATGCTCTTGGCACGTTCCTGTTGACGATCTTCCCCTATTTGGGATCAGTCCTGACCGCACTTCTGTTGCCATTGCCCATTCTTTCCGGCCTGATCATGGTTGTGATGCTGGTGGCCTTCATCGGCTGGCCCCTGTTCTATGCCACCATCAGCGTCGAGGGGAGTGACAGCTTTGACGCTCTCAGCAGAACACTGGCCTACATCACTCAAGGGGCTTGGAGCTACGTCAAATATACCGTTGTCTCCATCGTGTTCAGCGTGGTCATCGTGTTTGTCGTGGTGTTGCTAGCTTCTGGCAGTATTTACCTTGTTCGCTGGAGCATGGGCCTGGCTCCCGGCCTCAGTTGGCAGGATACCGGCGATCCCGTCGGCTCTAGCTTTACGCTCGCTCCCCGATCCTACCAATGGCGTGATCTCCTCGTCGGTAAAGACCATCCGATGGTGCGTATCCACAACACGCTGAATGAACAGCTCCTGCAGCCCGGCAAGCTGAAAGCGTTCCAGGAAGGCCTGGCCGCCAAGAAGCCGATTGCCGAATTGCTCGACAAGGACATCCTCAACAAGACGGGCTTTGCTGAGACGCCTCCCCAGGGCTCTGAGCTAACCGTCATCGAGAACTTCTATGCCGGCAAGCAAATTGCTGATTTGCAGGCCCATCAGTCTCAGTTTGACTTCGTATGGGCGCACATGAACTGGGGCCAAAAACTGGCTGCTTACATCTGTGGGTTCTGGATACATCTGCTCTTCCTCGGCTTGGTGGGCTTCGCCTATGCACTCTTCTGGTGTAGCGGCACGATCATCTACTTCCTGCTCCGCAAGCAGATCGATGAGACCGAGTTCGACGATGTCTACATCGAAGATGAAAAGGACTTCAATCCGCCGCCGATGGTCTCTACCACTACTCCAATAGGCTCATCGAGCAACCCGCCTTCGGCTCCACCACCGGCATTGTCAACCGCACCAACCACGCCGCCATCTGAGTCGCCTAAGACGTAGCTGGTATTTCTCCTTCGGAGGGGGAGATGGCAGCCCGACGCGCTAGCGAGGGGGGCGCGTGCAATCGCAAGGTCCACTCCGTTAGCACTTCGGGCTTATATCACAATAACGGAATATCACAGTCGCTGGCCTCCCACCAGGGACTCATCGCATGAAGCGAGGTTGACCCATGCCCAGAACACTGGCGCTCTTTACCGGTCCCTGGACGGATATTCCCTTCGAAGCCGTGGCAGCCAAAGCCGGCGAGTGGGGCTATCAAGCTCTCGATGTAGCCTGCTGGGGAGAACACCTGGCTGTTCAGAAAGCCCTGGCCGAGCCTGCCTATTGTCAATCGATACTGGCGATGCTGGAGCAACATGGACTATCCATCGTTGCCTTGAGCAATCATCCCGTCGGCCAGGCTGTCTCTGATCGACTCGATGTCCGGCATCAACACAGCCTGCCTGATTGGGTATGGGGCGATGGAGAACCGGTAGGCGTCGCCGCCCGTGCTGCCCAGGAAATGATTGATACAGCTCGAGTAGCCCAGCAGTTGGGGGTCAACCTCGTGGCGGGCTCAACCGGCTCGCCTTTCACATCGATGCTGTTCAACACACCACCTATGACGCCCGGCATACTCGAAGCATGCTGGAAGCAATTCCATTCAATTTGGAAGCCCATCCTCGATGCGATGAATCAGTTCGGCTGCCGGTTCGCTTGCGAGATCAGTCCGGCCCAGACGGCTTTCGATCTGATCAGTGCCGAACAAACGATTCAAGCTCTTGATGGTCACGATGCCTTTGGTTTCTCGTTGGCACCCTCCGCTCTTCATTGGCAGGGTCTTGATTCGACAGAGTTCGTTCGTCAACACACGGAACGCCTCTGGCATGTTCTGATGCAAGATGCGGCTATTAGTCTAAACGGCCGTAGCAGTCTGTTGGGGTCGCTCCTGCCCGATGGCGATCCTCGTCGAGGTTGGAACTACCGGGCACTGGGCATGGGCAACATAGATTGGGCTACCATCATCCGAACACTACATCAGGTCAACTATTCCGGCCCGCTCACTGTGGCTATTCGTGATCATGATGTTGACCGCGACTACGCCGCCGCTCAGGCCGTCGACCTCATCCGCCGGCTCGATTTCGACCCTGTAGAGCGAGATAATGGAATATTCGGCTAGGTCAGCTTCCATCGTCCCCGGTTTCGACCGAATTGCTACTGACAATCGCCCGGCACGCGCGGTACTTTAGCTATGTGCTGTGGCAGGGGTCAGCGGTACTCCGCTGACCCCTGCGGAATGTTCAACACCTCCGAAAGCGTGCAGGGGGCAGATGAGTACATCAGACCCCTGCCACAGTTTGTTGTAAGAACACCAGAGTCTGCCCCATGCCGCCACGCCTTGTCCAGATCGACCGGAAGACTAATGAAACGCAGATCAGCGTCAGCGTCAATCTCGATGGCACCGGCCAGGCAACCATCGCCACCGGCATTGGGTTCTTCGATCACATGCTGCATTTGTTAGCCAAGCATTCCCTGATGGATTTGACCATCAAAGTCACCGGCGATCTGCACGTCGATCCGCATCACAGTGTCGAAGATACCGGCATTGCCCTCGGCAAAGCGGTGCTTCAGGCGCTCGGCGACAAGGCTGGCATCCGACGTTATGGCGTCTGCACGCTCCCGATGGATGAAACGCTGGCGACCTCAGCTATCGATTTCAGCGGTAGGGCTTACTTAGTCTGGAACGCTGATATCCCCATAACGAAACTGGGTGACTTCGACACTGAACTGGCAGAAGACTTCTGGCAAGCCTTTGCCCAGCAGGCACAGTGTAACCTGCACATCCTGCTGCACTATGGCCGCAACACGCATCATCTCATCGAAGCGATCTTCAAATCAACAGCAAGAGCCATCCGGCAGGCTATAGAACTTGATCCTCGTGCAACCGGCGTGGTGCCTTCGACGAAAGGTACGTTGTCGGGGTAACAATGAAGCTGTAAAGAACTAAACAACTGTGGCAGGGGTCAGCGGTACTTCGCTGCCCCCTGCGGGATGTGCAATAGCAAAGAAAGCGTGCAGGGGGCAGATGAGTACATCTGACCCCTGTCACATCTGTTGTACCGATGAATTAGGAACCATTGAAATGGCGGCGAGCGACTTAGTCCTGGGAATCACCGGAGCCAGCGGAGCGCTCTACGCTATCCGCCTGCTCGAAGTGCTGGTACGGACCGAGCGTATTGTTCATGTCACCATGAGCCCCGCCGCGGCCCAGGTCTTTCAAGCTGAATTGGGCCTAACGGTCGATCTCCGCAATCCGCAGTTCAGCGATTTTCTGCCTCCCGATCTTGAACATCAGGCACACAAGCTAATCCGCTACTACCACTTCCAGGACTTCAGTTCCGGCATCGCCAGCGGCTCGTTCCTCACGGCAGGCATGGTCGTCTGTCCGTGTAGCATGGGTACCGTCTCCGCCATTGCTCATGGCACTTCGAGCAATCTCATTCATCGTGCAGCCGACGTACACCTCAAAGAGAAACGCAAACTCATTCTGGTGCCACGGGAGACGCCATTGGGTCTGGTGCAACTGAGAAACATGACTCTGTGCGCCGAAGCCGGGGCCATGATGCTGCCCGCCATGCCTGCGTACTACACCAAGCCTGAAACCGTGCAGGATATGGTAGACTTTGTCGTGGGCCGCATTGCCGATCAACTGGGCGTGCAGCATCAACTGCTGAAACGCTGGGGCACCGTGCTGGGAGAAGACTAGTGGGCACCTCGATTACCATTCTGGGATCGAATGGCCAGTTGGGCCGGGAGTTTCGGTCGCTATTGTCAGGTGATGACGGCGTTCATGCACTGACCCGTACGGATGCTGATCTCGCTATTCCTGGCCAGATCACCATGCTCCTCCAGAAACTCAAACCTAGGCTAGTGATCAACTGTTCCGCCTATAACCTCGTCGATGTGTGTGAAACGGCCCCCGAAGTTGCCTTTGCCGTCAATGCCTTCGGGGTACGTGAACTGGCTATCGCCTGCCGAGACGTGCATGCAACGCTGGTGCAATTTAGCACTGATTATGTCTTTGGCCTCGATGAGAAACGGCAAACGCCCTACGGAGAAAGTGACTCTCCTGGCCCGGTCAGTTCCTATGGCCTCAGCAAACTCAGCGGCGAATACTTCGTTCGCTCTCTATGCCCCAGCCACTTCGTTATTCGCACCTGTGGCCTCTATGGCCGGCATGGTGCCGGGGGAAAGGGCACTAACTTTGTTGAGACGATGCTCAAGTTAGCCGCCGCTGGCAAAACCATTCGGGTCGTGAACGATCAGATACTTACTCCCACCAGCGCAGCCGATGTAGCAGAAGCAACTAGACAATTAGTCCGAGTACATCGTCCTGGCATCTATCATCTCACCAACAGTGGAGAATGCTCCTGGTACGAGTTCGCCCGTACCATCTTTGAACTGGCCGGCGTCCAAGCTGATCTGCAACCCACCACCAGTGCTGAATATGGCAGCAAAGCCCGAAGGCCCGCTTATTCGGTATTAAGCAGTGAACATTCTTGCACACCAACACTCAGATCGTGGCGTGATGCCTTACAAGCGTATTTAGCAGCTCGTTGAACAGACCTAACTCTGCATCCCATCCCGCAACATATACGCAATTGGTCCGAAGATCATGATTGGCAGCCAACCCGCCAGCGCGGTCGAAACATATTCCCGATCACCCAGATACTTGGCAATCATGGTGCAGAGAAAGATGGCAGCCACACCGGCCAGGCACATACCGGTATTGAGAAAGACGTTCTTGCTCGATTCCCTCAGGAAGATACCCAACCCCAGGGCGATGGTCACCAGCGTAACGAGTGGTGCAGCCAATCTTTGATGTAGTTGAGTCGCCAGGCAGGAAAGTTGTTGGGCACCCGTCTCTTCCATTTCTGAAGTGATCTCCAGCAGGCCGGCGTATTGGTACCACGTCTTGTTGCGGGTCATCCTGCGGAAGTCCATCTGTTCCACTTTGACGAAGATCTGTCCGGTATTGAGCGGAATGATGATACCCTGAATCCCTTCTGGCGGCGGCTCTGCTGACTTGATGATATTCGAAAGCAGCCAGCCGGACGACGTGGGCCTGGAACCATCGGGCAGCAGCGTGCCAGCCTTAACGAAACGGGCTTCCTTGGCATAGAAGTGGTACATCGTGCCGCCCAACTGGGTGGGAACCGTGCAACTCATGTTCTTTACGACCATCTCTTGCGGGATCGCCTTGCTTCCTTGCAGCAGAATGCCCGAAGTATCAAAGCCGCCGGAGATCGACTTGGCGTTCTGTCCGGTTGGGTCGTCAGCTCCCAGTTCCAGGTTCTCAGCGAACTGGGGCATCAGTATTTCACGGTTGGCCGTCTGGAGCAGCATGAAGAACAAGCTGCCGATGAACACCGGCCGCAGGATTCTACTGGTAGGCACGCCTGCCGAGAGCAGAGGCACCAGTTCGTTTTGCCGCTGCAGCCAGGCAATGGTGAAGGTTGCCGCCAGCAGCATGATCACGCTGCAAAGTCGATCGAAGATCAGGACCACCTGGTATCCATAATACATCGCCGCCGTCTCGGTAAACGTCTTGTTCATGTGCCGGGCAGCCGAGAGCAGTTCTTCAAAATGGCTGAAGGCATCGATCACGACGTAGAGGCTCACCAGGCTCACGAAGCAGACGAGCCAGGCTTTGACAAAGGTCTTGATGAGGTATCGGTCGAGAAGGATCATGGCTGGGGAGCGTTCTCCACCCGTGTCGATCCGCCATTCAAATAGGCGTAGCGTTGGGCGCGGGGGATGTAATCAACCAGATAGTTCTTGATGTACGGGTTTTTGACATGGCACTGCTTCAGGCTGAAGCCGTTGGCCATCAGCTCACGCATGGCTGCCTGGGGCGTCCAGCCTTCGTACTCGATGCGGTAGAAGGCAGCCATCGTCCCGGTGCGGTGCAGCCCGGCCTTGCAGTGCAGCATGATTGGGTAGGCATTCTTGTCGTCACACACTGCCAGGAACTTCTCAATCGTCACCGGCTCGCCTTCCTGCACCAGTTGTGGCGGCAGGTAAACGTAGTTCACACCCAACTGTTTGCACCATTCAGCTTCGCTGAGGCCATTACCCAGCGTAGGATTGGGGTCTTCATCCTGCAGATTGATGAGAGTGCGGATGCCGAGGCGTGCAAAGGTGTCCTTGAACCCGTCTTTGGTCAATTGACCGCAGCGATACATCTTTCCTTCGGTGACGACTCTAACCCGCTTGAGTTGCGTGTAGCCGTAACGATAGTAGCCCACAGGCAATGCGATGACAGCAATCGTCAGCAAAGCGATGAGACTACGAGAAATCGCCACACGCACCATGATGGGCATCCTTCCTAAATTACCAGATCGTCATTTCTTCCGGACAAGTTGAACCCAGCCGACCGAAGCGGTCGGATTGTGGCCAAAAATGAAAGAATGGGCAAGATCAGTCGGGTGTGAGGGCGGCTTGCTATGACAGCCTGAAGCGCCACCGAGGGTGGATAGCTGCCATGTGAAGAATATGGCAGACCTGTGTATTCGTAATTCAACCAC
>DAOMFV010000121.1:0-16012 GCA_035430005.1 Gemmatales bacterium
CCTTGGCACCAGCGGCTTCGAGCTTCTTCTTGAAGTCGTCGGCCTGTTCCTTGGCAACGTTTTCCTTCACTGCCTTGGGAGCGCCATCCACGAGGTCTTTGGCTTCCTTGAGGCCCAGGCCGGTGATCTCGCGGATCACCTTGATGACCTGAATCTTCTGGGCGCCGGCTTCATCGAGGCTGACTGTGAACTCGGTCTTCTCGGCGGCTTTGGCTTCGCCACCACCACCAGCGGCTGCAGCAGCCACCATGACACCGCCTCCGGCGGCCGGCTCGATGCCGTGGGTTTCCTTGAGGATCTTGGTCAGTTCAACGGCCTGGGCCAGGGTCAGATCAGCAATCTGCTTGGCAATCGCGGTTAAATCTGCGGACATGACTATCGTTCCTTTCATCAGACGGGTTATGCGTGTATGTTCAGTTGAAGCGTAATAGCTGAGTTAGTTGGGCTTGCCCTTCTCCTCCAGCGACTTGACGGCACCAGCGAGCTTGCGGCCTGGGCCGACCATGGCGGCTGCCAGTGTTTTGCCTGGGCCGAGAATCGTTCCTGCCAGGATGGACAGGGCCTCTGCTCGGGTAGGCATCTTCTTGGCAGTGTCGTAGTCCACCAGCGAACCTTCGGCGACAGCAATCTTCGCCGAGATCTGCTTGCTGAACTTCTTGATGAAGGCTTCCAGTTCCTTCGCCACTTCTGAAACGCCGCCACCGGTTTTGTTGATCGGGTGAGCGATCACGGTAGGGCCATTCAGATAGTTATCGAGCCCGGCAAAGCCCTTGTCCTTGAGGACACGCCGGGCCAAGGCATTCTTCACTAGTTGCAGCCGGACGTTCTTCTTGCGAAGGGCCAGTCGCATGGCGTTTTCGTCTTTGGCGGGGACGCCACTCATCGCGAGGAGCACCATGTCTTTGTGCTCGCCGAGCGAATCGCTCAAAGCGTCCATCTGCATTTTCTTGATCAGCTTGCTCATGATCTCAGCTTTCAGCTATCAGCCGTCAGCAATCAACTGACGACTATCGATTCCTGATTCCGAATTAGATGACGATCCCGATCCCAGGGCTCATGGTAGCCGAGACGGTGATCGACTTAACGTAGTGGCCCTTTGAGGAGGCGGGCTTGGCGGCCCGAACCGTATCAACAAAGGCGATGATGTTTTCAACGAGTTTGGCATCGTCAAAGCTCAGCTTGCCGACAGCGGCGTGAACATTGCCGCCAGCATCAGCACGGAACTCAACCTTACCAGCCTTGAACTCTTTGACTGCGGCGGCAATGTCGCCGGAGACCACGGTGCCAGCCTTGGGCGAAGGCATCAAGCCACGTGGCCCAAGCACTTTACCTAGACGGCCGACGATACCCATCATGTCGGGAGTGGCGAGGGCAACATCGAAGTCGGTAAAGCCTTCACCAGTGATCTTCTTGGCCAGATCATCAGCGCCGACGAAGTCAGCACCAGCAGCCTTGGCTTTGACAGCGTTCTCACCCTGAGTGAAGACGAGGACTTTCTTGCTGCGACCGAGACCGTGAGGCAGCGGAACCGCGCCACGAACGACCTGATCACTCTGCTTCGGATCGATGCCGAGCGCCATGTGGACTTCGACGGTTTCATCGAACTTCACACGCTTGTTGGCTTTGAGGAAGTTGACAGCTTTCTTGAAGTCGACCAGTCCGAGTTTGGCTGCTTCGTTGGCGATAGTCTTCATCTTAGTCTTGAGCTTCTTGCCACGGGCAGGAGGCACGCCAGGGCGGCCACGCTTCTTGCTGGGGGCATCAAGTCCTTCGACAGGAGCAGCAGCGGCGGGAGCGCCTTCAGCAGGAGCAGCACCATCGGCAGGCTTTTCGGCCTTGGCCTTGGGAGCTTTCGCAGGCTTGTCTCCGGCGGGCTTGCCAGCTTCAGCCTTGTCCCCGGCTGGCTTCTCTGCCTTGGGGGCCTTCGCCTTGGGAGCCTTGGCTTCTTCAGCGGCAGGAGCGGCTGCGCCTTCTACAGGTGTATCAGAATCCGTTTTCTTCTTCGCCATGGCAGTACGTGCCTTCTTCTTTCGCAGTGTTTCGATTAGACGACTTTGAGACCCATGCTTCGGGCGGTGCCTTCGATGATTCGACAGGCATGATCCACATCACGGGCATTCAGATCGGCCAGCTTCTTGGTGGCGATCTCTTTGACTTGAGCCTTGGTCACCTGGGAGGCTTTGTACTTGCCCCCCTTCTTCTCGGCGGCAGGGATGAGTTCAGCACCCTTCTTCTTTTCGTGAGGGATGCCGGCAGCGACCTTCAAGAGAATGGCAGCAGGTGGGCTTTTAACTACGAATTCAAAGCTGCGATCATTGTAAACGGTGATGACGATGGGCACCAACATACCCTTCAGGTCTTTGGTGGCATCGTTGAATTGCTTGACGAACATGCCGATGTTGACGCCATGCTGACCGAGAGCCGGGCCGACGGGAGGCGCGGGGGTAGCAGCACCGCCTGGGCACTGAAGCTTGATTTGACCGGTGACGACCTTTGCCATGGTTCCAATCCGCAAATACGAGCAGACCAACGAACCGTCGTTGGTGGGCAAGTTTTTTTAGGGACAGGGCGAGGGAAGGCTAGGGAGAAAGGGGAAAAATGTCACTTTCTATTGTGATTGGCTGGAATTTCGACATCAAACGAGTGTACCACGGGGCTTTGCGTAGCAACCCTCTGGAATTAACACCATGATTCGAAGCCAACCACCATTACGCCTTCTCCCTGATTCGCAGCAACTGAACAAGCAGCAGATCATCATTGAACTCGCCTGGAATCAAATTGACCGTATTCTGGCCCAGTTTCAGTTGGCTCACCAAGCCTGCCTGAACGATGCTTGTTTTGTTTCCCAGGATGTTGCCGCCAATGAACAGGCTGTCGATGGACGGGGGTGCATCGGTGTTGATGAGCACATCATCATCGGTACCTAGAATGCCGTCTGATCCAGCATCATACCCGACAACCAGAAGGTTATTGCTCCAATTTCTGCTGACCGAGACCTTTCCCACCCTAGCAACCTCGACCTGGTCGAAATTGGAATTGCCCATGACGATTGTCGTGTTGGTTACATCGCCGCCGACCGTGAGGCTTCGGAGGAGATAAGGTTGTCCGGGGGTGGCCGCTGGAAGGTAGGCGCCGTGGGAAATGATGTAGGAAGGCGCCGCCGCGGTGCCGAGGATGCTGCCCCGCACAGCAATGGCGCCAATGGCTCCGGTGCTGATAACAGCACTGTTTTTGATGCTTCCACCGATAGAGACCGATTCGATGAAGCCATCACCCAGGAAATGTCCGGCGTAGAAGTAACCGAAATTGCCGGCCAGATCACGACCGATGCGGGCAGTGCCTAAGCGTTTGTCTACCAGGACGCCCCCCGAATATTCGCCATCACCGCCCAGGACGGAGCCTCCCACGGAAAGAATTTCAAGTGAATGGGCCTCAATCACTCCAGAGTGATAGCCTTTCCCACCCTTTACCTGTTCTGTCACAAAGACTTGTTGTACATCCTGCTTACGGATGATGACGCTGCCACTCTCTTGCCCGCTGCCTCCCACCATGCTGTGCAGCACACGGACTGTATTCACTTCGAAGAGGCTGGAAGCGATGCTTCCCGAACGGAAGCCTATACCACCGTGCAGGCTTCCCACTGTTATGGAATGAGCATGAAACACCAGATCGAAGCTATCTAACTGCATTGAACCACTACGAAAACCTTGAGCTCCCACCATGTCCCCCAGAATGGACACCTGATCCATAGGGGTACTGGATATGACAGAACCACTGCTGTCACCTGCATTGCCAATCACCGATCCACGGATGAGGAGATTACTATCATCCGGTTCGGTGTCCTGAAAAGCGGCGAACAGCACGAAGCCGCTCTGCGTGCCCGTGTATCCGATCACCGAACCATTGATTTGCAGGTTTGAACTTCCCAACAACACGATGCCACCAGAAGTCGGCCCTGTCCCACCTCTGATAGAACCATTGATCAACACTCTGTTAGTATCGACTTGGTTGTCGCGGTCGTTCAGATTCATGACACCGCTGGATTCTCCCGCTCCGCCGATAATGGCCTGCACCTGGGCAAATCTGATACTGGAATCAAAAAGGACGGACGCCGAAGTATAGCCATTGCCGCCACGGATCGTGCCCACGATGATCAATTGGCTGGTCGGGTTAACCATGTGGATGCTTCCTGATTGTTCACCCGTGCCCCCTACGACATTTCCTTTGATTTGAACCCGATCCACCTTTTGGTCACTATGGACACCATTCCAATAGATGAAATTAGAGAGTTGCCCGGAGTGGTAACCAGCTCCGCCGATGATGGAACCATTGATAACCACATTCTTTGAATCGCCAGGGTTCAAGGCTCCCGAGAATTGGGCCTCACCGCCCCTGATACTGCCATTCACGGTAATGCTCTGGTACGATCCAAGAACGACCACCGTTCCCGAAAACGAGGCATCACTTCCCACGATACTCCCACCGATGGTCAGTGTTCCCAGGTTGTTTTGTCCTGTGCCATCAATGGTAAGTTGCCCCCCCCCTTGCGCGGAACCCAGGACGGACCCGGTCAGTGAGAACGTGCCTACACCTCCAGAGGAAAACCCGATGATGTTCGAGGACTGTTCATGATTCGGATATGCTGTTCCATCAATGTCCCCTCGAATCAGCACGGTATCAATCCAATCACCCGTCCGGAAACTACCCTTCACACTCCCCCAAACTTCCATTGAAGAAAATGCTGACTGGTCGAAACCTACGCTGACAGCACCCGCCAAATCGCCTCGCACTAAAAACGTATCGATTACTCCTGCAAAACTGAGGTACTGAGTGTTTCCCTGCGGATCAAACCGGCCAGTGCTGTTCACCGACAGGCTATCGGCCAGTTTGCGATCGCCATCATAACGATCCATCTCTGCCCGTCCAAGATCGCCCTGGATGTCGAGCTTGCCAAACCTCTCTCCGTACGAAAAGACATTGCCAACATGCACTTCCCCATCGCCCCGTCGAGCCTTGCTGATTACCTTCACAGTCATGTCGGCGCCGTTGATGTCCACAGCGAACCGGGCCACCAGATTGATGTTCCGCAAACTCTGCTTGAGTCCATTACTCCCATTGACCGATCCTGCATCAAACTGGAACACCTCGTTCACGTTGTATTCATCCAGCACCGGCTTGCTGAAGATCACCGCCGCGATGTCGCCATCCACGTCCTGAAACGTCATCGTGGTGGGGCTGACCAGCGTGGCCGGCACGGATCGGTCTTCCAGTGATTCACAAAACAATCTAACCAGGCGACGAGGTTTCATACTGCGGACCCTTTTTGCGGCGGATAGACTTACCGGCTAGACAAAGATAAAGGAAGATGCTGGCTGTGTATAGCAGCAATCCCCTCAAGTTTCTTTATTGAAGGGGCAGTCTGTAGCAACTTTGCAGCGCACGGTATTGTAACGTGAAACGGGTCATCGATGATGATGACCCGTTCGCCGTTTTGAAAGGTATTCACTGGAGTGACTACTTACGCATGCTCCACCTGCCAGTACTCCAGTTCCACCGGCACGTCTCGCCCGAAGATCTTGAGCATGACACGAACGAGGCCCTTGGCTTCGAGGATTTCGCTGACTTCGCCTTCCATGCCGGCAAACATGCCGTCCTTGACCTTGATGTGTTCGCCCTTGCTGAAGTCGATCTTGTGAGCGACGGGAGCCTCAGCGACGACTTCCTTCTTCTGATTGAGAATCTTGTCGACTTCGGTCTGAGGCATGGGAAGAGGAATCTTCACGCCACCGCCACCGACGAAGTCACCAACGCCAGAGGTTTCACGAAACATGTAGAGTACCCGGTCGTTGAACTCGACCTCAGCCATGATGTAGCCAGGATAGAGCTTGCGGGTACGGGTGACCTTCTTGCCTTTGACCAGTTCGACAGTGCGTTCGACGGGGACGATGATCTGCCCGAAGAACTGGTCCATGCCCGGTTCGATGCGAACCTTGCGTTCAATCGCTTCGCGGATGGTATCCTCACGGCCCGACTGGACCTTGATGACATACCATTTCTTGTTGCCGGTGGGTTCCGGCATGGGCGGTTGAGCTGTAGCAACTTCGGTCGACATGACTTTCTTTCCTTAGGTGTGCAGCACACCAATGGTCCTCAGAACAACCACCCAAATAATGTCGAGCATGTAGAGATAGACAGCCAGGAAGAGCACCGTCAGGAGCACCACGCCGGTGTCTCGGATCAGTCGCTTACGACTGGTCCAGGTGACTTTGGCCATCTCCGCTTCGGTGTTGATCAGGAACTCAGCCATCGGCGGGTAGTTCACCAGTCGATAGCCAAACCAGACAGCCAGGCCGAGAAGGACAACTGGAATCGTCAGGGAAGGCGAGCGGAAGAGTACCAACTGCTGGGTACTGACAAAGGGAATGTCCCAGGCGTAAGGAGCGCCGCCGGCAGTGACACCAGTACGAGCCCAGATGTAGTAGTAAACCCCCAAGGCCACGGTAGCCATCACGACGAGCATAACGATACGGCGAATGCGCATCCCCTGCACTTTCTTGTAGGGTTCAGCCGTGAACCAGCCACCCTCTTCGAACTTGTACATGCGCTTGGGGAAGTTGGGTGCGTTGAACGCCTTGATGATGAATCGGTTGATCCACCAGGCAGCCAGGGCTGCCATGAAGGCCAGCCCCATATACATGCGGATATCAGGCCCCATCCTTTCGAGCAACCCGCCAAATACCGCATCGACGATGTAGCCGATGATGAAGATGACGACAAAGCCCAGAATGATATTGCCGACACCTACCGCGACGGCAGCACGCAAGCCCTTGAGCGGCGGAAACACTTTGATCCAAAGATAGATAACCACCGCGGCAGCAAGCAAAATGGCAGCGATGAGTCCAAAGCTGTTCACCAGGCCGGACTTGAGGTCCAGAGTGCGGGTGAGTTGAGCATAGGCCCAGGGTACAAGGTGCGTTACGCCGAGATAGGCGAGAACGACGAAGACTGTACCCAGGATGCCATTCCAGCTCAAGCTGGTTGACTCCGTCTTCTGCGGTCTGCTGCTTGCCGAGGGCGCGTCTGCAACGGCCAGGGCCATAGTGAATCCTTACATACGAAAGTGGCGAAAGTAAGAGGCATGCTTTCCAGCATGGGCGAAAGGAATCGAACCTTTAACCTGCGGTTTTGGAGACCGCTGCTCTGCCAGTTGAGCTACGCCCATAGGTAGCTGTCAGCTTTCAGCTATCAGCTTTAAGTAGCAATTAGCGACACCCTCGAAAGAGTGCCGCTAATTCACTGTTTTTATTGTAGGACACGCCGGGCGTGCCTCACATTGTTATTGTTATTTTGCATGGATTAATCGTCGGGAAGAAGTCGAGCCGTTGAGAAGCACGCACAGCGTGCCCTACCAGAGGACACGCCGGGCATTCCTTAAGTTCTCTAGGCAATGATCTTAGTCACGACGCCGGAACCAACCGTCTTGCCACCTTCACGGATAGCGAAGCGGAGGTTCTCTTCCATGGCGATGGGCTGCTCAGGAAGCAGTTCAATCGTCACTTCAACGTTGTCGCCAGGCATGCACATTTCAGCCTTGCCACCACCAGGAGCACGCAGTTCCTTAACGGTACCGGTGACATCCGTAGTGCGGAAGTAGAACTGGGGCTTGTAGTTGGCGAAGAACGGAGTGTGACGACCGCCTTCTTCCTTGGTCAGCACGTACACCTTGGCTTCGAAGGTGGTGTGCGGCTTGATCGAACCGGGCTTAGCAAGAACCTGGCCACGTTCGAGATCGGTACGTTCCAGACCGCGGAGGAGCACACCGACGTTATCGCCGGCGATACCCCTGTCCAGAGTCTTCTGGAACATTTCGACGCCGGTGACAGTGGTCTTGCGGAGGTCCTTGGAGAGGCCGACGATTTCTACTTCGTCGCCCACTTTACAGACGCCACGTTCGATACGACCGGTACCCACGGTGCCACGGCCCTTGATCGAGAACACATCCTCGATGCTCATGAGGAAGGGCTTGTCTTCTTCACGCTTGGGATCGGGGATATAGCTGTCGAGAGCAGCCATGAGATCATCAATGCACTTGCCGGCCTTGTCATCCTTGGGATCCTGCATGACGGCCAGCGAATTGCCACGAACCACAGGAACATCGTCACCTGGGAACTCATACTTCTTGAGGAGTTCACGGACTTCGAGTTCGACGAGATCGAGCAGTTCGGCGTCGTCCACGGTGTCTACCTTGTTCATGTAGACCACGATGTAAGGCACGTTCACCTGACGGGCGAGCAACAAGTGTTCGCGGGTCTGAGGCATAGGACCGTCGTTGGCGGCGACCACGAGGATGGCACCGTCCATCTGGGCAGCACCAGTGATCATGTTCTTGATATAATCCGCGTGGCCGGGGCAATCGATGTGAGCATAGTGCCGCTTCTCGGTTTCGTATTCGACGTGAGCGACGGCGATGGTGACGGTCTTGAGATCATCACGTTCGGTGCCACCCTTGGCGATATCCTTATAGCTCTTGAAGGAGGCCACTTTATTGCGGTGAGCCTGTCGAGCCACGATGGCTGCCGTGGTAGTGGTTTTGCCGTGATCAATGTGGCCGATGGTGCCGACGTTCACGTGCGGCTTGGTACGCTGAAAATTCTCTTTAGCCATTGCTGCTCCTCTGCGGGTTGTTCTGGGCCACACCGGAGAGGCATGCCGAACCGGACCCTGTGCTGAATGTGAAACCTTGAACCCTTGTTCTATGACCGACGTGGCAGGAAGCCTAGTCTCATGGCCGACTTCCCGCGACGAAAATCCCAGCCGCCGGGGGTTGGTAACCGGGGTCTGGAATCGAGAGCTGCTAGTGGGGGTTGAACCCACGACCTCGTCCTTACCAAGGACGCGCTCTACCACTGAGCTACAGCAGCGTGCAAGCTTTCAGCTTTCAGCCTTCCGCTAAAAACCAGCAGTTATCAACGTACAAGTTACGGGTCAATCAGCAAGGAATCTGATGACCTAAATCGCACAACATTCTGCTTCGATAGCTGACGGCTGAGAGCTGACAGCTTGAGAGCGGGCGATGGGAATCGAACCCACAAGACCAGCTTGGAAGGCTGGAGTTATACCATT
Organism: Gemmatales bacterium; assembly: GCA_035430005.1. Lineage (GTDB taxonomy): Bacteria > Planctomycetota > Planctomycetia > Gemmatales > HRBIN36 > JAEUIE01. Next base: position 9,124 of record DAOMFV010000121.1, read on the forward strand.
TAACTACACCCGCAAGCGAACCGAAGTTGTCAGTTTTCAGTTGTTAGTTGTCAGAGTTACGGTCGTAGATTTACTGACAACTGAAAACTGGCTACTGACAACTTGCTGAATGGGTGGTGAGGGATTCGAACCCCCGTACGCGTTAGCGAACAGATTTACAGTCTGTCTCCTTTAGCCACTCGGACAACCACCCGTGGCAAAGGGTCATTCTTACGAACCCGGCTGTCTTCGGCAATTGGAAGACAGCCGGGTTGGGGAAATAGTTCGGGGGAGGATAATGGGCAAACATCTTTGCAATGCAAATCCGACAATTACCTGTCTGGAGTCAACTCCAAATTGCTTAAACCAAAAGCAAGCCAGGATAATCGCGTTTCTTATCCCAGCAATCGCCTTCTGATCCTTCACAGCCATTTACAATAATCGCCAAGTCAACTGTTTGGCGAGCATTGCCATGTCGAAGTCAACCTTAGTGAATCAAGGCAACTTAGTGTATTGCTGTCAACCGATTCATGCCGGTCTTGGTACGAAGCACAACGCAACTCTTTATGCCCGTAAGTCCCTCAGTTACTTTTTTGCCTTTTTTCCTATGTATCACTTCTATTTGAATAGCATCCATGCGTTGTGGAAGGGCGGTGCATTTAAGCACATGCCGAAATGTGAAACCTTCTCTTCTCCGTGTCTTTTTCCGTTTGAAGTCTGAACTGGATCTACTAGAGGTGTAATGATAGTCACTAGTCATGAAGTGGTAGTCATTGCCTGTTGAAGAAGGGAAAGTCGTACTATGTGCTGGATCATTATCCAGTGTTAGTACCTCTCCGGAGTAGGCGTCAAACTCTCCGCCAACAACAAAAGTACCAGTGAGGAATTTGACAAAGTACGGCTTATCGTGATCGTTTGGATCTACAGTATCCAGTAGCTTCTCACCTCCTACAGTTTGTACTTTCTTGATCGTTAAGGTGACAAGGGGGCCGCGCTTTGCCATTCGACTGCTCCATATTAGGGAACTAGGAAACCATCAACTCACACGAGTTGATGGAGAAACCGTAAAGTCATTTCAAGCTTCGTAGAGTATCAATCAACTCCAGCGGTGTGGTCGGTATCTGACGGAGATATTCCGTCAGTATCACAAGAATCTCATCGAACTCCTGCTTCTTATTGTTTTTGATCAGACTTTTCCTAATTTCTTTCAATCCAATAAGTAAATGCTGTTTTTGCTTGCCATTCGAGTCGCCGGCAATCTTGGCTAACTTCTTCAGTTGCACCACAGCATCGTCTTTACGTTTCAGCTCAATCAGAGCACGGGCAGCATCTCGCAGCAATGTCTGGTAGTCTTCGCTTTGCTGGCCGGAAGCTTCCAGAATGATTGGCATGATTTCTTCGAAACCGGCGTAAGCGCCGGCAAAATCTCCCCGCAAGAATATCGTGCTCGGCACATTGGCCATGATTGACAAGGTATAAGGATGCTTTGGACTCATCTTTTGAAAAACGGCCAACGACTCTCGGAATAGTTTCTCAGCTGTTTTGTAATCCTGTTTTCTTACGCACAGTTCGGCGTAATTATTCTTGAATAAGGCAAGGATCGCGTTATCAGCATCATACACCCGCGCAGCCTTACCTAACAAATCAAGATACATGGCCTCGGCATCGGGGATATTGTCCTGGCTTGCCATCACGCCTGCCAGAGTATTCATGATCGCTAACGCATCTGGGTGTTCAGGGGGAAGAGATTGTTTGCATTTAGTGAGAGCTGACTGAAGAATGATCTTAGATTTATCAAGCTGATTTATGGAAACATAGTATTCGCCATGCAGCAATTCCATTTGTGCTCGTAACACATTATCATTTGTTTTGACAATCGAATCGAGCAGAGTTTGAATCAAACCCTCGATCTTCTGATATTCTTCTTGGGTCTTTTGCCCGGATTGGCCAAGCTCTAACTGTAACAATCTCATTCTCATTTTCAGGACATGTAAATCATTCTTGCCAAGCAATATCGTCCAGCCCTGCATGGCTTCCTCGTATTGCTCCTTTGCTTGCTGGTAGTTGCCTTTATCACTAAGGACATCTCCAATGTGTTCGACGATCAGTAATCGTTCTTCGCTCTCCTTCCCCAAGTATTCACCGGCTCGAGTTTCCGCAGAACTCAACTGTGTTGCTGCCTGATCCAGTAAGCCGATGGCATAAAATGCCTTCCCTAGTGTGTGCCTGATTTTCAGTTCAACCCTTGGCTGATCTTTGAAGGCACCTTTCTCCACGCTTGCCGCACTGCGAGCAAGCATATCTCGAACGAGAATATTGCTTTCCATGGGCAAATTCAGCCTTGCTCTTTCGTTTGGATCGATCGGGGAGAACATTCCCCTGTCGACAAACTCAATGAGCGCATTGGCAGTAGCCAATTGTTCGTTTGCATGGTGCTCTGAACGTCTTGCCTGGATGAATCCAATCGTGCTAGAGACAATGCCCGCAATCAGAAGTATCGCCATTGCCGCCGCCGTCAGGATTTTGCCACGATGTTTCCGATAGAAGCATTTGAGCTTATACATGGCGCTCGGCGGGGCAGCCGTCACGTGGTCACCATGCAAATAAGCGTTGATGTCTTTGGAGAACTCATTCGCCGTCGTGTACCTTCTATTGCGATCCTTATCCAGCGCTTTCATTACGATCCAGTCGAGTTCGCCACGAATCTGTCGTTCTAGTTTGGCGGGTTCGGTGTGGCGCAGGGCCGCAATACTGGGCAACTGATCGCTGGAATGAATCCTGGTGCTGGGTTTCTGGGGTTCCTCCTCACGTATCAAACGCAGCACTTCTTCGTGGGCGGCGTGAATGATCCGCTGCTTATCGAGCGGCGGCGAGCCGGTCAGCAGTTCGTACAAAATGACGCCAAGTGAATAGATGTCGGCACGAGTATCGATATCGAGGTTATTGAGTTGAGCCTGCTCCGGGGCGGTGTATTGCCAGGTGCCCACGAACATGCCGAACCTGGTTCTCAGGTCGTCGTCAGTCAGGGGCTGATGCAAAGCCTTGGCCAGGCCGAAGTCGATCACCTTGGGGACCGGCTTGTCATCGAAGAGGGCGACGAGAATGTTATTCGGTTTGAGATCACGATGCACAATGCCCTTTTGATGGGCGTGCTGCACCGCTGAACAGATTTTCTCAAAGAGTTCGAGCCGTTCCTCCACCGAGAGCTTGCTCTCGTCGCAGAACTTCGTGAGGGTCAGTCCTTTGACCAGTTCCATCACGATGAATGGCAAACGCTGATCAGTCATGCCGGCATCGAGAACACGGGCTATGTTCTCGTGCTTCATGATGGCCAGGGCCTGGCGTTCGATGTTGAACCGGGCCAGCACCTGCTGGGAATCCATGCCGGGCTTGATGACCTTGATGGCCACTTCCATCTTCATGTCGGCAATGCGGCTGGCACGGTAGACGCTGCCCATGCCGCCTTCGGCGATGAGTTCGATGATCTTGTATTTGCCGGCCAGGATGGTGCCGGGGGTCAGGGCCGGTTCATTGGCATGGGCCTGGGCATCGTATTTGGTGGGGCCTTCGGGGATGGGGGTGGCGTGTTTCTCGTGCGCCCCCAACATGCCCATGACAAAGTTACGAAGATCGATATCGTCGCCACAAGCTTCTTCAATGAAGTCTTGACGATTCTGTCCGGGTGGCTGTTCCAGCACATCCAGAAAGATCTTTTTGACTTTGACGTAGTCGACAGCCATGGCGAGTCATCCCGATGGTGCAGCTATCCTTATAGCGTAATCGAGATGGCCATTGTTTGAGAAAAATGAAAGAATTCGGCAGATCAGTCTTTCTGGCTTACGTCAGTTTGGAACTTTTGCATGAGCCAGGCTCGGACAAAATTCCAAAGATGGTAAGCATGGGAACGGGATATCTTCAGTGTGGCAGCCACTTCCTCAATGGTATACCCTTCGCATCGTTTCTGAATGATCTGCCCTGCCAGAGGATCCTTCTCGGCCAGCAACTGTAGTTCTTCCTGAAGAATCAACAGTTCCATCTGATAGGGGTCGGAACCGGCCTGATCTTCCTGCAATTCCTGTCGATTCAACTGACCGCCGTGCTTGATGGAGTTTCGTCGCCGGGCTCGATCAACGAGGATGTGTTGCATCATCACCCTGGCGGTAGCAAGAAAATGCTTGCTGTCTTTGAATTGAACATTGCCGGCCGGATCGAGCATTTTGCAGGCGACTTCATTGGCGAGAGCCGTGGCCTGCATGCTGTTGTCGGCATTCTCTTTGGCCATCTGCCGGACGGCGATGGCATGGATTTCATCGTAATGCTCAACGAGATAGCCGTTGATGTGGGATCGACAGCCTGGCGAATGATCTCGCGGCGTTTCGTTCATGGCTGTTCTGACGATGGAGAAGAAAAGCTGGTGGAGGGATTTGAACCCACAACCTACGGTTTACAAAACCGTTGCTCTACCGTTGAGCTACACCAGCGAGGTTGAAGTAGTCTATGTGAGAGACGTTGCTGGTACAAGAACAGTTCGGGGTGGTTTGGGGATAGGTGTTTGGTGATACGTCTTGTCTCCGTGCCCCCTCACCCCTAACCCCTCTCCCTCCAGGGGAGAGGGGAACCAGACAGGAGGAGAGGGGAACATGGTCTGTTACAACTTCTTCAGCGATTCCGCCTTGCCGGCGTTCATGTTCCAGGTGAGTTCCATCGGTTCCTCGCCGGGGACACAGGCGTAGTGGCTGAAATCGGTGATGCCTGCTTCTCGCAGCACGGTTTCATCGATTAGAGCCTTGCCATGATACTTGCTCGGTTGATGCTTCACGATCTCGTATGTTGCGTCAGCCATGATGTCAGCCTTGCGCCACAGGCCACGGTTGCCGAGGCCGAAGTTGATGGACGCCTGACTTTCAATGATGGTCTTGGGCCAGAGGGCGTTGACGGCCAGGCCGAAGGGAGAGACTTCGGCATCCATGCCCTGAGCGAGCATGGTCATGCCGAACTTGGAAATCATGTAGGCGACCCGATCAGGCAGCACGCTCATATCGATCGGCGGCGACATGTTGACGATGTGCCCTGACTTCTGCTTGATCATCTGCCCGACGACAAGGTTCGAGAGGATGAACGACGCGCGGACGTTGACTTCCATCACCAGATCGAACTTCTTGGCAGGCGTATCGGAGACGGGATACCACCAGAGGGCACCGGCATTGTTCACGAGGATATCGACCTTGCCAAACGTGGACATGGTTTGGGCGACGAGGTTTTCGAGATCTGCAGTCTGGCGGACATTGGTGCGAACAGGCAACGCCTTGCGGCCCATCTTCTCGATGAGGCCGGCCACTTCGGGCAGCGTACCGGGCAGACGGGGATCGGGATCAACGGTTTTGGCAGCCAGGACGACGTTGGCCCCCTCTTGAGCCAGTTTGAGAGCGATGGCCCGACCTATACCTCGGCTGGCTCCGGTAACGATGGCGACTTGACCGTTCAGTGACATGAGGGGAGTCCTTTTGGAGATGGGGTTAGAGTATGGAAGAAGATAGGCGCAGTATCTCTGTGCTCTTGAGCAGGGATTTCGACGAAATCCCTGCTCGGGGGAGATTTCATCGTCATCCGCTGCTGATGGGGGCACTGGTCGAACCCTCGAAAAAAGCGTCAGAAGTAGACAACCACAAAGGCACAAAGGAAGCTGAGGCACTACTCACTGAATAGTGCTGCGCTCCATTCTTTGTGTCTTTGTGGTTATTCTTCTGTTGATCAACCAGTTCGATCACTTCACACACTTCCAACGGCATCACCATCTCACCCATCGTCGGGGTGAGGATCATGCACGCACACATCCACACGCTACAGAAGGCGAGCAGCAACGCCAACCCGACGGCGCAGGCATGGCCAAGGTCCAGGATGTTGCGGTTCTCTTGAGCCTGTTTGGCGACGTACTCCGGCGTCTGCTCCCTCGCTCGGTTGACCATCGACTGCAATTGAGCAATCGCTTCCTTGTCGCCATCGGCAGCCTTCCTGACGATGGGAGGCAAGCCGACGAATGGGAAGCGCATACCGGGCTGGATTTGCTTTTCATCCATCAGGCCATCGACGTGCTGAGCAGCTTTTTCGTAGACTTCATTGAACTCTTGTACACGTTGTAGAAAGATGATCCGCGACATCTCTTCGTACAGCTTGTACTTGGTCTGCCCCGGCTCGGCATGAACGTTCGGATCCCAGTTGTGCAGGGCGGTCAACTTCTCTTCTTTACACAGCGTTTCGGGGTCGATCTTCTTCTCGTCTTCGGAGAGAGCGCTGAAGAGTTGCAGGATCATGAAGTCTTCGTACTGACTCTTGGGCAGCATCCTCATGCGGACGATATCACGGATGGCGGTCTCCATGCTGGGCAGATTGTTGCCCGGCTGCGTGATGCCGAGGGCGTGGTCGTAGTGGTAACCTTGCACAGCCTGGTACTCCTGACACTGCCAGTTGATCTGGGCGTTCTCGGCTTTCTCTTTGGCGAGATCGGCCTGTTTTTCTGGGCATTCAGTGCGGTCGCGGCCGTTCTTATCACGGTAGTCGACGAGGGACAGCACCGTGTCTTTGGCGTTGCTAGTCAACTGCCGAAACACATTGAACATACTGGCGGTGACGTTGTCACCTTTGAGATGGCGGGAAATGAGTTCGATGCCGAACTGTTGCTGTTTGTAGAGAGTCATCAGTTCGGCGAGGACGTCCATGGCGGTCGCTTCGAGGGCGAACTGCTTCTTGACTTCACCGAGTTCGAGCTTGGCTTCGTCTTCGGGTTGTCCCCAGATGTTGACGGAGTTGTTGAGGACATTGATAGGACTGATGCAACCGCTGAGGAAGCGGATGATAGAGGAGAGACGGGAAGGTTTTTCGCGCATGGCGGGGCCTCCGTGGAATGGTGTGT
>DAOMFV010000122.1:0-15894 GCA_035430005.1 Gemmatales bacterium
TGGTTCCTCTAGCCGTTTTACCCCTTTTAGGGAAGATACAAGTACCGTTGCCCCCTGCCACGACTATCGATTTTTTTGAGATGCAGCTTGCTGTTGAGATACTACTTATTGAACCGTAGTATCTCCATCCATTGATGAGCGTGTTGGAGTACCACCGGGCCTAGAGTGTTGGCTTCGTTGGATTGAAGAGCCAGCCCCACCGCTACCGGGCTGCCGTCACGCAGCACCTTGCCGACGATTATCACCCAGCGTTTGATGCGATCATCGCTTTGGGGCAACTGCGTGTTGCGCCGGAATGCCGCGACAAAACCGTTGTGGCTGAGTTGGTTGGGCCACAGCCTCACTCTTGGCAGGTCAACCTGGAGCCGATCCTTGAGGCCGGGAACTATCTGCTCAACGACCGGGCCAACGTCCTGCTCTTGTAACTCGCCGGCATCCTTGCCCAAGGGGCCCAGGACGATTAATCGCACCCTCACCGGCAAACCGTAGAGCACCAGGGGTCGTTCTTGCGCCGGCAGCGGAGGAGCGGGTGCAAAGGTCGCCATGTCTTCGAGCAGTTCAAGATTCGCCTGCTGATGCTGTCCTCGTCGCCAGCGTTTCAGTGCGCTGTTGAGGATGAGCAGGAACACCACCGCACCGACTACTCCAACGATGGCCCATCGCCCTTCGTCAGTAGCGATGAAGTCCTGTACGGTTTTGAACCAGCCTTGCATATGCTGCCTTTACCTGTGTTGGTGTTCACGATTTATCGTGTCTGCCGTCCAGCGATTGAAAACCAGGCACGATAAATCGTGAACACCAGCATCAGCGAGAAATCATGTTCTAAGTTGCCAACCCAAACCCAATACGAAACGGTCGTGGCCGACGGCGAAGCTGCTTGGCAAGTTTATCGACTCTGCCAAGCGTAATCACCTGGGTACCGACGATGCCATGACAGTTCGTCTCGTTCCATTCTGTCATTCCCAGCACACTGACGCCGGCTGCATGTTTGCTCCAGGCAGGAAGGAGCAGTCTGCAATCCGTCTGGAGATAACAGGGAGCTTCACCAGGAAGCGTTGCGGATCGCAGCGTGGGATGCAGATGTCCATGCACGATACACTGAGGGTCGTTCAACTCAACATCATGCAGCACCAGCCATTCCCCCAGAGCGTAACCCTCGGGATGTAGCTGTAAACCTTCGATGTCACCAAGACCTGCATCATGGTTGCCGGGCACGAGATGGGGGATGATCTGCTTTTCACGCAGCTCTGCGACCCAGTTCCTCGCAGCCTCACGACCATGCCTGGCAGATTCCACCAGGTCGCCGGCGATGACAATCTGTTTGACATCAAGCAGTTCCAGCATCTGTGCCAGGTAGTCGAGCCGTTCGGCTTCGCCAAAGTGAGGGACAGCCTCGCCATCGCCGCGCCGGGCGGTGACGTAGCCCAGGTGCATATCCGCCAGTATCGCCGTGTTGGTGGGCCGATGCACCGCTACTCGTTCCGCGGTAAGAAGCCAATCATCCTGGTGCCACATGGGTCGCCTCCTGCTGAGAGGTGCTGAGAGAGAGGAGCAGTTCATCCAGACTGGTCAGGGTGGTTTCGGGGGCGAGGCTGGAGCGAGGCATCCACTCCGCCGCCAGGGGAGACAGTTCAGCCGTCCATCGTAACCGAATCTCTTCGAGTTGCAATCGTTCGAGGTATGCTTCCGCACTTTGGGATTGATAGTAGTCCTCGCAGGCTTCCCGCTGAGCCTGCTGTAACAAGGGAAAGTCACCGGCAGCGAAGCGCAGCCAGTGCATCAGCTTATCGCCGCCCCATTGACTGCCACCTACTTTGCGATGCTTACCTTTGAGAGGTGTTCGCAACAGCATCATACCGGTGTGGGCGGCTTCCATAAACTTACGACCCAGAGCCGGGCCATTGATGATCACCCGTTGCAGATCGAGCTGGTAATCGTCCGGACTCAGTAAGTTCCTCAGCGTTTCCGGCGTCAGTTCCAACTCGGCCGGCAGCGTGATCAGAAAGCCGAGCGGCCCCGGTTCCAGTGGGAAGTTCGTCGCCGGCCGAAGCCGCCAACTCAAGACTCGTGCCAGACCCTCGCAAGCCGGCGCAGCCAGAGGCAGATGAAATGCGTAATGAACATACTCGCCTGCGGGAGAGGCATAGGCTTCGACAAGCAATCCTCGATCAGGGATCTCACTGACTTCCATCTGCCGATGCAGCCAATCGGTCAAAGAGATTCTCGGTTCTTCGCTGATCCCATACTCGCTGTCGAGCAGATGTCTCGCTGCTTCCTTCGAGTCCACCAGAGCATCGCCGAGCCTGGCCCGCAACGTCCAAAATCGTTCCGCCAGCATCGGCGACATGAACATCGTCCCGCCCTGCCAGCGGGTGAAGGCCGGCAGACCCGTCGATTCCTTCACCACGATGGCAGATCGCTCATGACGCAGCAGTTCGTAGACTCGGCCCGTCAGCAGGAACCGATCACCGGGCAGCAGACGATCCGCGAACTGGTTCGGTACCGAACCGAGCACCGTATCTTCCAAGTGTACCTGCTTATGGGGTTCATCCTGAATCGTGCCGGCATTGGTGCGATAGAGGCGCGGCGTGATAGGCGAGGCACAGGCCAGCCAATGATCAACAATCTTGATGCGGGGAGGAACATCAAGCTGGCCGTTGCCTCCAGTGAGGTATTCGAGGCAGCGGACGAAGTCGTCAAGTTCCAGGTGCCTGAAGGGATAAGCATTGTGCAGCAAATCCCACGCAGCCCGCACCGAGTAGCGTGTGCTCACCGCCATCGCAATGAGTTGCTGACACAGAACATCCAGGGGGGCCTGTGGCAGAGCGAGAGGCTCCAGGAAACCATCCTCAGCCGCTGCTTTGGTAGTAACCGCTTCGAGAAGTTCGATGTAAGAACCGACGAGGAGAGTGCCTGACCGTTTGCCGCCAGGGCGATGCCCGCCCCGCCCGACTCGTTGCAGCAGCCGGGCCGCGCCGCCGGGAGCATGGATGAAGGCCACGTGATCGATAGTGCCGATGTCCACACCCAGTTCCAGGCTCGTGCTGCTGATGATGACCCGCAGTTCGCCACGCTGCAATTGGCCTTCGACATGGTGCCGGGCAGCGCGGGCGATGGAGCCATGATGCACGGCGATCTGTTCAGCAAGATGAGGCAAACGACGACGCAGCGACCAGGAAATGCGCTCCGTCAGGCTGCGAACATTGGTGAAGACCAGCAGCGTGCGGTGCTCTTCGATCAGGTTCTGTAGTCGGTTGAGCATCGTGGGCAGGAAGGCCCCTTCGAGGCTGGCCTGGGTGAGATTGACGATATCCAGATGCCATTTCGAGCGGTCAGGGACGCTGAGGATTTCCACCGAGTGGTTGGTGCCGCCCAGCCAATGCGCGACTTCGTCCAGCGGTGAGCAAGTGGCTGACAAGCCGATACGGTGCGGTGGCTGCGGGCAAAGCTGTTCGAGCCTTTGAAGCGAAACAGCCAGATCAGCCCCACGCTTGTTGCAGGCCAGTGCATGGATTTCATCAACGATGACCCAACGGATGTCCTGAAGGATGGTCTTCGCTTCGGGATGGGCGAGTAGCAGCGACAAACTCTCCGGCGTGCTGACGAGGATGTCAGGTGGATCGTCCAATAAGTGCTTCCGTTGTATTTGGCTGACATCACCGGTACGAAGGCCAACAGTAAGCGGCGACTGTGCCACACTCCGGCGGGTACTCCCGTCGGGGTGTGGTTGCAAGCGACTGATGACCACACCCCGACTGAGTACAGTCGGAGTGTGGCACAGTCTCCGGTCTCCATTCAGCATTTCATTGAGCTGCTGCAAATCGTTCGTAATGCGGAAATGAAGATCGTTGCACAGTGCCTTGAGGGGTGCGAGGTAGAGGCACTTCACACCGGGAGGGCGATGCTCCTGCCGAGCTGTTAGTGCCTGATAAACCGGTAATAGTGCAGCCAGTGTCTTGCCTGTACCGGTGGGAGCCGAGAGAAGAGTATGTTCTCCTGCAAGAATCGTTGGCCAGGCGAGTCGTTGCCCTGTGTTCGGGCCTTCGGGGAATTGCGTCTTCCACCACGAGCGCAATCGGGGCTCAATCAGATTGAGTGCTCCATCACTGCTGAGGGGGATGTGGGACATGTGACTTCAACATTTATTCCTCGTCCCCGGTCAGAGACCAGGCACGAGGTGAGTTACCCCCGCTGTTCCAGAGGCACCACCTTGCGAACCTCCGGCCCGGTGTAAATCCCTCGTGGTCGAATCAGGCGATTGTTCTCCGCCTGCTCGATGAAGTGAGCGCTCCAACCGGTGATGCGGCTCATCACGAAGATCGGCGTGTAGATCGGCACCGCCAGGTTCATCGCATGATAGAGCCGGCCGGCGGGCCAATCGAGATTCGGGAACATGTTCTTTTCCTTAGCCATGATCTCTTCCATGATCTCGGCTGTCTGTTCCCACTTATCATTGCCGGCACGTTTGGAGGCTTCCTGGGCATACTTCTTGAGGTACGCAGCACGCACGTCGCCGGTCTTGTAAACACGATGACCGAAGCCCATGATGCGTTCCTTGCGTGCCAGGGCATCGTGAGTCCACTTCGTTGCCTTGTCGGGACCGCCGGTGGCGATGAGGATGTCCATCACCTTTTCGTTGGCACCGCCATGCAGCGGGCCTTTCAGTGCGCCGACACCTGCCACCACCGCTGAGTGCAAGTCAGCCATCGTCGAACAGACGACCCGGCAGGTGAATGTCGATGCGTTATACTCGTGCTCAGCGTAGAGAATCAGGGATACATCAAAAGCTTTGGTATCTTCCTTGCTGGGCACCTTGCCGGTCAGCAGACGCAGGAACTCCGAAGCAATGGGCAGCCCATCCTGAGCGGGAATAGGCTCCTGGCCATTGGCGATGCGATGCTGAGCAGCGACAGCCAGCGGAATCTGCCCCATCAGCCTTTCAGCCTTGCGGCGGCTGGCGGCGGTGCTGTTGTCGTTGACTTCGGGATCGTAATGTGCCAGCACGCTGATAGCAGTTCGGCATGCATCCATCGCCGGCACGTTCTTGGGCAGAGCCTTGAACAGCGTGATCAGGGAGTCGGGAAGCTGCCGAGCCGCGGCGATGCGCGAATGGAATGCTGCCAGTTCCGCCTTCTTGGGCAGTTCACCATGCAGCAGAAGATAGCCCACTTCTTCAAACGAGCAATGATCTGCCAACTCGGTGACAGGATAGCCACGGTAACGCAGCCCCCCGGTTATGGTGGAGATCGCCGACTCGCCGGCAATGACGCCTTCCAGTCCGGGAGAGTAGGTTTCCTTGGCAGTGGGGGTTGCAGTTGCACTCATGGAGAGATTCCTTCTTGCGTTGCTTGGTGGGTGCCACGGTTTGCCTACTCGCTAACCGTGCTGAAGCCTGTTGGCGCTGGCACCCATGCGATCACTTTCCAAAATAGGCCTTATCACGTTCTTCATACTCGGTGTAGCCTAGCAGATCGTATAGCTCTTGCCGAGTGAGCATTTGCGAAATCAGGTCTTTCTGGGTGCCTTGCTGTTTGATCGCCAGCAACGCTGCTCGACTGCTTTGAAGCGCCAGCCGCAAGAGGGTCACGGGGTAAATGACGAGTTGATAGCCGAGCGAAGCGAGTTTGTTGACATCCAACAAAGGCGTCTGGCCGAACTCGGTCATGTTGGCGAGCAGTGGGCCGGGCACCTCTTTGGCGAACTCGGCAAACTCCTGTTCGGTCTTGAGGGCTTCGATGAAGATGACATCAGCCCCAGCGTCTTTGTAAGCCAGCGCTCGTTCGATGGCGTCTTTCATATCGGTGACGCCTCGTGCATCAGTGCGGGCGATAATGACGAAGTCAGGATCACTCCTTCCGCCGACCGCCCCTCGCACTTTGGCAGCCATCTCATGTTTGCTGACTAACTTCTTGCCGGAAAGATGGCCGCAGCGTTTGGGCATGACCTGATCTTCGAGGTGAATGCCGGCCACCCCCGCTGCCTCGAACTGTTGTACTGTGCGCTCGACATTGAGGGCTTCGCCGAATCCGGTATCGGCATCAGAGATCAGCGGCAGTTTGCAAGCCGACGTGATGTTTCGGGCAAAGTCCACGAATTCGGAAAGGGTGACAAGGCCTACATCAGGCATCCCCATCGAAGCGGAAAGGGCTGCCCCGGAAAGGTAAATCGCCTGGAAGCCGGCATCTTCAGCAAGCCTAGCGACAAGGGGGTTGTAGACGCCGGGGATTTGCACGATGCAGGCTTTCCACGCATCTCGCAGCCGTCTTCCAGGAGTGGCCATCAGGGTACCCATTAGAAATCATCCGATTATCTGGATAGTGTAGCCAAGGGAGTTCGAGAGTCAGCAGGTAAGATCCACACGATATCCAGTTGAGAGTTGTAGTGTCTTCTAACATGATTTAGTCGAGCACATTCTTCTTGCACTCCTCTCTCTGCCATACTAGGCTTATATCGTATAAGCAATTGTTGAAACGCCTTCAACGAGCCCATTAACATGCCCCCTGACAACAAGATTCATTTCCGTTGTCCAAAGTGCGATAGCAAGGTCAGCATTCCTCAGGAGTATGCAGGCAAGCGTGGGAAATGCCCCTGGTGTGCAGAGAAAGTTCTGGTGCCCGGCATTCATGTTGAGTTGAACTTCGATGCTCTTATCGAACGAAGCATGGAAGAACTCCACGCCAAGACCATGGGCCATGATGGCATCTGGCAGTTGAGCAACTCCGATTGGGACCTCGACCAGGACGCCGGCACCATTGTCTTCATGTCGCCTAAGGGCATCATTGCCACCTGCCCGGTGCAGATCATCGGCACCTTCAGCTCAGTCGATAAGACCTGGCTCTGGAGTTGGGACAATCCCTCCATCGACCCTGCACTGCGGCACCACGCCATACTGTGTCGGGAGTACGGAGAGAAACATGGTATTCGGGCGCTCACCTCAAGGAAGCTGACTAGCGCCAATGAAGACGATGGCTGGCAACTCACGGCCCTGGCCTGCAAACTCGCCGGTGCTCAGGGAGGCTATCGCGGCCCGATGGGTAAGAGTGATATCTATGTGACTATCGGAGTGCCGAGCTTGAGCAGAAATAGATGACGGAATATTTACGCCACTCGCACTACAACCACCGTCACATTGTCGCTGCCACCAAGGGCATTAGCAAGATTTACCAGTCGCCGAGCCGCAGTTTCAGCGGAGGCGGTGTTTCGCAACACTTCACTGATAGCACGATCATTGACGTGAGTGGTCAATCCATCACTGCAAAAGACGAGGATATCGCCCACCTGTAACTTCTCGGAGATGAGTTGAATCTCCACTGGATGCGAAGAGCCCAGGGCCTGATCCAGTTCATGTCGGCGGGGATGGCTTTCCGCTTCTTCCGGCTTGATGACACCCATGGCAACCATGCGATTGACCAGTGTCTGATCCTGGGTGAGTTGCCGCAACGTACCGGAGCGATAGAGAAACGCCCGGCTGTCGCCGACATGGCCCATAAAGAGCCGGCCCTGCATCAGAAACGCCGCTTCACAGGTGCAGCCCATGCCAATCTGGGTGCCGTCCCCGTGCTCTGCGGCGGCATGGATGGTTGTGTTTGCCTGCTGAATCGCTTCGTGCATCTCCCTAAACACTTCTTCTTCAAGCAGTTCAAATGTCTTGCTCGGGTTCATGTCCTGAAACACCGTCCAGGGCGACTTGCTACAGAGTGCGTCGCCGATACTCTTGATGGCCAGGGCGCTCGCCACTTCTCCAGCATTGCAGCCACCCATGCCATCAGCAAGTATGATCAGCGATTGATCGCCCCAACGATCCTGCTCGAAGCCACAGGCATGGAAGACGGCAAAAGCGTCTTCATTGGTGGCCCGTTCCAGGCCCGTCGATGACCATCCTGCCACATCAAATCGCAGTGAATTGGCAGACTGCTCACCGGCTCTAAGTTGGGTTATGAGTTCGCTGAACCCTGTCTGGTCAGAGTCTTCATCCTGTGTGGGATATCGCTGCTCTGCATAGCGGGTAAACGTTTTGAGCACCACTTGAGTAATAAACGGATGGCCGTCCGGGAAGATGCTGACAAACGACCGGGGCACGCCATAACCATCGAAATCGAGATCAGTCAACTCACGCCCATGATGCAGGGCATAGACCATTGCCCCAAAGGGATAAAGATCGGCCCTGGCATCAGCCAGTTCGGGTGCAAGGATCAAATCAGGGGCTGTGGAAAGTGCCCCCTTCATCTGAGCGCTGGAGGGCACAGGCAGGGGCAGCAGTTCAGTCAAGTCGGTCATGGCGACGTGGCTATCGGGCTTGACGATAAACATCTCAGGGCGCAGCGCTTCGACAATGACCTCGTGCCGATGCAGTTCCTGAAGCAGTTCAGCTACTTCGCTCAGCCACCGGAAGCGATCGGACAGTGAGGGGGCCTGGTCCCAGGCATCCCAGAGGAGGGTGCCGGTCGGCGGATCGAGGACGAGGATCTCTTCGGCGCCTTCGACAGTGTACTCACGTATTGCTGGCAGCTTGTCGCCCATGCGGGTGATAATCTGGTGAAGCCAGCGGGCACCGGGCCAGTGTTTGGCTTCCTCAGACAAATGAACGGGAGCCGTTTCCTGATTAAACTGAACCAGAGGCGACTGGAGATTGACAGTATCATCGTCGGAGATGTCGGGGTCTTTTTCTTCGATCTGTGCCTTGGCCAGCGAGTAGTAGACTTCCACCAGCGAATGGTTTGGTTCCTGCCTTGCTGTCGCCAACCAGCGCTGGACGCTCGGTCTGCAAGGCAGGGGACGCTCAGGCGTGTAGCGTTCGTGCCAGTTTGGCGACTGCTCAAGCTTCATTGTTACAGTTTTGTGTTCAGCCATCTGTTTGGGTATGACGTAGCCACATTCTTTGCAGAAGGTATCTCGCTCATCCAAATGAGAAGAACACTGAGTGCAGGTGCGTGATTCGATCATCAACTCATCGAGATCGGGGACTTCCATCGCTTCGGTGGGCGAGGTGGAGGCAGCTTTGGTAAGGTCAGCGGTATCAGTGGAAGCATCCCAGGCGGGAGCCATCAGATCGGTATGCAGTTGAATATCGGCACTGGAACCGGGTATAGGAGGCTCTCCTGCTTTAGGTTCAGCACGAGGCGCCCACAGACGATGCCAAAGCCCGCCCCGTCCCACAGTGGGACCGGAAGTAGGAGGATCGTTCTGGGGGGGACTGGACACGGTTATCCTCGCCAAGTCATCGGACTCGAATTATCGTACTCGAACTCCACACTGGGTGCAGTAGCGTGTACCCAGCCTGTTTACTTTACCACAATTCAGGCAGCCTGGCATCACCTCAGTCATCGGGGCAGAGCATTGGGTGCAGTAGGGCTCCCTCACCTTGTTCACGTGCCGACATGCCGGGCAGATGGCCGAGGTCGTCACCGCACGCCTCTGCAGATCAGCCTTGATCTCTCGTGCGGTGAAGTATCGCTCGTTGGCATCCTCCGCCAAGTTCGTGGCAATGATCTCGTAAAGCCAGCGCTGGTTGGCGGTGATGCTGCTGGGCTGTGCTGCAAGCATATCACGCAATTCCATCGCTGTGTACTGTCCTTCGGGCGCTTTTCCCGTGAGAAGCTGGAAGAGGGTCCCTGCCAGGGCGAAAAGATCGCTTCGTATTTCGGGCTTGCCGATGACCTGTTCGGGCGGGGCATAGCCTTCGGTATAGACCCTGGTTTTCGCTGCGACCCTGCTCTTGGCCGTCTTGCCCAGTTCCCGGGCGGTGCCAAAGTCGATCAGGCGGATGCTCTTGCCATCTTCCAAAAGCATGATGTTATCAGGCTTCAGATCACGGTGAATGATCTGTGGCTGCTGGGAATGGAGCAGCGTCAGCACGTCGCAAATCTGCTGACCCCATAGGCAGACGAGGTCAACCGGGAATGGTCGATTACCCTGAGCCTCCAGAACTTTGAGCAGATCGCGCCCCGGAATGTACTCCATCATGAGATGAGCTGACTGGCCATCTTCGATGAAGTCGTAGACCTTGGGAACGATGGGTGAATGATCGAGCAGGCGAAGGATCTCAGCTTCCCTGCGGAAGAAGTTGAGCCTGGTGGCAAACTCGGCCTGGTCGGCGGCCAGCATATCCTTGATGGCGACGGGACGATTGTCCTTCACGTCATGGGCGAGATAGACGCCGCCGAAGCCACCGATGGCCAGCAGTTTATCAACACGGTATCGGCCATGAAGCATGGTGCCCGGCGGACTGGGGAGCATGGCCTGGCAGCGGGCACAATAGCGAGCATTGCGATTGTTGGCGGTGCCACAGGCGGGGTTGGTACAGAGCAGGGGTTGCTCTTCTGCTTCAACACTGGGCGAGCCGTTGCGCTGCATCCAGCCACATTGAGCGCACGAAGTGGCGCCGTTGAGCTTGGTCTGGCACGAGGGGCACGAAGTGGGTGACGTCTGAGAGGTTGCCGACCCGTTCTGAATCGGTTGGCCATTGGTCGCTGGTCGGGGCAACGTCACGCCGCCGGCCGATGGGGGAATAGCTGTACCTTGTGGCCGCACTGCCGTGGGAGCTTCGTCCTCCACGCCTCGCGCCACGAAGACCTGCTTGCAGAACGGACAGCGTACCGCACGCTGGGCGAAGACATCAGCCACGCGGGAGAGTTTCTGGCAATGTTCGCAGCGAGTCAGCAGAGGCATACAGTTATTGCAGCTTGAGTTTCATTTGAACGGTGCCTATCTGAACGACATCGCCGTTTTCCAGAGGGCGAAGCTGGCCCGGATAGATGCGGGCACGGTTCACGAACGTACCGTTTTGGCTGCCCAGGTCTTCGATGCTCAGTCCCTTGTCATCGGAAACGATTCGAGCATGCTGGCGCGAGCACCAGACCCGATCCGGAGATTCCTGGTCATCAAGATCAATATCGACAGGCTTCTCGTCGGTGCGGCCAATAAAGTTGTCACCTGTGTAAATGGGATATTCGATGTTGAGCTTCTGGCCACGAATGACCAGTAGTTTCGGGGTATTCATGTTGGGAACCGAGGCGGGATCAGCGGTTGCATTCGCCTCGCCGGCATCGGGGCGGAAAGGAGGATAGCTGGCTGTCTCTACCGCAGGCGCATCCGACGGAGCCACGTCCTTCTTGACCGAATCGTAGCTGACTGTGTCGGCCAGGATCGGCTCCGCCATCGGCACTTCGCCCATCGGCACTGTCACAGGCGCGGGCATCACTTCGGACATGGGTTTTGCCTCCGGTTGGGAAAGCAGATCTGACTTGCACCGTTCGCAGAAGAGGGTGCCATCTTCGTTCTTGTGAGCACAATACTGGCAGGTGATCATGGGATGTCCATCAAAGCAAGAGAAGAATGGTTGAAGCAAAGACTATGGCATTGGCATCTCTTCCGCAAGACGCGCACTGTCGTCGAGGGCGAGCATGGTTTTCTTGGCGACCCGTCCACCGGCGTTGAGCTCCGACAACGCCTGCCGGGCGAGCATGGTTTTCTTAGCGCCGGCCGGCCCAAGAACGGTCGCTTTGCGTTCGATCGCCATCGCCAGACGCTTGGCTTCGTCGGCGTTGGAATCATCAAGGGCGGTCTGCAGATTGTTCGTCAATTCGAATATCTGCACTTCGTCGATATGCTTGGCGACCTCGGCATTGACGTAGCTCGGCGCCTCGGCACTGTAGGTGATCTGTAGCGCTACCGGGCCGGTAGTCGCCGGACCTTCGGTGGTAGCATAAGTCACCTCCACCTGAGCGATAACGTACTGGCCATCAGGGCGATTGGGGAGACTCAGATCGAGAATGTATCGGGCTGTCTTATCTCGTTCCATCGTGCCGAGGTTGGCGATCAGATGTCGCTCTTCCTGGGTATCGAGGTTCAGCTCACGAATTTCGGGCACCACCAGTCGGCATCGTTTGACTCGGATGTCTTTCATCGGCTTGATGTGCAGTTTGACATCTCTAAAGGTCGTGGCCCGCAGATGAGCGAACTCTTCGAGGAAGACACGCTGGGTATCTGCCTTCTTTTCTTCATCGACATAGTACCACTTGCCTTCGCTGAGCTGGGCCAGGTCTTTGACGAGTGAGGCGTTCCACTCGGTCCCGACGCCGATGAGGGTGAGATGTTCCTGTTTTCCCGCCATCGCTGTGGCCAAATCCCGGCAGTTCTGCTCACCGCTGGTCTCGCCATCGGTGAGCAGCAGGATGTGGGTCAGCATGTTCTCCTTGCGAACACTGCGCACCTGTTCCAATGCCAGTTGCAACCCCTGATCCATCGCTGTGCCGCCAGGATCAATCTCGAAGCGATCAATGGTGTTGATCGTCTTTTCGATCACAGATAGCTGCGTGAGCGGGGTAGGGGGGAGCACCACTGCGGCGGTGTGAGCAAAGGCGACAATGGTCAGCGTATCGGAAGGACGCAATAACGGAATCGCTTCCAGGGCTGCCTGTTGCACACGCTTGAGCCGGCTGATGCCGGTGCCATCTTCCTCGTACATGCTGCCCGAGACATCCAACACCAGGGCCAGGTTGATCGGCATCACCGGAGCTGTGCCATCACCCGCTGGAATAACCTTGAGCAGAGCATAGCTGGCGACCGATTCGCCCCGCACGGCAATGCTGTTGCGATGTAACATCCGTTCGATATGAATCTTCGCTGGCATGGTCTGCCTCATCGTCAAAGGGTTTAGTCCGTTCGTTATTCGTTCAGCCTTCGTCGGTATTTGTGTCTGTCCCCCCTCTCCCATGTACTCATGGGAGAGGGGATGGGGGTGAGGGGCACATCACGGTGACGGTACTCCGTCGCGGTGTGTGCCTTCGATGATCCTTCACTTCCCGCTGAGAGCCTCGCCCTCCCTTGTGTTGATCACGCACCCAGGAACCTTGCCAGTGGCCTCCATCGGAACCAGCCGACCAGTTTACCAATGCTTTCGCTCACTGTGCTCATCACCGCTCTGCCCCGAGTGCCACATAAGGATACGAGCAAACCAACACCGGCACCGAGGATACTCCATGAGAGGAAAGCTGAGATGTTCACCACGAGTTTATAACCCCAGTAAGCTTGGGGATCAGCATCAACTAAAGTCCATGACAGGAAAGTCGAGCCTAGCCAGTTTCCCCAAGGCATCGCCTCATCAAAGAACGGTAACAATTGCGCCAACGTTCCCATCAATATCAAACCGCCAAGTCCACCGACGAGAATCGCCGCCAGGTAATCCCGTAACTTGCCCTGCTTTCGCAGAAGGAACCAAAGCACGAGGATGACGATCCAAAAGGAACTCATGGCAAACTTGAGAACATAGCTGCCTGCTGGTAAAACGGGGCTATGCCGGGCGGCGTAATCGGGAAGAGCGGCGAGGAGCCGAACCAGGAGTCCAGTCAGCAAACCAGCGACGATGGGCTGCATGAACCGCTGCACCGTATTGGGTGCGGCAGCGAGAGCGAGGTTGATCTTCACCTGCATCCGCTGCCCGCCGTTACCGATGATCACGAGTGTGCCCTGTTGCCGACTGTCGGCTGGCAGACCTCGAGTATTCACCTGGAAACTGATCGTCGTCGCCTGCCCGCCGGAACTGGCCGGTTGCGTCACCTTGATCCACGGCACATCGCTTTCGACAAAGGCGTAGACCCACTTCTTGGCGTTGGTCTCCACCTTCACTTCACCAGTCAGAGATGCTCCCGGCTTACAGGCGAAGTCGAACTGACTTGGCGAGACAGTCAGCACCGGTGGTTTGGAAAGCCCCATGCCCTCGAAGAACTGCTGCACAGCGGCGATGCCGGTAGCAGTGGGCCCTTGAATGGGGAAGCGCCAGCCGTTGATTCGAAACCAGCGTTCCACTTCACCCTTTTCGAGGAGAGGGGCCACTTGCTTAGGGGCGTCCTTCATGCGGGCAGCCAGGTCTTTGGGTGTCGAACAACCGGCAAGCAACCCCTGACTGAACGGGATGGCTGAAAGATCAAACGTCACCGGTACTTCAGCGGTGCCGCCGTTCGTCATGACGGCGAGTGTCGCAGCGTACTGCTGTCCCGCTGGAAGCCCCTGCGTTTCAATATGAACGGGGCAATCCTGCTGTTGGCCAGTCTTGATAGGCATCTTGCCATTAGCCTGGCTGCCACCGCCATCGGGGCCGATGTGTAGCCAGCCATCGCCCCGCACTTCGACCATACCGTGCAGCAGCCGAGCGCCTTTGTTGATGACAGCGAGTTGCAGATCACGAGAATCGCCGGCACGCACTGACCCCAGATGCAACCGCCGGGGATTGAGATCAAGTCGTGGGTTGATGTTGTCTTTGCTCGGCAGGGCGGAGAGGAGTTGATCGAGCCCCAGATCAGGATCGATGTGAGCAGCAGCCTTGTCAGCCTGATGAGCCAGGTCCATGCGACCGATGCTCGCCAGGAACTGGCGCAGGCCGCCCTGCTGCATCATGCTGCGGGCTGACGACCATTCGAGCGAGCAGGCACTGATCAGCTCATCAAAGGATCGACAGCGACGACCGGAAGGGAAGACAAACTCACGGCCCAGAGCGGTGTTCGTCGCCTGCTTGCCATCGGTTCCCGTACGCAGGCCGGTGCCATCGAAGTGGCAGTACTGAGCCTCCGGAGGATTCGCCCGCTGACAGCGCGAGCAGAATAGGGGAACCATGAACCTTCCTAGTGGATTGAAGACGACTGACGTTGTTCGCTCCTGACGCCTAAAGATTTCAGTGTTGATATTGTACCAGAGCAAGTCAAGAGAGTAGAAGTAAAATATTAGACAAGTCGTCTTAGATGAAGGAGGGATGAGTGCCCACTTCTCGTCCTCGGTCTCCGACCGAGGACGGGCTGCAAGCATGGCTCCGCCATGCGGCGGAGGCTTGACGTGATGGCAGCTCATTTCCGTGCCCGGCGGAGCCGGGCTTGCAGAGCGTTCCTCGTCAGAGACCACGAACGAGAATCGTCGATAAAACTGGCCTGCCCTCTCCGCCATGTGTAGAGTAACCTGTCGAAACCTGTCTTCATCTATTCTTCAAGGGCCAGGAGACTGAGCGCATGTCCCGACCGGTCATCGGCATACCGATGCAGACGCTCGACCCGATTCCGGGGCAGACGCCCTTGTGCTGGATCATGGGCCAGACTTATGTCCGTGTCCTCAGCGAGAACGGAGCCGTCCCCTGGCTGGTCCCCCCTATCGTCGGCGATGTCGATACCCTGCGAGCCATCTATGATCGGCTCGATGGTATCTTTCTGACCGGTGGCGTGGATGTTGATCCCTCACAGTATGCTGAAGACAAAGATCCCCTGTGCGGCAAGACCGACAAGGCTCGTGACTGGGCTGAAATGCAGCTTGTTCGCTGGGCTGTCATAGATAAGAAGCCCGTGTTAGGGGTCTGCCGGGGCGCACAGGTGCTCAACGTCGCCTGTGGCGGCTCTCTCTATCAGGATGTGGGCAAGTATTACGAACGGGGCATCAAGCACGATTACTTCCCGACCCCCGAACGCTGGACGCGCGATATGTACGCCCATGTCGTCAAGATCGCCCCCGACAGCAAGTTAGCAGCCATCGTCAAGTCGGACACCATTCACGTCAACAGCATGCATCATCAGGGCATCAAGAAGTTAGCGGACAGCCTGAACGCCAACTCGTGGGCGCCCGATGGATTGATCGAAGGCGTCGAGGGCAAGAACGGTCAGTTCCTCGTCGGCGTGCAATGGCATCCCGAAGAACTCACTCGACGGGACGCCGCCATGCACCAACTCTTCCAGGCCTTTCTCGATTCGGTCAAGGAATATCGGGATGATACATCCATTACAACCCCACGATGGTCGTTCGTGAAGATGACCGGTTAGGCAATTTGTGCTGGCAGTTGGCGTCCCACTTTTACATACTGTTTGAAGACAAAAGATATGGGAGGGCGAGGCTCCTGCCGAGCCGTCGGCGTCGAAGTAA
>DAOMFV010000123.1:0-15517 GCA_035430005.1 Gemmatales bacterium
CACTTCAGTAGGTGCCGGGGTCTCGACTACCTTTGTCGGGGTCGATGCGGGCGCCTGTTCATCAAGAACAATCGGCGGCAGCACGTCGAGCGTGCCTGCCTTGAGGATCATCTCGACTTCGTCCTTGCTCAGTTCTTCCCGCAGCATCAAACCCTCGGTCAGGAGATCGAGTTCCTTTCGGTGCGTGGTCAAATGGTGCGTTGCCCTCTCCATGGCCTGGTTCAGGATGCGGCGAACTTCTTCATCGATCAACTGCATGGTGCCTTCGCTGAAGTCGCGCGATTCCTGGATTTCCTTGCCGAGGAAGACGTGCTCTTCACCGATGCGGTAGGAGACAGGACCAAGCTTGTCGCTCATGCCGAACTGGGTCACCATCATGCGGGCCACGCGGGTCGCCTGTTTCAGATCCTGGGAGGCGCCGGATGTGGATTCGTGGCCTACCAGTTTGTCTGCGGCACGACCACCCATGCACATCACCAGGTGAGCCTTCAGCTCTTCCTCGCTATGCTTCAGTTGATCGTCATCGGGCATAAACTGGGTAACGCCCAAAGCTCGACCACGAGGAACAATGGTGACTTTTACCAGCGGATCGGATTCGGGTTCCAGGTGGCCACACAGGGCATGCCCCGCTTCGTGGATAGCGGTGCGGCGTTTATCTTCTTCCTTGAGCACTTCCTCCCGCTTGGCTCCAAGCACCACGCGGTCGGCGGCGGTCGTGAAGTCCTTGCGAGTGATCTTGGTGCGGTCGCCACGGGCAGCGTTGAGGGCAGCTTCGTTGGCGAGGTTGCGAAGATCGGCGCCCGTCATTCCGATGGTACTCTTGGCGATGATCTCGAGGTTCACATCAGTTGCGAGGGGCTTCTCTCGAGTATGTACCTTCAAGATCGCCAGGCGGCCCTGCCAGGTAGGGCGATCAATGGTGACGTGACGGTCAAATCGGCCTGGGCGAAGAAGCGCCGGGTCCAGCACATCGGGCCGATTCGTCGCCGCGAGAACGATCAGTGATTCGGTAGGCAGAAAGCCATCCATTTCGGTGAGAATCTGGTTGAGGGTCTGTTCGCGTTCATCGTGGCCGCCGCCGAGGCCTGCTCCACGAACACGACCAACGGCGTCGATTTCATCAATGAAGAGTATGCAGGGTGAACTCTCACGGGCGGTCTTGAACAGATCACGCACTCGGCTGGCGCCGACGCCGACGAACATCTGGATGAACTCCGAGCCGCTGATGCTGTAGAACGGCACCCCGGCTTCACCTGCGACGGCACGGGCGATCAAAGTCTTGCCGGTACCCGGAGGGCCAATGAGGAGTACGCCTTTGGGAATCTGGCCGCCCAGCTTATGGAACTTTTCGGGGCTTTTGAGGAACTCGACAACTTCTTCGAGTTCCTGCTTGGCGTTCTCCATACCGGCGACGTCGTCGAAGGTGATGCGGGTCTTGCCCTTTTCGTAACGGCGGGCTGGGCTTTTGATGTAGCTGGAGATGAAGCCTCCGCCCATGGGGTCGCGCATGCGGGGGAGGATGAAAATGAACAGGGCGACGAGGATCAGAATCGGAGCCAGATAGACCAGCAGCGTGGTAATGGTGCTGGAGGTATCCGCTTCGTAGTCGTAGTATTCGAGACCATTGAGCCGGGCAGCATCGAGTTGCGCGCCGAGTTCCTTGTCGTCAGTCTTAAGGGTGGTGAAGGAGTTGTCCGAATCACGACGCCCCTTCTTGTAGTCTTCGGGGAGTTGCTTGTAATCACGCAGTTCACCCCGGATGACGGTCGCCCCGATCTTGACATTCTTCACGTTGCCCCGGGCCAGCTGGAGTTTGAACTCGCTGTAGGGAACACGAGTGTTGCCCAGGTACTGTTCACGCATCAGGAGAAACACGAAGAGCGCGAGGGTAACCAGAATCAGAATCCACCATGGGCCGTTGAGGAAGGTGGACGCACGCTTGGTCTTGTCGGCGTTCTTATCATCAGAAGGGGGCGAGTTTTCTCGCTGTGCCATTATCAGTATCCAGTGAGACTTCCGTTCGTTTCGAGGTTTGCCATTCAAGTGCAAAGATTACCAACCTCGTTCGATACATTCTACCCCTCTTGACAGGGGCTGACCAAGAAAAGTATGAGGTTTCTGTGCTTCTCGTTCCATGCGGAGCATGGGAACGAGTGGTCAACTCTTTAGGTATCGCCCAAGATACTGCAGCAACGCCTTTCCATCGGCCGGTTGGCAGCGGTAGCCGATGTAGCCATCGGGGCGAACGAGGACAAGGGTATTATCGTTCGCGCCTAACTGTCGATGCACGGTTCCGTCGGCATCGAGCCAGACAGGCACTTGGGAATGAGCAGTGAGGTTCGCTGCTGTCTTCAAGATGAGATTCGTTGACATGACATTTGGGTAGGCCTGCTCTGCTTCCTTGGTGATCTTCAGCAGCGCCGAAACTGTATCCTGATCGTTTACGGAAGGTAGCAGTAGCAGTGCGTGCCGTGTGCCATGAATCACACGAAACAGAGTCGTAGGCTTGCCATTCTGAGCTGACAGAAGTGGGGCGTCGCCGAGCCGATCACCCGCAGCCTCGCCGCCTCGTCCCATGGGCCAGTCTTCCACAGACAACGCACTATGTCGGTAGTTGATCGAGAGTTCACACAGCGCGTTCTTGATCTTGTCCTGCACGAACCCGAACGATGACACCACGCTGGCAATGTGGTTGCGCAGGAACTGAGCGACGGGGTTGCGCAGCGTCGCTATTTGCGTCATCTTCTCCGCTCCTCGCAACACTTGATCACCGATAGCGCTGCGTTCCTGCGAATAACTATCGAGCAATGGCTTGGCCTGCCCTTGGCCGCGCTGGATGAGTGCCAGCTTCCAGGCCAGGTTGAAGGCATCCTGCATGCCGGTGTTCATGCCCTGTCCGCCGGCAGGGCTATGTATGTGGGCAGCATCGCCGGCCAGCATCACCCTGCCCTTGCGGTAGTCGGTTACTTTGCGTTCGTTGATGCGGAAGCCGGCCAGCCAGACGGGATCGACCAGTTTCAGTCCGCCGGGGCCGCGCTCATCGACCTTGGCTTGCACCTCAGCCAACGTCGGGTCGGCTGGACGATCTACGCCCGCCTTGCCTATATCAGCAATCACTCGGAACCGGTCTTTGCTAATGGGGAAGAGCACCAGCACGCCCTTCTCGTGCCAGAAGACGCTGATTTCGGTTGTGGACAAGGTTCCTTCGATGTGGACATCGGCGAGCAGCCAGTCGTTGGGCTCCGCATGACCAATGAAATGCATGCCCAGAGTATGACGAACCGTGCTGTGAGCGCCGTCGCAGCCGATGAGCCAGGGGACGGTAAACGATTCTTCTCGCCCATCGGTATGACGCAGTTTGCCAACGAGGGAATCGTCCTGCTCGGTGAACGTGAGCAGTTCCACCTGCCGTTCGACGTCCACGCCCTTTTCTTTGAGATGCTCGGTGAGCAATCGTTCGGTCTCGCTCTGGGGAATCATCAACGGGAAGCCGAACGGGCTGTTGAGACCAGAGATGGCGAGATGCACCAGCCTCTTGCCGCTGCCGTAGATGCTGGCCCCGTCGATCTTCATGCCGGTCTCGACGAAGGTCGTCGCCAGATCGAGGTTATCGAGCAACTCCAGCGTGCGGCTCCAGACGACGAGAGCTTTCGATTTGTCCGTTGGTTCTGCAGCTTTGTCGATCAGCCTGCATTTGAGGTCATGATGGGTGAGCGCCGCAGCCATCGTCAGCCCGACCGGGCCGGCACCGACGACTAGTACATGTACAGGTTGATTGGTCATGGGGATGCTACTCTTGATGCCTTACATCTCAAACCGAGGATTGTTCCCTCTCCCTTCTGGGGAGAGGGTTAGGGTGAGGGGTATTCTATTCTAATCGAGGCGCAGCCCTTCATGTATTGATCTTTCAACTCGTTCCCAAGCTCCGCTTGGGAACGGACTGCATGGCCGGCTCCGCCGGGAGTCAATAGATGGTGGCCCTTCAGATGGTGGCGCTTCCCTGCCTCTGACTAGTGGCAGAGCCGCTGTTGCAGTGCGTTCCCATGCGGAGCATGGGAACGAGAAATACTTAGCTTCCCAACTGTCGCTTCAGATCAGCCACTTGTTCTCGTAATTCGGTGACCGCTTGCTCTATGGCAACCAGTCGAGGTTCCAGTGAAGAGGAGGCGGGGGCGGAACGTGGTGCGGCTGCTGCCACAGGTTCCTCCACCGCCCAGCGTTCGGCACGGGATTTCAGCAGCATCAGTTCTTCGGCAGTGTGAAACCCATGGGTCACCATGGTGCCTCGGCGGCCTTCGGGGGTGAGGTAGATCACCATGCCACGCTCGGCCAGGGTTTTCACTATGGGTCGCAGGGCTTCCAGGTCGGCGATCGGTTCCATGCGATTCGCTCGGCCACGCAGATCCCCCTCAGACTGAGCTCCTCGCAACAAGAGTTCAGCGATGATAGCTAACTGAACCTTGTCCAGCTTCATCGCATCGTACAGACAATGGCGGAATTTATCGGTGCGGCCACTGCCCATGATCTGCTGCATATAGCCAAGCTTCTTGAGGTTGGGGATCGCCTCTTCCACTTCCGCATCGCTCACATCCATGACCGGCTCCCGGTTGCTTTTCTGATTGCAGCCGGTGATTAAACTGTTGAGCGTGAGAGGATAACTGTCGGGTGTGGTCTTCGCCTTTTCGACGAGAACTCCAAGAATTCGCCGTTCCAGGGGAGTGAGCGTAGGCAACGGGGTAGGTTCGCTGGTTTGCGTAGATACCGGCATCGGGGATTCAGTCGACATGGAAACGTGGTTCCTGCGTGAGAAGCTGGTCAAGTTTGCCCATATTAGCGAACTTTGGCGGATGAGGGAAGGTGGACCAGGCGAACCTTGCCGGAGTTGCGGGGGGTAGTGAGGTTAGGGATTGTTTCAAGAATGCCGATGATACAGGCCGATGATTTACCCATCTGCAATAGTCTGCTTGCGCGGGGTTTCCCTGTTCAAGAGACAGGCAGTGGGGGACACGAGCCTCCGCCGCGGGGCCGTCAGGGGAAATAGATCATGGCGAATCGATGGGCAAGCGGAATGCTGTTGGGATTGGGATTCGCAGGCCTTTGCCCCATGGCACAGGCACAAGGCGTTCCTGGTGAACCGATGCCCATGAACGTGGCACCGGGGGCAGGAATGCCCGGTGGCCCCATGCCCATGTTTGGCACCGGTTACGGCCCAGGGATGCCCGGCATGCCGGGCGGCATGCCCATGATGCAGGGAATGCCTGCCATGCAGGGCGGAATGCCTGGAATGCCTTCGGGAATGGGGAGCATGCCCGGTCTACCCGACGGCCCGACTATGAACTTCGGCGAATGCGGCCCTAATGGCGCGCCTGGCGTCGGCCTGCCGATGGGCGCGACTTACTATCCCGGCATCTCCGGCTGTAATCAGGGCGGCTGCTGCGATTGGCTCTGGTACGACGAAATGGGAGACAAACGACGGTTCTATGCCAAGGTCGGCTACATCGGCCTACAGCGCAATGGCACTCGAAGCATCCCCTTGATCTCGCAGGAACCTCTTGACTTTAACCATGACGGCGATGGTGATCCTGCCTTTGGCCTTACCCCATTTATTGGCAACTTCAATACAGCCAGCGGCACCTTGAACAACGGCCTTCAGGCCTACATTGGCCTCCAGGATGATTGCCACAATCTTCTCTTTGAAGTTGGCGGGTTTTATCTTGCCGACCACCCGGTGCAAACTCAGTGGATATCGCTGGGTCGGCTCAATTCTCCCTACTTCAACATCCCCGTAGGCTTCCAGGATAACCAGGGCTTATGGACCAATGCCGATCTCATGCGGCTGACCTACCGGAACTCCATCTACAGCGGCGAAGCCAATCTCCGATTCTTCGGTGCCTGTTGGAAGACGTTCGATTTCAACTACATGATAGGCTTCCGCTACCTTAAGATTCAAGACAGCATGCAGCACTATACGATCGACGACGATCTGCAATTCGGGATCGACGATCCGACCACACGAGCCACGCTCACCTGGGGCGGTTCCAACGATATGTACGGTCTACAGATCGGCTGGAACATGACTCAGCGGCTCAATACCACCTGGTCGATCACGTGGGATCAGAAAATCGCCTTCCTGTGCAACCAGGCAACCACCACGCAATCGCTTATTCGCGATGACGGCTTTGTCGGATACGATGTTGGCAAGTCATCCAAGCGTCTGGCCAATGCCTTCGAAACCGGCCTGTTCCTCGATATGAATGCCGGCGGATACATGCGAGTGCGAGCAGGCTATACGGTCAACGTCTACACCGGCCTGGCCACCGCGGACGGACAGTTCCACTACGATCTGGAACTCTCTCCAACGCTCCGCAAGACCACAGATACTGCTGTTTACTATGGCCCCTCGGCGTCGATCGAGATTGTTTTCTAAGCAAACCAATGCGTGAAACGTGGCAGGGTCGTGTGGTATTCCACTCGATCCTGTTCTGTTTTGTCAGCGTCGCATGACTGCACCACTGACAAGAATGTCTGTGCCACCTAATCTTTTATGTAGAGAAATTTAGAGCCCGTTGCACATACTATACTATCCGCATGCAAACCATCTCGCCTTACTATGAGCAGGCCCAGAGCAGGGTCATCGCCTTTGATCTTTCTACTTTCAGCAAGCTCAGCCTGACGGGCAAAGACCGGGCGGCGTTCCTACAGAACTTCACGACCAACGATGTCATCAAGCCCGGTGTCGGCTCAGGCTGTGAAACGTTTTTGACGACGGCTCAGGCCCGCATCGTAGCCTGGCTGCGTGTCGCCATTCGAGAGAATGATCTGTATTTGACGATGGAACCGGGGCTGATACCTAAGGTGATCGACCATCTGGTAAAGTACATTATTGGAGAGGATGTCCAGTTCGAGGATCGTACCGAAAAGGACTTCTTCTGGCTCGTCACGGGTCGAAAATTGTTCAACAAGATACCCGAAGTATCTGAATGGATGCCGTGGCAGAACAGATCCATCGAGTGGGGCGGTGTGAACGTCAGCATGCAGCGGTGTGACTTTCTCGGCTTACCGGGCGTGTTTGTCTGGGGCGCAAGCGAACATGCTGCCAAAGCAATGACCAAGATGAATGAGTTGAACATCCCGCTGCTTGCTTCCAACGATCCTTTGTGGAAGGTATTGCGGGTGGAAGCTGGCACACCGGCGTATGGCATCGATATCGACGAAACGATGCTGCCCCAGGAAGCCAACCGCACTGAGCAGGCGATCAGTTTCAACAAGGGCTGCTACATTGGCCAGGAAACGGTCGCCCGCATCCGGGCTTATGGACACGTGAACCGGCAGTTGAGACGCCTCAAGATCGATGGCGATCCAGAGACTGTCTGGCAGGGAGCGGCGCTGAAGATTAACGACAAGGAAGTGGGCAAGCTGATGACGGTAGCCTGGTCGCCGAAGGGACAGTCGCTCCTTGCCTTCGGGCTGGTACGGAAGGAACATCTCCAGGCGGGTACGTTGTTGCAGGCACTAGCCATCGATTCAAACACTTGTCAGGCGAGCGTGCTCGCTACCACTTGAACTTGGGATACTGCCCCAACACGAGCATGATCATAGTCGTCAAATTGAACAGGAGATGCACGGTAATTGGCCCGACCAGCGAACGGGTACGGTAGGCAAGGAACCCGACACCGAGGCTGAAGAGGAAGATGGGGATAGGTTGTGGCCAAGCAGCCATGTGTAACGTAGCAAAGACCAGCGAGGTGGCATAAATGCCACGCGCTGCCCCCGGTTCCTTGATCCATTGCTGGGTCCATTTCTCAAACAAATAGTAGCCTGAAACGGCCACCGCTACAAAGAAGAGCGGCCCCAAGCCCATGCCCCGATCCGGCCCGGCGCCAGGGGTCATCAGCATCGTAAAGGCCCAGACGATGCCCATCACGATGAGAATATCGGAAACCAGCGGATTGCGAACCAGATAGGGTTGCACGATACCCCGCATCAGGATTTCTTCCTTGAGCGGAGCGATAACGCAGGTAATAACGCCGACCAGGATCCAGGTAAAGACGCGAGGATCGTTGGTGAGCAACGTGTGCATCGGATGATCAGACGACCGGCCCCACAAGGTTTCCCAGAAACTCAGCGAGACGAGAAGCAGCACAATGAAACAGGTAGGGGTGATGACAGCCCATCCCACCGAGCCCAGCGTCACATTCTCCTTCCAGTGGTTGAGGTGCAGGCCCAACTGATAGAGCCTGGCCCCGCAAAACCGCTTGAGAACATTCAGCAAGAGTAACAGCACCAGGGGGAAGAACAGGATCATGTTGATCATGCGCATGCGGGCATCATCGACGAGCTTCGCCAGTTCCAGCGGCGCCGCCTGGATAGCACCCGCTGCTGTCAACAGGCCGCCCGACAGGCCGCCATCTACCGAGACTTGAGTCACACTGGCTGCGGCACCCAGTTGAAAGCCGGCATAGGCTTCGCTGCTTAGCTTTTGCCTGCCCCACGGAGCGGCGATGACAGCCGCCTCGAAGACATAGATCATGATCAGAGCGGCCAGGAAGACTTCGAGCCAGTCCCAGGGTACTTTGATGCTCCGTTCCTTGCCGACAAGTTGGCGGGGGATGCCCGTTCGCCGCCAGATCAGAAAGAGGACGATGCCCATCACGATGGCGATCAGCGCCATGGACGAGGCCATGAGCTTCAACTCTTCCAGGTATTTCTGAGCGGTCGAAGAAAACGAATCGGGCACAAGAGATCCTTTGATAATAGAGTGTCGCTTATCTTACAAAAGGTGCCAGAAGCCAGAAGCCAATAGCCAGAAAAACATAAATCCATAACTTCTGGCTTCTGGCTTCTGGCTCCTAACTTCTACCCATGTGGAAGCCCCCCTACATACCGCACGACTTGTCGTGAAATCGAGTACTTGTCAAAATCGGGTGCAAAAGAGCATGGCGAATGAAATCGAGGCCCGGTATGATGGAACCCATGGAAGTGGAGAGGGACTCCCACTTCCGTAGAGTTCGTCCCGCTTTCCAAGACCTCCAAGGATGGACGTACTGACAATTAGGTTGCGTCCATGAGCGAAAAGACCCAGCAAAAACGTGCTTCCGACCGGGCTACCGAAGCGGTGCTTCATGTGGATCGCCGGGCTCCCGCTGATCGACGGGGCACAGCCTCGGCTTCTGATCGCCGTAAGAAAACGATCCCCGTCGCCTTCGAACGGCGGAGCGGCACCGACCGGCGTGGTATCGAACGCCGTCGACAGGTCGATCCGACCACCTGTGAACTTGATTACACAGCCGAGGAAGTCGAGTTCATGCGAACCATGGACGTTTACAAGCGTCTCAGCGGCAGGCAGTTTCCGACATGGACGGAAGTGCTGGAAGTGCTGCATTCGATGGGTTACCGCAAGATCGCCGAGCCAGGCCCACTTCCGGGTCAGCCCGGCCATGTCAATCGCCGTCAGCAGGCGATGAATCAGTCTTCATAAGCTCCGCCAGCAGCACGGTCGCATACGCCCCGGCAGGCAACGTGAACTTCAGTGTGACCGCACTATCTTGTGCAGACCATTGAAGTTCTTCCACATAGATGAGGTTGTGCCGACGGGTGCCTTCAAGCAGCTTGCCGCCTGTGTGGAAATGATCGAGGGTGAGTTGGTTCTCTTCCAATGACTTCATCTCCCGTTGACGGGCTTCCCCCTCGGCGGCCCGCATCCTGCTGCCAAACATCGGCCCCATGTGTACGATCTCGCGCCGATCGAAGCGACCTTGTGCGGTAACGGGATCGCTACTCACGAACATGCCGCCGCCCGGCCACTTGCCCATAACATCGCCGCTGAGCACCTGGCGGAAGAAGCCATCCTGTAGACGCTGACTGACATACCGATTGAACATGGCCGACTGCACCGCCGAGAGGGCGAGCTTGCGGAGAAAGTGCCCCACCTTCACTCGTTCCCCATGCAGCATCGCCCAGCCGATCCGCAGAGTCTCGTAATCCCGCCCAAACCGCTGGGTGCCGTAATAGTTGGGCAGGCCCTGCTGCTGGATCATTTCGATGATGGCTGGTATGTTCTCTGTTGAGGTGACGTTCCGCAGCACAATCTCAAAACGATTCCCTCGGAGATGCCCCGGCCGCAGCTTATTGCCATGTTTGGTGACTTTCAGGACAGTGAGGCCATCCCCTTCGAGTTGGGTAAGTAGCGGTTCACACCGGACCGGCATCGAGACCCATTGCCGGGTGATCGCTCGACGATCTTTCATGCCGGCTGTGCCGATCTCGCCGGTGGGTATGTTAAGACGCTGGGCGATCTGACGCTGGAAATACTCAGCCCCCATGTCACGCTTTTCGATCCACAGGTAGAGGTGCTCACCTACCCCGCTCGGTTGATAGGCGGGGATTTCTTCGACGATGAAGTCCTCGAGCCGTTCTTTGAGGCTGCCCGCGATGCCTGGAAGGTGGGCGGTGATGAGGGTGGGAGGAAGCAAAAGCCCATTAGGGACTTCAGGCATAGAGTGTCCTTGGGAGTAGGGATATCATAGCGGTAGTCAGTTGCCATTTGTACTCAGCACTCAGGACTGCATCAGCCTCAGAATCGACTCGCGCACTATAATCAACCTCCTACTCCCTTGCTGGGCTTCCGTGTGACCATCACCTACCGACCCTACAAGAACTACGATACGCCCTCGGTGGTGTCGCTGTGGAACGTTGCGCTCACGGGACGGGGATGTTGCAAGTCGATCAAGCCCTTTTTTCTGGAGATGCAGTGGTTCTGCAAGCCGTGGTTCGATCCACGGGCCATGACGCTGGCTTTCGATGATACACGGGCACCCAACCAGCAACTTATCGGTGCGGTGCTGGCCGGGTTTGGCGTCTCCGCGGAACGCAACGCTCTTGATCCCAAGCTCGGCGTCGTCTCCATGCTGCTGGTACACCCGGACTATCGCAAGCAGGGGCTGGGGGCAACGCTCCTGAAGAAAGCCGAAGCTTATCTTCTGGAGAAGGGTACGACTGATGCTCGCTTTGGCTGCAACTGGAGCCGGTACCCATATTGCTGGGGCATGCTCGGCAGCATCAGCCCGGCCGGGGTGCTCAAGTCAATGACGGGCGCTGATCAGTTCATTCAGTCGCAAGGCTACACGCCCAAGGAACGGTACGAGATCTATGGCCGAGCGATGAACCAGGCCGTGCCGTGGGGCGATCCCCGGTTCGTCCATCTGCGGCGCAAGTATGAGCTGCGCGTGGGGCCACGCAAAGTAACGACTCTTTTCGATGAAGCCTTGCAGGGTGGGTTCGAGACGACCGTCTTTGAACTTCTCGAAACGGCTATCGATCGACCGGTCGCCGAAATGCGCGCATCGGAAATGACGCAGTTCGTCGGCAAATCGCAGCCACCGCAGGCCGGCCTGTATGGGCTGAGCGTAATACCCGAACTACGGGGCCAGGGGCTGGGCAAGTTTCTGATTGCCCAGACGCTGCAACATCTGAACGATCAACTCTTCCAACAGGTGGAGACGGTGATTCCGGTCGAGAACACCGAAGCCCGTTCGCTGCTCAAGAGCATGGGATTCTCACTGATTGATGAAGGAACCAGTTATGCCAAAGAGTTGGGCCAGTCTGTTCGTTAGCATGGTGTTGTGCGTGGCCCCGGTATTATCCGCACCTCCGCCAGCCGATCTCATCGTTTACAACTCCAGGGTCTGGGCCGGCATCAAAGAACCTGCCTCGAATACTGCCATCGCCATCCGAGATGGCTGCATTCTGGCAGTCGGCGATGACAAGACGATCCTCGGACATCGTGGCCCCACTACGAAAGTCATCGATATCAAGGGCCAGCGGATCGTCCCTGGCTTCCACGACAGCCACGTCCATTTCCTGAGTGCCGGCATCTTCCTGGGGCAAATTGACTTGAAGCTTTGTGCCAACGAAGAAGAGTTTGGCAAGATGCTGAAAGAGTACGATCAGAAGCTGCCTCCAGGCCGTTGGATGCTGGGCGGCAACTGGGACCACGACCGCACCTTCAATGGCGTGCTGCCCACCGCTGCGATGATTGACAAGTACGTGTCACCTGACCGCCCTGTCTATCTCCGCCGTTACGATGGGCACATGTCGCTGGCGAATACGGTAGCCATGAAGAAAGCGGGCATCAATGCTAACACCAAAGAGGTCAACGGTGGCGAGGTCGTTCGCAAAGCAGGCACTCAGGAGCCGACGGGCATCCTGAGGGATAACGCCATGAGCCTCATGGCCAGCGTCATCCCGGCGACCGATGAAGAGGATATTGTCCGAGGTATTCGCCGTGCCCTGGAGGAGGCTCGCAGCGTAGGTGTGACAGCCATCGATGACATCGATGGCTCGGGCCGTGAGACTCGAATAAAGTTATGGCAACACTACAAGAACCTGGAGAGCCGGGGCGAACTCTCGGTCAGGGTGCGGCTCTTCTGGCCCATCACGGAAGCTCGTGGGCTGGCTGATCTCCTTGCCAAAGAGGGGCGTGGCACCGGACTGGCACAACTCGGTGGAGTGAAAGGCTTCATGGATGGGTCGCTGGGTTCCAGCACCGCCAAGATGTTCGATCCCTATCGGCACGACACCACCACGACCGGCGTATGGGTCACGCCGCCGAGCGCGATGTTGCAATATGCCCTGGAGGCGGACAAGCTGGGGTTGCAAGTCGTCGTCCATGCCATCGGCGACGAAGCCAATGCGAAACTGCTCGACATCTACACCCAGGTAAACGAGAAGAACGGCCCGCGTGATCGCCGGTTCCGGATTGAGCATGCCCAGCATCTGCGGCAGGAAGACTACCCACGCTTTGCCAAAGCTTCGGTGATCGCTTCGATGCAACCCTATCACGTTATCGATGATGCCAAGTGGGCCGAGGGACGCATCGGCACGGAGCGGTGCAGTAGTTCGTATGCCTACCGCAGCCTGGTCGACAACGGAGCGACGCTGTCGTTCGGTTCCGACTGGGCCGTCGCTCCGCTCAATCCGCTGGTGGGCATCGATGCAGCAGTCAATCGCCGTTCTCTGGATGGCAAGTATTCGGCCGGTTGGTTCCCAGCCCAGAAGATCAAAGTGGAGGAAGCGCTGCATGCCTACACAGCCGGGGCAGCCTACGCCATGTTCTCCGAGAGGCAGCAGGGCGTATTGAAGCCGGGCATGAATGCTGACATTGTCGTGCTGAATCGGGATATTCTCGACAGGAACGAACAAGACAACATCGGCAAAACGACAGTGGTCATGACCATCGTCCATGGTAAGATCGTGTATCAACGATAACCATTTTCCCACTATTTAGCCCCCGGGCTCTTCAAGCCGGGGGTGGACGTGCAATACCAACGACCCCATCACCTCGATCAAATGCCGCTCCTCACTCTACTTCTGTGCCTCGCTCCCCTGCCCCACAACCTCTGTGCCAAGGTCGATATCCAAGGCACCAACCTCCGCATCGAAGCCTGGTTCGACAACGAAACCCCCGCCGACGGGGCCAAGGTCAAACTCCTCTCAAACAAGAAGCTGCTACACGAAGCCGTCACCGATGAAAAGGGATTATGTTCGATCCCCGCCCCGGGTGCCGGCAGCTACACCATCGACGTCAACGCCGGCGGCGGGCATCGGACGGAAATCACCTTCACCATCGAGGCGGCAGTTGATGAGCAAACAGTAGGGGCGGATAAGGAGAGCGTGTTTCAACGACGCTGGCTGGGGGCCTTCACCGGGTTGGTGATCATCTGCTTCTTCACCATCACCACTATCTACCTGAAGAGGAAGGCAAAGAGAATGGCAGCCGTCAGCATTCTGTTCTTTATGATGATGCCACTGCATGCCGACGACTCCTGGACCGAGTTCCGTGGACCCAATGGTTCCGGTATCGCCCCAGCCACCTGCAAACCGCCCACCACCTGGAGCGAGAAGGAGAACATCCGCTGGAAGACGGCTATCCATGGCAAGGGCTGGTCATCTCCCGTGGTGCTGGGCAACCAGATTTGGATCACGACCGCTCCTGAGGATGGCAAAGAGTTGTTCGCTATGTGCCTGGATGCTCATACTGGCTCGATAGTTTACGACATCAAAGTGTTCGATGTGGCCAAGCCTGAGTTCTGTCATGCCACCAACAGTTACGCTTCGTGTTCGCCGGTGATCGAGCCGGGGCGGGTTTATGTTCACTTTGGCAGTTATGGCACCGCCTGTCTCGACACAGCCACCGGCAAGAAGCTCTGGGAACGGCGAGACTTTCCTTGTGATCACTTCCGAGGGCCTGCATCGTCTCCTGCCATCTTTGAGAACCTGTTGATTCTTACCTTTGATGGCGTCGATCAGCAGTACCTGGCTGCGGTGAACAAAGACACCGGCGAGACGGTCTGGAAGAAGACCCGTTCGACCGACTATATGACGAGCAATGGCGACAACAAGAAAGCCTACAGCACGCCGGGACTGTTTACGATCAACGGCCAGGTGCAAATGGTTAGCCCCAGTGCGATGGCGACCATTGCCTACAACCCCCGCACCGGCGATGAACTCTGGAGCGTCCGGCAGGGAGGCATGAACGCTGCCGCCCGGGTGCTGCATGGCGGCGGGCACTTCTATTTCACCACCGGCGATGGGCCAACGAACCTGATCGCGGTTCCCGATCAAGGGGCAAGCCAACGACCGATCACGTGGACGAACAGCAAGACGGTGTCGAAACGGAGTTCGCCGCTCTTGATCAATGGCCTGATCTACATGGTCAGCGATGCGGGGATTGTGACTTGCCTCGATGCAGCGACCGGCAAGGAAGTCTGGCAGAAGCGCTATGCAGGCAACTTCTGGGCCTCGCCGATCTATGCTGATGGCAAGCTCTACATCCCGAACCAGGAGGGCAACACCCTCGTGCTGGCTGCGGGCAAGGAGTACAAACTGCTGGCGGAGAACAAGCTGGATATTGGCTGCACCGCCTCGCCAGCGGTGGTGGGGAATGGGTTGTTGCTGAGGACGAGGACACATCTGTATCGGATCGAAGGGAAGTAAACTACAGGAGTATTTGACATCTAAGTTTACTATGGAACGATGCGGGGATGACTCATGAAATGGCAGAAACTTCGAGCATTCATTTGTGACTATGAAGATGATGAACGTGTCGAACTGCCCTACAAAACAGAAGTGGCTCATATCGCTCAACGGTTCACTGCTAAGCTGCAAGAACTTGATTTCCAAACTCCTGGGTATCACGATATTTATGTGAAGACCCTGTCAACTCTTCGACACGAGCAAATAGCCTTTCATCAAGCCCCGGAAGCGGAGATTATTTGTCTACAGGCAGGCATCGATCCCACAGTGATCAATCAGCTATATGGCAACAACCGCGATGATTATCTCGTCAGATTATTGGCTAAGTGCCTCAAAGCAGTGTGTAAACGTGATGGCCTTGATTTCAGCAAGGTCAAAACAGTCGAAAAACTGTTGCTACAGTTCCGGA
The DNA here is from genome assembly GCA_035430005.1 of Gemmatales bacterium. Classification (GTDB taxonomy): domain Bacteria; phylum Planctomycetota; class Planctomycetia; order Gemmatales; family HRBIN36; genus JAEUIE01. Next base: position 15,443 of record DAOMFV010000123.1, read on the forward strand.
CCAAACTCGAATCACTTCATCTAGGCCGTGTTGACATTGATCTAGCATAAGCTGGGACAGAGCGGTAAACCAGTG
>DAOMFV010000124.1:0-15333 GCA_035430005.1 Gemmatales bacterium
AGGATCATTCCTCGCCGGCTCTTCTTGTTCCCCTCTCCCCTGGCGGGAGAGGGGCTAGGGGTGAGAGGGTATCTTGATCGAACTCACTGCCCACCCTTCGCCATCTCCTCTTCCATCTTCTTGCAATTCTCAGCCGTCGAAACATAGAGAATGCCATCCATGTTGAACACGGTCAGATCAGCCATGTTGGCAAGTAGCCGAACGGCATTGATCAACTTGATGTTGCGGAAACTGGTGTTGGCCGTAGTTTTGGTTTCCATGGCCATTTGAGCTACACGTGGATCGATGACGATCGAGATGCCGGTATCCTTGGATAACTCCTCCAGGGCTTCGACAATGGTCATTTCGCGGTTCTTGGCTTCCAACGATACCAGAAGCTTATTCGCCGCGTAGTTGACATAATCCTGCGATACAATCACCAGCGTCCCTCGGCGAATCAAATACGTTGCCGGAATGGGTTGATCCCCGAGATAGAGTCCATCGAGCAAAGTGTGCAGGATGGTTCCGGTTGATGAGTTGGCCATCCGCTGCAGAGTCAGTTTCTCTGCTCGTATTTTTTCTAATTTAATGTTCGGGTCGTGATCCCGAAATGAGTTCAGATCGATAACACTGATCAAGCCGGCTTCCTTCTCAAGAAGATACTGCCATTCTTCCAAGCTCATGGGCTTGTCGAACACCGCGCCAAAGATCGGGTTCACCTGGCCCAGTTTCGCTACGATGCCGGCACGATCCGTGGCAAGGTGAGAGGCTGGTTCGCCTGTTGCGGCCATATCTTTGGTAGGCAAGGTCTCCTTCGGCTTCACCGCCGGCTTGGCGGCGTTCTTCTCCTGCCCCCAGCCGCCGGCCACGTAGCCGGTGCCAATAGAGAGACCCGTTGCGAGAACCAGGCCGACAGCAGCCATTTGCAATTTCGATAGTACCATGACAGGCGTTGCTCCTTGTGCGAGATGGAGAACCGTGGACGACACCGAAGCGGACAGCGTGGTTCCGAGGGCGACCTTCATCGCCGTGCTGACCGCCGTTTGTGCGAGGTGTGCCGAGACCGAACCGGGAACGAGCAGCCCATCGAGTGCAGCCAGCGACCCGAGCGTGACGCCACGTTTCAAGAGTCGACCACGCAACATCTCCCTGGCCCGCGTCAGTCTGCTGCTGACTGTCCCTTCGGGAACGCCCAACTGCCTGGCCGCCTCAGCTTTGGTGAGCTCTTGCAGTTCACACAGAACAAAGACGCTGCGGTAATGATCAGGAAGATGGGCAATCTCCTCGTCGATGATCGGGCGTAGCTCCTCCCCGTTCATGGGATGATCCTCCGGGGCGGCAACAAACTCCTCATCGTAAGGTGCATGGACAGGCCGCTTGCTCCGGGCCTTCATCGCCACCCGTTGGGCGACGCCATAGAGCCAGGGTCCCAGCGAACTGTTCCCATGCAACCGGGCAGCCTTCTGCGCCAGCACCAGGAACGTTGCCTGAAAAGCATCCTCAGCATCTTGCGAATGGCCCAGGGCACGCCGGCACACACCCAGCACCATGCCCCCATGCCGTTCGACCAGGGCCGAGAACGCCTCTTCGCTCTTGCTCTCAACAAAGGAATGCAGCAAAGCCGCATCACTCCGTGAACTGGGCTTATGCAGGATGACCTGCCAGATGGTTCGCATCGTCAATTCCTCGTACGACCTTACTGCCTGGCAAAGAGGTGATTGGTCCAGAGATTCTGATATTATTTTCGATTTGGGACACTATTGCAAGGATGGATCAGGAACGACAAGATGTTTTGGGTATAACTCCCCTCTCCCCTGGAGGGGAGAGGGGTTGGGGGCGAGGGGGAGCGATGACTTGCTGCCGTCACTTAAACTGCATAGGCGATGGCAATCAAATTACTACAACGAGCAGCCCAAAGATTCCCCAAAGCTTGTGTTACTAGCCCTTCCGCCAATTCACCCCTTTACCCGCATCAATCGCCCGCTTGGCTGTCGTCACTCGCTGCTCCACCGGTGGGAAATTTGAAAAATGAATATAGTCCGCCAATGACGCCAATCTCTTCAGAGGCAGGCGATCAATAGCCTTCTTGATTTCACGACGCAGTTCTATTGTGCTCATGATCATCATCTTACTCCAGCCAGCGAGGTATGTCGAGTTGTACTTCGCCCTCGACATACCACGCCCCTTCCCTGTCGATTGCCTTGGAGTTACATTTCAAAACCCCACATGCACCATGCGACACTCTTCCCCACCTTCAAACTTCATCCAGGTGCCGGTCCAAACACTCTGCTTGCCGGGGGTAACCCGAGCCTTCAAATAAGCCTTCGCCTCACTGGCACTGTTGAACTTCTTATCAACCAGCTTCTTGAACTCGACCGGCGCCTCCCCCGTGCCGCCATCCTGAAACTGTCTTCCTGGGCGCCCCTCGACATCCGAAGGCCTCCCGATGTAGAACGACCAGCCCGACGTGTTGATGGCATAGATGTAGTAGACATCGCTCGAACTCGCCGGCTTGACGGGAGTGTCTGGAAACGTCGGCTTGAGATGATTGCCCAGCATCGCCGGGCGGGCCTTCACCGGTTCTACCGAAGGCTTGCCCCAGTTGGTGTAGATGTAACCGCCTCCGGTCACAGCCCCGACGATGGCGACACCAGCCAGGATCGCCGGCCAGGTGAACCAGGCAGCAATCCCCGTCGCAGCGGTCGCGGTGGCTCCGGTACCTGCCGCTGTGGTGCCCATAGCCGCTGCCTCCGCCAAGGGCACGCCCATTTCAGCTGCTGCTGTTGCGAGTTCCGCCTGGGCTGCGACTTCAGCCATATAAGCAGCTTCGATCAGCTTAGCTGAACCCATCGTGGCGTTTCGCAGATCGGCGATCTTCTTGAGATCGGTAGCACGTCGGGCTAATTGTGCGAGCAAGGCGAGTTCATTGGGAGTCGGCATGGCTATCTCCTGAAAAGGGGTGATAGCCTTGAATTGCCGTGAGGTAAAGCAACCGGACAACAATATTGCCATTCATTCAGAAATCACTTTGATGCACATCCTACTGCATCAACAACTCCAACTGCCTGATCCGCTCCTCAATCGGCGGGTGGCTGCTGAACATCGTGGACGACCTTTCACTGAACTTCCTGATCGGATTGACAATAAACATGTGAGCCGTGCCACGGTTCGCTGCCACCAGCGGACGGTTATCATCGGAGAGTTTCTTCAGCGCATCGATCAGGCCCTGCGGGTTGCGCGTAAACTCCACAGCCGAAGCGTCCGCCATGAACTCACGCTTACGGCTGACCGCCAGTTGAATAATCTGTGCCAGAATCGGGGCAAGGATACTAAGAATAAACGCCACAATAATCAGGATAGCGATGATTAACCCAGCGCCGTCCTTCTTTCCCCCACTACTGCTGCTGCTTCCACTGCTGCCACGAGAGTTGCTTCCCCAAAAAGCGCCGCTGCGCATGGCTCTCCAGAAGAAATCCGAGAGCATAACAATGACGCCAATCAAGACAGCCAGCAGCAACATCAAACGAATATCAAAGTTGCGAATATGCCCCATCTCATGGGCCAGCACGCCCTGTAACTCATCACGGGTCAACCGCTGCCGTAGCCCGGTCGTGATGGCGACAATGCCATGCTGCGGATCGCGGCCGGTGGCAAAGGCATTGAGGGCAGCATCGTGCATCAGGTATACCTTCGGCATCGGCACCCCGGCGGCGATGCTCATTTCCTCAACGACGTTAAACAACTCCGGATCATCAGGTTGCTGAATCTCCTGCGCCCCGCTGACCCCCAGCACCAGAGAATCACCGGTGAAGTAAGCAAAGAAACAAAAGACGAGAGCAATCACCGCTGCGATGATGCCGATCATGCTCCCCGATTGAATCTCGTTCCAGGTCGCCCGACCGGTCGACATCGACAAAAAGGCTATCGCCAGAATCACCGCCAGCGCCGCTGTAAACAGAATAAAGAAAAGCACGAGCCAGAAGCTGGCCCGCTTGTTGGCGGCGATCTGATCCCGGAAAGTCACCATGGCCATAAGAAGTGCTCGGCGCTAAAAGGCAAGCGGCATCAACTATGACAGCCCAACGTGCTAGCGAGGGTGGACCTCGCGATTGCACGCCGCCCCTCGCTATCGCGTCGGGCTGTCATTCAAACTAGAACGAAACCTTCGGCGCCTGATTGACGGCTGCCGCCTCTTCAGGAGGCACTTCATAAAAGCCTACAGGGGTGAAGCCGGTGAAGCCGGCCACGATATTATTGGGGAAGCGCATCAGCGAAGCATTGTACTTCCCTACCGAATCGTTGTAGTGCTGCCGGGAGAAGCCAATGCGGTTCTCAGTGCTCTTGAGTTCTTCCTGCAGACCAAGGAAGTTGGTGTTCGCCTTCAAATCGGGATAGGATTCGGAGAGTGCGAAGAGCTGACGCAGCGCGCCACTCAATTGGTTCTCAGCCTGAATCTGATTGTTCACTCCCTGAGCGCTGACGGCGGCGTTGCGAGCCTGAATGACCTTCTCCAGCGTGCCCGATTCATGCTTGGCATAACCCTTGACCGTCTCCACGAGATTCGGGATCAGGTCATGCCGACGTTTAAGCTGTACATCAATCTGGGCCCAGGCATTCTGAGTCTCAATCCGGCCATTGACCAGACCGTTGTAGATGCCAATACCAATCAGCACCAGCACCACGCCGATGCCGATGGCAATCCACATCCAGGGAATCTCGCTCGCTGCCGGGGCAGCGTCCGCCGCTGCCAGGAGAATGTTCGTCGAAGCCAACAATACGTTCATGGTTACTCTCCGGTGTCATCAGGATGAACTTCGCCATTATGGGGTTTGATCGTGGGCATGTCTAGCAATGAAATGGAAGGAACCGTAAGAATATTGAGTGGTCATGCCCCTACGCTCCACCATCTCAGGAACATACTAGACTGACGTGGCAGGGTTATGCATGTACTCATGCATGACCCTGTAGATTCGCAAAGCAGTTGCGAGCCAGCAGGTTATTCGGAGTATCGAATAACTCTGCCACAAGCTATTCAGCAGGTTCCTGAGTGCTATTCGCTGCCCGCTGCCGGAGATTGCCTTTTGACCTTCATTCCCATTCAATCGGTAACCCAGTTGGCAGAGAGAGTGCGCGACGCTCAGCAGCACAACACCCCGGTCTACCCCTACGCCGGCAACACCCAGCAACATCAACTCGCCCCTGCCAGCCAAACTGGGCTGTCGCTCAATCTTTCAGGCATGAATCAACTCATCGACTATCCGCATCAGGATTTGACCATTACCGTGCAAGCGGGGATGACGATCAGCGCCCTGCAGAAACTCCTGGCAGCTAATCACCAAACCTTGCCGATTGATGTACCGCATCCAGACCAAGCCACCGTAGGCGGCAGCATCGCCGCCAACATCAATGGCCCACGCCGCACGGGCTGGGGCACCTGGCGCGACTACCTCATCGGCCTCAGTTGGATCAACGATCAGGGCCAGGAGTGCAAGGCCGGCGGAAGGGTGGTCAAGAACGTCGCCGGCTACGACTTCTGTAAACTCTTCACCGGTTCCTTCGGCACCGTGGGAATCATCACGCAGGTGACGCTGAAGGTGAAGCCTATACCGGAGAAGATTTCTCTTATTGGAGGCGAAGTCAGGAAGGAACAGGCTGATGCATTGATCGACCTGATCCGAAATAGCCGTTTGAAGCCAGTCGTGTTTGTCATGGAACCTGATCAAAAGCCAACCTTGATTGTGAAGTTTGGGTTCGAGGATTCTGGTCAAGCAGTGGATTGGCAGCATCACCATCTACGAGAGATCACTCAAGGAATGGTGACTCTCGGTACTTTGTACGAGGGCATTGAAGCAGGCGGAGCTGTTCACGAACTGGTTGAATATGCGAATGCGGGCGAGAGCGTGACCTTTGAGGCACATGTGCCCGGCAGTCGATGTGCTGAGTTCTCGATACAAACCCAACCACTCATACAAATGATGCAAGCTCAACCGGGAATAGGCGTGGTCATCGGGCATCTTCCGAAGAAGATATCCTTCGAGGATGCAACCAAGTCCATCGGGAAGATTCGCCAATTGGCAACATCCATGGGCGGCCATGTAACCCTCTCCCGCTGCCCCGCTCAGTGGAGGAGTAAACTCCACCCCTTCGGCCCATCCCGCAGCGAATGGCCCCTCATGCGAAAAGTCAAACAAGCCATGGACCCCCAAAACATCTTCCAAAGAGGGCGGCATGAGATCCTGACAACTGATTGCTGATAGCTGACGGCTGATAGCTCATCCCCGCACTCCGCTGAAACCCATGCCCCCACACCCGCTCCCCACCATTGATCCCTCCAAGCCAGCCACCATTGGTAAAGGGATCGATTACGAACTCTTTCTCGATTGTGTCCATTGCGGCCTCTGTACCTCGGCCTGCCCCACGTATGTCGAGCTGGGTACCGAGATGGATTCCCCTCGGGGCCGTATCTACCTCATGCGCGGTGTCGTCGATGGCCGCATACCACTCGATAACGATGTCAAACAACACCTTGATCTCTGCCTGAACTGTCGAGCCTGCGAAACAGCCTGCCCCAGCGGTGTGCAGTATGGCCGACTCATCGAACCGTTCCGCAACGATCTGGTGAAGACTAACCAGGCCACTGAGAACCTCCCCTGGTGGCAGCGACTGGTGATCTTCAACATCTTCCCCTACCCCTGGCGGGCAAGGTTGGCCCTCGCCCCTGCCAAGCTGCTCCAATGGCTGCGACTGGATCAAGTCATAGCCCAAATCATGCCCCGCCGCATGCGAGCCATGCAGGAAATGCTGCCAAGATTGAAGTCACTGCCTGCACTGCCTGAGTTCCTGCCTGCTGAGGGAACCAAACGGGCCACAGTAGGGCTGCTCACCGGCTGCATCAACGATGTCGTCCTGCGTCATGTCAACTGGGCCACCGCCAAGGTCTTGCAGAAGAATGGCTGCGATGTCTGGACGCCCCGTTCCCAGGGTTGCTGCGGCGCGCTGCATCTCCATGCCGGGCAGGAAGCCCCAGCTATCCAGTTCGCTGAAAAACTCTGCGATATCATGCTAGACCGTGATGGCATTGATGCCTTCGTCACCAATGTCGCCGGCTGCGGATCGACCCTGAAGGACTACGCCCATCTGCTTGCCCATACACCCTATGCCGAGAAGGGAACCCGGTTTCAGTCCAAGGTGAAAGACATCAACGAGTTCCTCATGGAACTGGGGCCGATCAAGCCCACCCATCCCTTGAAGATGCGGGCAACCTATCACGATGCCTGCCACCTGTATCATGCTCAGAAGATACGCCAGGCCCCACGCGATCTGCTCGGCCTCATCCCCGGGCTAGAACTGGTGCCGCTGGCTGAGTCCGAGATTTGCTGTGGAGCAGCCGGCAGCTACAACCTCACCCAGCCCGAGATGGCCGAACGGCTGGGCAAACGCAAATCCGATAACCTGCTGGCCACCCAGCCCGAAGCTGTCTTCACCGCCAATGCCGGCTGCCTGCTCCAGATCGCCAAGCATCTGCGACCGGAACACCCCAACATCTGGGTCGCCCATCCGGTAGAAGCCTTGTGGGCGAGTTACAGCGGTGAAAAGTATGGAGATTGAGGCGAGCGAGCGTCAGGGCGTTTGCCCGACGTGTACGACTCGATATTACTTCCGCGCAGCCACCACCGCCGGCGGCTTACTCCTCGCCAGATACCCATTGGCAATGAACAACGTGGGCTCACCCAGCACCAGGTTAAATACCGCCTCATAACGGTCCGTTAGCACCACTTCCTTCACCGTCACCAGCGATCTCGCCCCATTAACCCACCGAACGATCTGATCCCCTTCACGGAACTCTCCCGCCGCTCGCAGCACTCCGCTGGCTAATGACAATGGCTGTGTCTCGGTAGTCACCAACGTCCCTATATCCGTCCTCACTTCATACAACCGATTCTTGGTGACAAAGATAAACGTGACCTTGCCCTGAGTCTGCTTTCCTTCCTTACTGATGGTGCTGATGATATCCCCCACCTTGACCAACTCAATCGCCTTGGTCTCGCTGCCAACAGCAATCTTCGTCCCCGCCGGGAAGCACCCGGGATGGCATGGTTCTTGCGGCCGAGGGTCAGGCCCCCATACTGTGAAAGCATTCTTCACCTTTCCTTGATCGTCATGCATCAGAAGCCGGCCATGCATCTGTCCTTCGTTCTGTTCCAGGGCCAGGAATAACTTGCTGGTGATCTTCGGCCCTTTGATTTCGTACAGAACCCATTCGATGTCCTTCTCTTCCCCACCAAGACGCCTTCCGACTTGGACTCTCACTGTTCCCTTCTTGACGTATTTAAGCGTGCAATCGTGCTTGACCCATGGCAGACCATTGCCTTGCGAGACGTATCCAAACTCGTCGTAGACAGGCCCATTGGGATTGAACTCGAAAACACCGCTGCCTCCGCTGCCCGGCTTCAGGTTGCCCGTAAGACGTAAGCTATAAAACGTGTGGTACTTTCCCTGAATGGACAAGGGCAGCCCCGTTGCGACATAATCGGAGTGCAAGTCGAGCGCCTTCTCTTTGTCATCAGGCAGTGCCGGGAAAAACGCCACCAGCGAGAGAAGCAATGCTGCCATATTCATGATTCAATCTCCAATCGGGTTGCCGTTGCCATGACAGCCTGAAGCGCTATTTTACCAACGGCGTCGCCAGCACCTGCACCCAATACCGATCACCCTTGGCGTTCTTAGCCATCGCCACACCGATGTGAATAAATTCACCGGTCAAGATGTTCTGCTTGTGCCCTTCCGATTCCATCCAGCTTGCCATCACTTTGCGAGGGGTCGTCTGTTTATGGGCAATGTTCTCCGCTGCCGATTGCACGCCATATTCAACACCTTTGAGACGGTCGATCATCGTCTTGCCGTCCAGCTCATGATCGAGCTTGTCCTGCCTGGCCATGTTGGTGGCATGAAGCCGGGCCGACTGAAAGAGCTTGGGATGAGGCTTGAGTTCAGGTAGCCCCTCCTTCTTCCTCGCCGCGTTGGTGAGGTTTACCAACTCCTGTTCCTCAGCCGTCAACTGTAGCGGCGGATCATCGCCCCTAATCGAGACCCGCAGCATAACGCTGAGAATCAAAGCAAAAAGATATGCGGAACGCATGGCCCATCCTCGTAACTGTTGTGATGAATGCCCTGCTCTTCTCTCCCAGGTGACTGGGGCTCAATACTATATTGCCCCGAAGCCTCAAATTGTTTCCATCATCGCCTGCAATTTCAGTATCGTCGCCCAGTTCCTGGTAGTCATGCCATCTTTGAGCGCCTTGCTGAAGGCTGAAAGAAGTTTGCTCTCGAGGATACCACTGGCACACCAGAGATAGGCTGCCCGCTTTCCGTGAGCCAACGCGTCGGCGCCCCAGTCTTCTTTGAGCAGGGGCTTCAACTTCACCATATCTCCCGGGGCATCCACGATGGCAAGGAGATACCTCGAAGGATTATCTGCCACCTTCCATAGTGGATTCGCTTGAATCATCTGGTTGAGTTCGTATGCCGAGACCACGAATACACGCGTTTCAACTCCTAACCTGGAAGCTATACTTTTCTCTATCTGAGAAGCAATGTGTTCCGTTACCTTTCCAGGCACGGTAAAGACAACATTGCCGCTGTTGAGTAGCGTCTTGACATCACTATAGCCCAGCTTTTCCATCAGGGCACGGAGGTCAGCCATCGCCACCCGCTTGGCTTTACCGACATTGATGCCACGCAGCAGGGCTACACAGCGAACGGACATGCAGACTCCTTTGTTATTCTCTCCACTTGGTAAGGGAGGATTAACGTATTCACTACTTGTGCTACGGCTTCTTCTCCTCACCCCGCTGATCGCCCTGGACAATATCAATGTACCCTTCGTATCGGTCGTTGTTGTTCTGCTTGCGATGGACGACGTAACCCAGGCCCTTGCCCTTGAACATCTCATTCAGGATTTCTTTAAGCGGCTTGTCCTCGGCTTTGTAGGTGAAGCTCATGTTCCCGGAGACGCCACCCTTGGTGTCGAGACGAAACTTTACTTCCGCTCCTTCTTCCAATTCCTTGATCACGTCCTTGAGCTTCTCGTCGTTGAAATTCACGGTGATCTTAGTGTCCAGTTTCTTCTTCGTCTTGGCAATAATCGGTGGATCAGACTTCTTCTCCTGTGCCCCCAGGCCAAACACCAACGTTACCATGACCAAGCCGGCAATCCACATGCGAAGCATCATACATCTCCTAAAGGACACCGTTATCATATAACCCAAGAGGCTGCGGGTTGGGCATATCTAACACCACGCCTCGTCTCCGCTCGCAGGCCGAAGAAGAGGTGTCTGGTCGATTTCAATAGCTTTCCTCACAAATCCCAGCTATGCTCTGAACGAATACTACTAAAAGGAAGTCCACTATGCTCACCCTCTTCGCCGCTGAAATCTGGCATCCCACGAACATGTATGAAGCCCTTTTCGCCGCAGTCTGCTTCGGAGCGGTCGGCATCATCATGGCAGTGCTGGGCTTCAAACTCTTCGACTGGATCACTCCGGGCAACCTGGGGGAAGAGATTACCTCCAAGAACAATAATGCCGCCGCGATCCTGGCCGGGGCTGTGGTGCTGGGGGTCAGTATCATCATGGCTGCCGCGATCCATGGATAGCATTAGCTATCCTCGTCCCCGGTCGGAGACTGGGGACAAGAAAAGACAAGAAAGAAATACGAGGTTCAGTATGGCTATCCGCAAACGTTCCCGCGCTATCAAACTGGTACTCCTGGGCACCGCTTCCCTCCTCGTCGGCGGCTGTGGTGGCTGCGACGAGAAACACAATGCCGGTGGAGGCGACCTGCCCAACATCGATCCCGTCCTGGCTAAGAAAGCAGTTGCTGCCGGCACTTCGGTTGAAATATCTGATGCCTTCCTGCAAGGGTTGAGCGTCATCGCCACCGGGCCGGTAAGCGGCCTCACTGCTCCCATCGAACTGGCACGCGTAGGATACTCCATCGATCATGCTGATGAAACGGTTGACGTGATTACCCGTGAATCGGGCCTGCAGCCAGTAAACAGGCCTGAACAACAGGTTCGGCACGTCTACCACTATCATTCCAGCCCAGGCATCGGCTGGTTCCTCTGGGGCCACATGCTTGGCAGTTCCACCGCCCGCGCCGGCACGCCCTACACAGCACCTCGCAGTTATGGTTCCACACCACGGTCTTACACGGCAGGCAGTGGATACTCGGCTGGGCGTTCGGCCAGCCCCGCTTCGGGCGGCGTCAGCAGGGGCGGCTTCGGCTCGTCCGGTTCCGCACACGCATCCGGAGGCACCAGCTGATGAAGCGGATTTCATCCACCCCTCGTTCCAACTGGCAGCGGCAAGTTGAAGCAGTCGGCCTGATCTATCACACCCTAGATGATGGCTCCCCCTATTGGGACGAATCGGTCTACTACCAGTTCACCAGCCAGGAAATCGACACCCTCGAATCAGCCACCCTCGAACTCGACAAGATGTGCCTGGCGGCGGTCGATCACATCATCGCCCAGAACCGATTTGCTGAACTGCAGGTGCCTGAGTATTACATCGACTATGTCAAATGCAGTTGGGAGAACGATGCCCATACCATCTATGGCCGCTTCGATTTCCTCTTCGATGGCGGCAACCCGCCCAAATTGCTCGAGTTCAATGCCGATACCCCCACTTCGCTTATGGAAGCCTCGGTCATCCAGTGGAGTTGGCTCGAACAGACCCACGCCAACGATGACCAGTTCAACTCGATCCACGAGAAGCTGATTGAAGCCTGGCAACGCTTTGCTGGTGAAACTGGCCTGCAAGCCCCTGTTCACTTCGCTTGCATGAAGGGGCAGGACGAGGACGAGCTTACCATTGGCTACATGATCGATGTTGCTCAGCAAGCCGGGCTGAGAACCGTGCCCATTCCTATCGAAGAGATCGGCTGGAACCAGAATCAGAAATGCTTCGTCGACCTGAAGAATCAGCCCATCCGCTGCATGTTCAAGCTCTACCCCTGGGAATGGCTCTTCGCTGAGGAGTTTGGTCGTAACATTCCGATGGCTCAGATGAAATGGCTTGAACCCGCCTGGAAGGTATTGCTCAGCGGTAAGGGCCTGCTGCCGATTCTCTGGGAGCTCTACCCTGATCACCCGTATCTGCTCCGTGCCAGTTGGCAGCCCATCGACGATGTGGTGATGGTTCGCAAACCTGCCCGGGGCCGGGAAGGGGCCAACGTCACCATTCTCGATGATGAGTTCGTCGTCGCCCAGACGGGTGGCACCTATGATGATGGTCACTGGGTCTATCAGGAGTTCCAGCCGCCGGGCCGCTTCGATGGTAACACCGCGGTCATCGGCTCCTGGCTCGTCAATGGCAACGCCTGTGGTATCGGCGTCAGAGAAGACGATGGCCTGGTGACCCAGAACACCAGCCGCTTCGTTCCCCATCTGTTTCGTGGATAAGTGCTTCCTTTTCATACTCTCCCCCTTTACAAGGGGGAGTTGGAGGGGGTAAATTCACCGTAACATAGACCCCACAACCTCCCCTTGGTAAGGGGAGGAGTAAACTGCCCACTCTGTTTCGTGGATAAGCATCATGCCTCTGACACATTTCGATGAACACGGGGCCAGTCGCATGGTCGATACCTCCGCCAAGAGCGAGACGGTACGCACGGCGAGGGCCAGTGGCATCGTTACCTTATCCGACGAGTTATGGAAGCTGGTGCAGTCTCAGCCACTGACCAAGGGAAATGTTCTTGAGGTCGCCAGAATCGCCGGCATTCAGGGTGCCAAACAGACAGGTACGCTCATCCCCCTTTGCCATCCCCTGCCCCTGACCGGCGTCACTGTGAACTTCACCTTTCCCAGTTCTGGCCAAATCCACATCGAAGTAGAAGCAAAAGTCGTGGGCCGAACCGGCGTCGAAATGGAAGCCCTCACCGCTGTCAGCGTCGCTGCCCTGACGATCTACGACATGTGCAAATCGCAGGATAAGGGCATAGTCATCGATCGCATCCAACTCGAAAGCAAGTCCGGCGGCAAAAGCGGCGACTGGCAAAGAGCCTGAGCGTAGCGAGAGTCTGGCTGACAACCACTTCCACCCACTTTACCTGACGCAGACATTTTTAGCGAAACCCATCTCCATCTCCGGCGTTGAATGAACTGTCAAACACATTCATTCCCAGGAGTTCATGATCATGAAAGCTCTATTGACCCTCGCTCTTCTGTTAGGAACCACCGTAGTTGCCTTCGCCGTCGATGACGACAAAGGAAGTAAAGGAAAGGGCAAAGGCAAAGCCGGTTTCGGCGACCCAGCTGTGATGTTCAAGAAGCTCGACACCAATAACGACGGCAAGCTCAGCAGGGAGGAGTTCAGCAAGTTCCGAGATAACCTGCCCGATAAGGTCAAAGAGAAGATCAAAGAAAAGACCGGCGGCAAAGGGAATGGCCAGTTTAGCGATAAGCTCTTCGATTTGATGGACGAAAACAAGGACGGCTACGTCAGCTTGGATGAATACAAGAAGATGCGTGAAAAGATGGCCGAACGCATGAAGAAGGGCAACGGTAACAAGTAAGTCGTCATCTCAATCAAAGAGCCGGGTCCGTAAGGGCCCGGAGTTGCATTGACACCAAACAAAGAACCTCCAGGCAACCACCTGGAGGTTCATTTGGTTTTATGATCGAAGTGAAACTACTGCCCACCACCGGTACGGGTAATCTGATTCCCCGGCACCCCGGCGGGCTGCAGTTTGGCGATATCATGCGATCTATACCCCTGAGGCCGGGCAAACAGCGCTGGGTTGTTCTCCAGCTTGTTCACTTTGCAGCTTTTCACCTTCATCTCAATCGTCACCTTCTGCTCAGGGCATGTGATCTTTACCTGGTAAGGAATCACATAGTTTCCAACATCCTGCGGACGCTGATAGTCAATAATCTCCGCTCGCCAGAGTTCGGTGCCGTTCGCCCGGAACATGCGATGCATCACCACGCGCCCGGCATTCGGACCCGAAGTGGCTATCACTACTCCCTTGTACAACTGTTCGCCCTGGTAGTTGATGCGTTTGACGAGTTCATAGTTCTTGCCATTCTTCAAATCCCGGAGTTCGTACTCGCTCGGATTCAGCTCCTGCACGCACAGAGCTTCGGCAATCCAATCGGGCTGAAGCGGAAGCTTCATCTGCATCTGCGACAAGTCGTTATAAGAGCAGAAGAACAGATCGGGCGGATCGTTCCGCTTCATGTAGAACCAGAACTCCTGACTGTTGGAGCCAAGGTCGGCTTCGGTGTTACCGACGGCACTTGCGATCAGGCGGAAGTTGCGATCCTTCTGCAACGCCATCTTGCCAGGCAGGCCGAATGGCTGGCCGTTCTGAGTTACGGTGATGTCGAGATTATCGCTTTCTATCGTCTGAATGGGCGAAGCGTTCTTGTTCAGTTGTGCGACCAGATCAGGAGCTGAAGCTGGCGGAACATAGTGTCCGTTCCTACCCGCATCGCTGCCCCCCGTGTTGAACAGGTTCTTGCAGCCGGCCATCAGCACGATTCCGAGAAGGAACAGCGTCAGCATTCGTCGCACGGAGCATAGCTTCTGCATAGTGACCTTTCGATCCGGAACTGGTTACGCTGCACGCAGCATCGTTTCCACTTCCTGTTGAGCTACCGCAATGGCTTCTTCATTCAAATGCGGATCGAGCACCCGGTGCATCTTTTTCACCTTCGGCTCCCGCAGGATCAGCCAATCGCTGCCCGATTGCTTCTGCACTTCCTCGAACTTCAGTCTCCGCTTCCGCAGCAGCCACAGGGCCAGCACGTAGCGGAAGTTAACCTTCTGCGGCTCGTCCTGCCCGTCCAGTCTGGTGAAGCAATCATAGACCAGACCATCGTCGATAATCAAGCGATGGGAAGCGTCAGCCGCGGGAACCTTGCATTGCCACCAGGCAAAAGCCTCGTCAGGAGGCGTCTGCCAAGCTTCCATGCTGACATCTTCCCGTACCAGCTTCTCGTCCCGATCATAGAGCACCACCATGTGCCGTTCGCCGGGTTTGAGATCCTTCCCGGTACGTGTACAGCGTCTGGTAGTAGCGGCAATGTCGTACGTCATTAAGTATCCATCGCTGCCCGACACTACGCAAGGCCGATGCCCGTGCGAGTGAATAAGAACGTCACAATCATTATGCCATTTATCCTGACTAGGGTATTTGGTCAAGGCGAGAATTTGGATAGGCCTGTCGTGTCAGGGATATTCTGGTTCAGGACGAAAGACCGTGCCACACTCCAGCGGTACTCCGCTGGGGTGTGGTTTCGAGGTTTAATATCCCATTCAAAATGTTTCAAATCATGCATTCAAATACGGC
>DAOMFV010000125.1:0-15265 GCA_035430005.1 Gemmatales bacterium
GAGTAACAACAGTTGAGTTTTGGCCCACTTTACTCCTCCACTTACCAAGGGGAGGGTGGGTGGGGTTCTGCGCCGCCGAGAATATACCCCCTCCAACTCCCCCTTGGAAAGGGGGAAAGAATCTATCACTATTGCCGGCGAAGATCACGGGCGTAGAGATGAATCGCCTCTTCCTGCTCTTCGGTTTCAATAGAGCCGGGGCGAAGATGGCGAACGTGGTTGATCGCTTCGGTGGAGTTCATCCCCTGAGCGACGAACCAGCCGGCCAGGATCGTTCCCGTGCGGCCAATGCCGGCAGCACAGTGGACGGCTACTCCCATGCCCGAATCCTTAGCTTTGCGGATGGCATCGACAGCGTTCTGCAAGTCCTGCTGCGTGGGCGCGGTGAAATCGAGGATGGGTATGTGTACGAGCATTAAGCCCACCTGATTGATGAGCTTGCGATGGGGCGGTTCTTCGGTGAGGGTGATCAGCACATCGATGCCATGATCGCGCAGCCAGCGCAGTTCTTCCTCGGAACGAGGCTTGGCCATCGCCGCCAGGTAAGGCTTATCCACCCAGGAGAAGAACATCGGCTCCACACAGACTCCTTTTCTCTTGAAAAGCAGTATAGTGGGTACCACGAGGCAATGCAGTTGAAATTTGGGAAGAAGAGGCGGAGAGGGGAGAAACTGTAGCAGGGGTCAGATGTACTCATCTGACCCCTGCTGAGCTGCCAAAGTCTTATGAAATGCCACAGGGGGCAGCGGCGAACCGCTGACCCCTGCCACGGTTTACGACTCGTTGTGATATCGAGTTGTTACGGCGTAGCCGTACTCAGCCTCATGCCGGTCGGTTCGTCGCAGGGCTTCACCTTGGTGCTGAGCAGCACTCGGTCGCCTGCTTCCAGGCCATGCCGAATCTCGACGTGCTTGCCATCGGTGCAGCCGGTGCGAAGTTCCCGTTGTGCGGGGCCATCGTGGGTCATCACCGTGACATAGCTTTTGCCATCCTTTTCGGTGATGGCTGAGGCCGGAAGCTGCAAGGCTTCGGGCAGCGTTTCGAGGGTGAACTCAACACGGGCTTTCTGGCCCAGGCTGGTCCATTCCAGAGGATGATTCGAGCAGATATTGACGTGGGCGACAAAGTCACGGGGTTGGGCATCACCCTTGGTCCACACGGTGTCGGCCTTAAACACGATTTTTTCGAGCGTGCCGGTGCAGGCGATGTCGTCTTCCGCGTCAATGGTGATGCGGGCCTGCTGGTTTGCCTGGAGCTTCTTCATGTCCGATTCGCCGAGGCGCACCTTGACGCAAAGCTGTTCCATGTGAGGCATCGTAAAGATGGCCTGACTGGGCTGGAGAGCGGCACCCGGCGAGGGGCGGGTCTTCTGTGCTTCGGCGAGTGGTGCGGCCAGGATGCCATCACAGGGAGCCTTCACCTCAGCCTGGGCGAGTTGATTCTGTAGCATCGTCAGCTTCTGTTCTTCAGCGGTCAGGCCACAGCGGCAGGTGGCAATGTCGGCTTGGGCTTTGTTGATGGCACAGGTCTGGGTCTTCCTGAGCTTCTGATTCTCCCGCTTGAGCTCATCGACCTTCGCCTGTAGGGTGCGTTCCTGTCGGGGCACCATGTAGCGTTCATAGATCTTGAGGCGCGACTGGCTCTGGGCCAGGCTGAAACGTGTCTTTTCGAGCTCCGCTTCCTTGGCCTTGAGTTGCTCGCCGCTGATGAAGCCACGCTTGTGGAAGGTACGATAGTACTGGAGTTTCTCCTCGGCTTCCTTGAGGTCGCGCTCAGCCAAGGCGATCTGGCCACGCTTGTCGTTCAGTTCCACCTGCTTCTCTTCGGTCTGGAACTTGTTCAGATCAACCTGAGCGAACTCGAGCAGCAAATCGGCTGCTGCCAGATCACCTTCGTTCTTGGCCTTCAGGGTATCAAACGCCTCTTGGGCGTCCGCCAACTTCATGCGGGCAGCAAGGATTTTGCTCTGCTGGTCAGCCATCGTGGCGTGCAGCGGCGTGAGATCGAGCTTTGCTACGACCTCGCCTTTCTTCACCCGTGTGCCGTAGGGTACCATCGAAGCAAGTATCACCGGCGTGGACGTGATCGGATTGGCGATGGTGACCGACGTTTTCGTTTCCACCACACCCTGTTCGATCAGGCACGATTCCAGCGGCGCCTTCATGGCTCGGACGATGGTCACCGACGAGACGGGCTGATCGTTGAGGCCGACGATGCTTGGAGCGCGGAACCAGAAATAGCTTGCTCCCAGCGCCAGAACCGCTGTCGCCAGGATCGGTACCCAGCGCATCGGAGCGCGAGCTGGTGCCATCATGGCGTAGGGCTGCACGGGCATCAGATCGCTGCTGACATGCACAACGTGTGTGTGCGCCGGCGCGATCGGGTAGGCAATCGCCTGGGCCACTTCGGTCGTGACCGGTACAGCAAGCAGATCCTTCTGCGTAGCTTCAGTCTGCATCACATCAATCTCAGGAACACGGGACGGGTTAACGGACTCAGTTGGTCTTGGGGACGATGGCGAAGAAGTCGTCATGGTAAAGCCCCCTTTCATCGAGTTGAATCGCTTCCATGTCGAGAAGCAATTGCATACGGTCGTTTTCGTAATTCGCCCAACTGGCGATGAGTGTGTTCTTGGCGGTAAGTAACGAAGACAAAGCGGTCAGGGTATCAAGAGTGCCGGTGGCAGGGTTGAGATCGCCGCCAATGAGAAGCCTTATGCGGGTGGCTTCCAACTGCCGGGCTGCAGCGATCAGGCTTTGTCGGGCGATTTCGAAGTTCAGGCGGTCCGTCTCAAGCTGCCGCAAGTTGCGCCGCAGCGATTGAACGACCGAATCGCACCGATTCAGGTAGGTTCTTCTAGCTCTATGATACTGTATGATCGACGAACGGAAAGTATTTCTTTCGGCCTGCCGTGTCAAAGGGGCGTCAAATTGCAGTCCCACACGATAACTGCTTGCTTGAGCTGAAAAATCAAAAGGGTTGTGAGTGAGCGGGGCAGTTCCGATATTCATCCCACTTACCACATATAACCCACCTTCTAAACCATTGGCCGCAATATTCAGCTTACGCCAGCTATCAACCACTTGAGCCTGTACGTTCATGAGATCGAGCCGGTTCTCCAGTGCCTGGCGAACACAGTCGTCTTCGGTCATGTTGAAGGGCTTCAGTTGCACCGCATAGACACGTACCTGGTTCTGGTAGACGAGCAAGTCGCCCTGAATGGCCAGGAGTTCTCTGGTGCGACGCTGGAGGCGTTCCCAGTCTCGTGTTCTTTCCTTCTCCGCCATCTCGGCCAGGTTGCTGGCAACGCTGGTTTGGAGTTTCGTCATCTCCCCAAAGAGATCGGAGATGCGATCGGTCAGGCCTTTAAGATCAACCTTGGCCTGTTGCTCATCGGGATCCTGGGTTTGTGCAGGCAGTGCCTTGATGCGCTCAGCCAGTTCCTTTTCGATGATGCGGGCCTCGGCCTCCGTTCGCTTGAGAAGTTGTTGCAGGTTCTCCGCTCCCGATTTGAGCTCCGCCAGTGGCGGCGCCTGATCGGGTTGCCGCAGCTTCAACTCCAAGGCGCTGAGTTCCACCTGAATGGCATCCATCTCCGGTGTCGTCAGGGCGAACTGATCCAGCAATTCCTTTTCTAGCTTGACCGGCAGAGCGGGAGGAAGACCGAGGGTGAACTTGTAATTATCGAGTAAGTTCTCGTAGGTCGTCTTCGCCTGGATGAGACCAGCCTGCCCCTGCTTCAAACTCAGGAAGATCTGATCGAGCTGTACCTGGGAGATGGAGCCTCCCTTAGTAATGAGGAACAAGTGCAGCTGATAGATCTGCTGCAGCCGGCGGACGTTCTCCTCGGCATTGCGGACGTTCTGAGCAGCCAGTTGCAGACCGAGGAAGCCTGTGTCCCGCATCGTCAGGTTGAACCAGTACTGCTTGCGGAAGCGGGCGAAGTCGCGGATGGCATAAAGGGTGTTCCGCTCGCCCTGTGTGAGCGTCTCCATGCGCACATACTTGCCGCCATTGCGTAACAGCGGCTGAATGAAGGTGCCTGTGATGTTGCTCGTGACCGTTTGCGTATGGCCGGTGTATTCAAAGACAAACGAGTTGGCAAAGTCGATGATCAACTGCCCGCCGGTAGACAGGTAACGGTTGAAGCCGAAGTTGGTATTCGTCGTCAGGGAGTTGGTCTCGGTCGGGAAGCCATTGGTGCCGGTATGCTGGAATATAGTGCTGTTGAGCAGGTACCACTGGCAGACGAACTCGAAGCGGTTGAGGGTCAGGGCCAGGGCGGAAAGGTAGAGGTCCTCGACTGCGGTGCGGTAGAAGACGCTGTTGGTCTGACCGAGGATCACGGAATCATCAGGGTTAAGGGGCAGCTTGCCGTTCTTGTCCCAGGGCAGGTAGGCCATCCAGTCGGGGTTATCCCAACCGTCGGTGGTGCCCCACTTCTTCCAGATGATGGAACCGCGAATGCCGTCGGCGTAGAGCATGTATTCGTGTGCAGGTGGATCGTCGGGCGGCTGAGGAGGCTTGACTTCATTGCCCGGCACAAAGATGCGCGACTCGGGAGGCGGCTCGATCTTCAAATCAGGCACAAACCAGGGGGCTCGATTGCGTTCTTGAAGCGCACCGTAGGTTTCCTTGTCAGCGTCACGAAAGTAATACTCTCGTGAACAGCCGGCAACCAAAAGAATCAACAGTAGTACCAGGCCCCCGCCTATGTACCGCATACGCATGGTGTTGCCTGAGCAGCAACAACTCCCCCTGTAGGTAGGATGTCCCCCGAACGGGGAGGGAGATAACAGGTTTGACACTGGGGGTCAAGCAGAGAACGGTTGCCCGGTCTGTGCAGACTACGCATTTCATCGACCCCTGTTCCAACGTCAGAACCATACGGGGAAGGCGTTCATTCCATTGACAACCCGCCCCAATCGCATAAGATTTGCCCTTACTCCGGGGGGTGTAGCTCAGCTGGGAGAGCGCTTGCATGGCATGCAAGAGGTCAGGGGTTCAAGTCCCCTCACCTCCACTGGATATCCGGTCGAACACGACCCGCTGAAGACCATTCACGGAACAGGCCGAATGGTCTTTTTTCGTAGCTGCCGTTGATCATCTTCCATGAAGAAGAGTAAGAAGACTCCTGGTTCAAAGCTCGACAAGCAGCTTGATCGTATTCATCTCGACGACTGCATTGCCGGCATGCAGGCGTTGCCCGAAGGCTCGGTCGATCTCGTCTTCGCTGATCCTCCTTTCAACATTGGTTACGAGTACGATGTCTACAAGGACAAGAAAGAATATCAGCAATACCTCGACTGGTCACGAGAATGGATCACCGCTGCTCAACGGGTACTGAAGCCTGATGGTACATTCTGGCTGGCCATTGGCGACGAGTTCGCTGCTGAACTGAAAATCCTCAGTCAGCAACTGGGCTTCTTGATGCGCAGCTGGGTGGTCTGGTACTACACCTTCGGCGTCAATTGTAAGTACAAGTTCAGTCGGTCGCATGCTCATCTGTTTCAGTTCGTCAAGAACCCAAAGAAGTATACCTTCCTCACAGAAGATTTAGAGAACCGTGTACCCTCCGCCAGGCAACTCGTCTACCACGATAGTCGAGGTGCCCCGAATGGCCGTTTGCCTGATGATACCTGGATTCTCCGACCACAGGATGTCACCAACGGCTTCAAGCCCGATGAGGATACCTGGTACTTCCCTCGAGTAGCT
This sequence comes from Gemmatales bacterium, assembly GCA_035430005.1. GTDB lineage: Bacteria > Planctomycetota > Planctomycetia > Gemmatales > HRBIN36 > JAEUIE01. Next base: position 5,716 of record DAOMFV010000125.1, read on the forward strand.
GGCACCTTTAAGGAACGGGCCGGTTTTCATGGCTGCCAGATGCCGGAACAACTGCTGGCTCGCATCATTCGCATTTGTTCTCATCCGAACGAAATCGTGCTCGATCCCTTCTCCGGTAGCGCAACAACGCTGGTGGTCGCCAAGAAGCTGGGCCGTCGCTTCATCGGGTTTGATATTTCAGAGGAGTACATCACCCGCGGCCTGGCCCGGTTGAAGAAGACCAGCATCGGCGACAAACTGGAAGGCGCGCCGGAACCGACGATGAGCGCCCCGGCTACTCCTTCTACTCCGACACGCCGAACACTCACCCGCCGGTCGAAACCAAAGAAACCAGGTTCGGACAGCAAGAATTCACTGTTTCCCGAATGATCAATCGTATCGGCTGTCTGAACGTTCTTGCCCGAAATATTCGCCTGGAGCAGCTGGTGTACGGTATTATGCAGTGATAGAACTACGGTACTGCTCTCGGCAGCCTTCACCTTCGTTGATCCAACCGTGAAAAGCGACGAAGTATCGTCAGATCGTTCCAAGCACAGTGCTCTCCGCATCCTCCAGGAGATCTGTGGTCGCTTTCGTCTTTCCTGGCCAAAATCTGAAACCCGTACCACGATAGAACAGCTGCTTCAAGAAAGGAGCGATGTTGATCCGGCTGAGCTATTCCGCCTGTTACTCGAAACGGAAATCGAACTTCGCTGTACCGCGGGCGAAGAGCCGACCCTGGCAGAGTACCAGGAACGATTTCCCCCCTATCAGTCGATCATCAATCAAGTCTTTTCCGGCATTGGCACTCAGCGCGATGTCAGCCCCCACTTACATCGTCCTCAACCCCTTATCGATGGCATATCCTCTTTCGAGCAGACGGTTGATGAGTTGCCGGAACTTTCAGAAATGGGACATCCGCCCAGTCGCATCGGTCGCTATCGTGTCAAGAAACGCCTGGGTCATGGTGGGTTTGGTATCGTCTACCTGGCGGAAGATGAAAAGCTCGAGCGGCTGGTAGCCATCAAGATGCCGCATCGCCGCCTCGTCATGAACGCGGAAGATGTGGAAACGTATCTCAATGAGGCCCGCTCAGTCGCCAAGCTCGATCATCCCCATATTGTTCCGGTATTTGATGTAGGCAGCGACGAGGCATGCCCCTGCTATGTAGTGTCCAAATATATCGATGGAAGCAACCTGGCCAGTCGTTTGAAGCAATCACGATTGTCGATGAAGGAAACTGTTGAACTGGTGATGACGCTTGCTGAGGCTTTGCACTATTCCCACAAACAGGGCTTGGTGCATCGTGACGTGAAGCCGGGCAATATCCTCCTCGATACCAGTAACAAACCCTACCTCGCCGACTTTGGTCTGGCTTTGCGGGAACAGGATATTGGCAAGGGCGCCCGGTTTGCCGGCACGCCCATGTACATGTCGCCTGAGCAGGCCAGAGGCGAAGGACATCGGGTAGATGGCCGCAGCGACATCTTCAGCCTCGGGGTGGTCTTCTATGAACTCTTGACAGGCCGTCGTCCCTTCAAAGCTGATACTCAGGAAGCCTTGCTCGAACAGATTACCAGTGACGAGGCGCGCCCGCCCCGACAAATCGATGACAGCATTCCCAAAGAACTTGAACGCATCTGCCTCAAATCGCTTTCCAAGCGGGCCGCGGAGCGGCACACCACGGCAAAAGATCTGGCTGACGATCTTCGCGAATTTCTGACAGAAAAGGCCAGAACCCTCTCGAATCAGTTCAAAGAGGTGCCTGCTGAGCAGTCGCCTTTGACGCTCAATCCGTCGGGTGTGCAATCGCGCTCCGCGACCAGTGCAGCTTCTGGGGCATCGGCGATCAAGATTGTTCCGAAAGGGTTGCGTTCTTTTGATGGAGGTGACGCGGACTTCTTTCTCGATTTGCTGCCTGGGCCGCGTGACCGCACGGGGTTGCCTGATAGTCTTCGTTTCTGGAAGACGCGGATCGAGGCCATTGATACCGATCACTCCTTCATGGTGGGACTGATTTATGGACCTTCTGGCTGCGGAAAATCCTCGCTGGTGAAAGCCGGACTACTACCTCGCCTCTCCCCTGATGTCATCTCGATTTACATCGAAGCAACCGCGGAGGATACAGAGACGCGCCTGCTCAACGGACTGCGGAAAAAGTGCCCCAACCTGAACGATCAACTGGGCCTGAAGGAATCCATAGCTGCGTTGCGACGGGGACAGGGTATCCCCGCCGGCAAGAAAGTCTTGATCGTCCTGGATCAGTTTGAACAGTGGCTGCATGCCCGGAAGGATGAGGATCATACGGAATTGCTGCAGGCGCTCAGGCACTGTGATGGAAGTCGGCTACAGTGCATTGTGATGGTTCGGGATGACTTTTGGCTGGCAGTCAGCAGGTTCATGCGCAATCTTGAAGTGGAACTGGACGCCAATCGAAACATCCTTCTAGTCGATCTCTTTGATCTGGATCATGCCCGTAAAGTCCTGGCTGCGCTGGGACGGGCCTTTGGCAAACTGCCGGATAACGCAGCGGAGACCACAAAGGAACAGAAGGAGTTCTTGAAACGAGCTGTGTCCGAACTGGCTCAGGAGAACCGGGTCATCAGTGTCCGACTGGCCCTGTTTGCGGAGATGATGAAGAATCGCCCGTGGACCCTGGCTTCGCTGCGGGATGTGGGCGGCACGCAAGGCATTGGCATTACCTTTCTGGAGGATACATTCTCGTCAGCCATCGCCAACCCTGCCCATCGTATCCATCAAAAAGCTGCTCGTGCGGTATTGAAAACGCTGCTGCCTGAGACGGGTCAGGCCATCAAAGGGAATATGCGATCACGGTCTGATCTGCTGACTGCTTCGGGTTATGCCCAGCAGCCCAGGGACTTCGATGATCTCATGAAAATCCTGGATAGCGACGTTCGCCTGCTGACACCGACCGACCCGGCAGGATCGGAGCCGGTCGACGGAGCCACTGTACAGAACGAGGCCGGGCAGAAGTACTACCAGCTCACGCACGACTTCATGGTACATTCGCTGCGTGACTGGCTGACCCGCAAGCAGAGAGAAACCCGCCAGGGGCGAGCTGAGCTGAGACTGACTGAACGTGCTGCGCTCTTTAGCGATAAACCAGAGAATCGGTATCTGCCTTCCTTGGATGAATACGCTCGATTCAGACTGTATACCCGCAGCAAAGATTGGACGATTCCCCAGCGGCGCATGATGCGTCAGGCCGATATTTACTACTGTCTGCGCAGTGTAATGCTGTTGATCGTCTGTTTCCTTGTCGGTTGGGGTGTTACCGAACTTTCTGCCCAGTATCAGGTGCGTATGTTGCATGCTAGTCTGCTCAGGGCTGATGTTCCTGGAGCATCGAAAATTATCAGCGAGATGGAACCCTATCGCTCCCGTCTTCAGCCGTTGCTCGCTGCTGAGCTGGCGCAGACAACCGACCCGACACGCAAGCTGGTGTTGAGTCTGGCCCTGGTGCTCGGCGATCCCAGTCAGGTGCCGTTTCTGCTTGAACAGCTGCTCCAGGCTGCCCCGGCCGAGTTCATGGTCATCCGCCAACAACTGGCTCCCTATCAATCCACGATCACGGATGGCCTCTGGAAAGAATTGGGCAAGACAGATCAGGGAGTGGAGAAACGTTTTCGGGCAGCTTGCGCCCTGGCGTTGTACGATACGAAGAGTGAACGCTGGAAGCCGTTCAATGAGTTTATTGTCGATCAATTGCTGACAGAGAACCCGCTCTATCTGAGTTATTGGAAGGAAGCGCTACATCCGGTGCGGCAAGAGCTTCTGCCGGTGTTGGCCGACAAGCTTGAGGAGAATAAGGGAGGGATAGCGGAACGGCGCTCCATTATTGAGTTTTACCGGAGTTTTGCCGCCGGCGAGTCCAGTGGGGTTAAGCTGCTGGAAACCAGACTGGGGCAGGATCACCCCGAGTTAGCCGGTGCGGAGAAGGGCCAACGCCAGGCCAATGTAGCTTCGGCCCTGGCAGCCTTGGGCAAGCCGGAACTTGTCTGGCCCCTATTGGTACACACGCCCAATCCCACTACCCGTTCTTTCTTGATTGAGCGACTAGGCACGTATCAGGTCGATCTGAAAATAATAATAGATCAATTGCTGGTCGAGAAAGAGGTCTCAAGACGTCGAGCTCTGCTGCTTTCACTGGGGCAATTCCCCGCAGCTAATTACCAATCAGTGTCTTCCTTACCTTTGCTGGAGTGGTATGAAAACGACCCTGATCCCGGCATCCATGCTTGCGTTGGCTGGCTCCTTCGGCAATGGGGTCGACAGAAAGAAGTAAGCCAGATTGAAGCGAAGCTGGCCACAGGAGAACCGGTGGGTAACCGCCAGTGGTACATTAACAAGCAGGGCCAAACTTTATCAGTGATCGAGGGACCTGCGTCGCTTCTCAATACACAGCCGTCAGGCACTCCGTTTCTAAAACACCGATACGCCATGGGAGTTACTGAAGTAACCGTGGCACAGTTCAAAAAGTTTCGGCCGGACCATAAGTATGATGAGAAAATCTCACCCACGCCCGATTCGCCTATCAATAAAGTGTCGTGGTACGATGCAGCCGCGTACTGTGATTGGCTGAGCAAAGAAGAAGGTATTCTTGATGCAAAACAATGGTGTTATGAGTTAAAGGATGAAAAGCTTGAGTTCGAAAAAAATTATCAACTGAAGACCGGCTATCGGCTGCCCACAGAACAAGAATGGGAGTTTGCGAATAAGACGGGTGCGCGAACGGCTGGATCATTCGGCGATGGAAATGAAGAGCTAACAGGCCGCTATGCCTGCTGCTTTCATAACTCTAGCGTGAACGGAGAAAGGAGGTGCTTTCCAGTAGCACTACTTAAGCCCAACGATTGGGGACTGTTTGACATGCACGGAAATGTCAGTGAATGGTGCCAGGAAACGACAATAGTCTCTGAATTGCTGCCGTTCAATGATGTGATTTCCGTACGGCGGGGAACTTCCTACCTTGCTGAATTCCGTAGAGTTGCGCTTAATCAACGTGTCGAGGGGGGAAGAAAACAATCCTCAGACTCAACTGGTTTTCGTATTGTGCGCTCTATTCCATGAATATGAATAATGCTAGATACATATGATGGAATGAATGTAGTGTGGCCTGAATTAGTGTAACCAATTCATGAAAGTCAATTTTGTTGAAGTAAAGTCTATTCTTGTGTAATTTCGTCTGTCAGTATCGGAACGCGTTGATTACTCTTTTTGGAGTCACCGAATGAGCAAGCTATCAGTTACGATCCCGGCGATGGTCACCTCGCTCCTTTTATGCATGATGTCGAACTCCGATGCAGAAGGATGTCATCGGTCACGACACAGTCAGGCATGCTGTAATACTGAAAATAACTGTTGTGGCCTTCCTGCATGGGCTAGGTGTTATGAAGGTCAATATGGTATCATCACGTGCATGGAGGGCTATAAATGTTATTGTTGCATGGGAAATAAGTGGGTTGAGGGATGCACAGGTTGTAATGGATTGATGGGATGTTACAAAAATCCACCCCCTTCAACTGTAGCCTGTGAGGCCTTTAAAGTGCTTCCAGATAGTTCAGGTAAAGTTCGCTACTGTGCGATGATGATTAACGATTGCAACTGCAGCAAATACCAGTACAGGCTGGCCTATCCAAGAGAAACACCTGACTGCTGGCAACCTGTAGTACTCCTTAATGTGCTTTGCAACAGTCCCGCATGTTCGAATGCCGTGACAAAGTGATAGTACCGAGCATCACTTCCCTAAGATAACAGACACGATCCGTTTCCTTTGAGAGGAACTCATGTCTGTCAGCAGTTACGTTATCGGTATCGATCTGGGGACGACGAACACGGCACTCGCTTCGACGCCGATTGTCGAGACGCCGGATCCGCAGGCGAAGCCCGTCATCACCACGATGGCGGTGCCGCAGATTGTGCAGCCGGGTGAACTGGGTGAGCAGGCTCTGTTGCCGTCGTTTCTGTATCTGCCTCAGGTGGGGGAACAGCCGGCGGGGGCGTTGGCGTTGCCTTGGGATGCCAAGCGTGATTTCGCTGTCGGCGTGTTTGCCCGCAACATGGGGGCGAAGGTTCCGGGGCGGCTCGTGTCGTCGGCCAAGAGTTGGCTCTGCCATAGTGGGGTTGATCGTAAGGCAGCGATTCTGCCTTGGCAACCACCAGCAACACCGGGCGGATCGACGCCGGCCACGCAGCGGATGATCTCGCCGGTTGATGCCTCCACCCGTTACCTCGAACATCTTGAAGAAGCCTGGAACCACGCTCACGGCAAGAAAGGCCCCAAGCTGCAGGAACAGGACATCGTTCTCACCGTCCCCGCTTCCTTTGATGCGGTATCGCGGCAACTGACTGTCGAAGCGGCCCAGTCGGCTGGCCTCGATCATCTCACGCTGCTCGAAGAACCCCAGGCAGCCTTCTATGCCTGGATCGAAGCCCATCAGGATAACTGGCGAGAGCTCGTCAAAGTCGGCGATGTCGTTCTCGTCTGCGATGTCGGCGGCGGCACCAGCGATTTGAGCCTCATCAGCATCACCGAAGAGAAGGGCAAGCTCACCCTCAACCGCATGGCTGTCGGCGACCATATCCTGCTGGGTGGCGACAACATGGATCTCGCCCTCGCCCATCACCTACAGGAGAAGCTCAAGGTCAAAGGTCACAAGCTCGATGGCGGGCAACTCATCGCCCTCAACCATGCCTGCCGGGCGGCAAAGGAGACGCTGCTGGCTGATCCCAAGCAGGCGACGCAAACCGTTACCGTCTTGGGACGTGGCAGCAAGCTCGTCGGCGGCAGCATGACCACCGAGCTGACTAAGGAAGATGTTCAGCAGGTCATCCTCGAAGGTTTTTTCCCGCTAGTGGCCCACAGCGCCGAACTGCATCGGGGCATGTCGTTCGGACTACAGGAGATGGGGCTGCCCTATGCGTCTGATCCTGTCATCACCAAGCACCTGGCCCAGTTCCTGCGCAGCCATGCTGATGCGATCAAGACGCACTACGAGAAGACGGGGCAGCCTGTCAGTGTGATGCCGACAGCGGTGCTGTGTAACGGTGGCGTCTTCAAAGCCAAGCTCATCGAACAGAGGTTGATGGATCAACTCAATCAATGGGCGAAAGAACTGAAGGCATCGAGTATGCGTCGGCTCGAGGGGACTGACCTCGACCAGGCAGTGGCCCGGGGCGGTGCTTACTTTGGTCTGGTGCAGAAAGGCAAGGGTGTCCGCATCCGAGGCGGCATCGCCATGACCTATTATGTCGGCATCGCTAGCGCTCGCCCGGCGGTACCCGGTCGGCTGCCTCCGATCCGAGCACTATGCGTTGCTCCGATGGGGATGGAAGAGGGGACCTCCACCACGGTGCCAGGCCTGGAGTTCGGTCTCGTCGTCGGCGAGCCGGTCAGCTTCCGGTTCCTGGGTTCCAACACCCGGCGTGACGCCATCGGTACTTTGGTCGATGATTGGGAGGAGTCAATTCAGGAACTCAGCCCGATTGAGATGCAGCTCAAGGCGGAGCCAACGAAGAAGGGGGCGACGACAGGTTCGGTGCCGGTGAAACTGGAGACAGTGGTCACGAGCATCGGTACGCTGGAACTCTGGTGCGTCAGTCGGGATGGGAAGCAGCGCTGGAAGCTGGAGTTTAATGTGAGGCAGCAGCCCGCTAAGTAGGGGAAGGATGAGTCTGGTTCCCCTCTCCCCACGAGGGAGAGGGGAGCAAGATAGCAAATAACCTCTAGGAATCGTCCAAGACATTGTGTTACGATGGAACTATCACCAGGTACTTCTTCATCAACAGGTAGTTGAACTATGAACTGGATATTATGGACGCTGCTGGGCGTGGGCTTGTTTATTGTAGCGGCAGTGGTCTATTTTTTTCTGGCTTGGAAAAAGCAATATCGACCACATCATCTGACGTTTCGAGATCTTGCCGTGGCAGCCAAAGAAGCGCTGCTCGATAAAGAGCATCTTCCTGAAATCTATCGACGCTTGAAGAACCGGGTCGAGGAACCTTTCGATCCACTTCAGGAAAACAAAAAAAGAGCTGAAATCCCGGGCACCTATCACTTCCGCTGGCCGCGCTTACAGGTGGGCTACACCAACAAAGATTCAGGAGAGAAAATCGTCATCCAGAAAGAAGGGCATCCCGAAGTTGTGACGGCCTTCTTCACCGAGGGCGCCGTCAATGGAATAAAGATTGGCGATACGAATCTTGACATGGAGGATTTCGAGATGCGCCATGCCGGGACGATCAGCGATCAACTCCGCTCCTTCGTTCGGTATCATCTGCGATTCCCCGGAGGAACACTGGAGATCGAGAAGGCACCCGAACCCACCTTCAAGCCGGTGCTCGACCTGAGAAAAGCCGGCGAGATCAAACTGCATGGCAAACCACCGCCGGGGAAGATGCCGAATTTTGACAATGGTGAAGACTAACTGCGGGCCGGTATACTCTGGCATCCTCCAACATCGTCGAGTAAGCTAGCATCAACTTACGTATCACCACGAGTTACATCATGGATACCAATCCAGCTCCAACCCAGCCTGTGGTACCGGCTGCTCCCGTGACGCCGGTGCTTCCGATACACACCCGTTTCGATGCGTCTCCCTACGTGCCCGATGGCGGATTCAGCGTGGTCGGGCTGCTGATGCTCTTCGTTGGCCTGGCGATTGCAGGGATCATTATGGGAGTGATCACTCACTATGTCAGCAGGTTCATTTATTTCATTCTTGTCTTCCCGATGCTGATCGGTTTCGCCGTGGGGGGCGTCGGAGCGCTCCTGGTCAAATGGGGCAAGGTTCGATCACCGTGGGTCGCCGGGGGAGCAGGACTGCTTGCCGGTATCCTGGCCATGCTTACCGTGCATTATCTCGACTATCGCCAGTTTATCGAGGAGCGTGAGGGACTCATGGCCAATATCCCCATCATGAAGAATGCCGGCAAGAAAGGCAGGGAATTGTGGGTGAACCTGAACGCTCCACCCGGAGCTGAGCGTGACCTGCTTAAGCGACATCTGGCTGTCGAATCTTTCTTCGATTACATCGACTTTGCCGCCCACGAAGGCGTTACGATCAAACACGGTGCCGGCAACAATAATGGCGGCGCCAACCTTGGCTACTATGGCACCTACATCTACTGGCTCGTCGAAACGCTCATCGTCGCCGGCATTGTCTTTGGCATGACCCGCAAACCGGCCCAGGAACCGTTCTGCAACTTGACCAATGAATGGAAGACGGCCAAGTGTGGCGACAATTTCTTAGTGCCTATCGAGGTGGGCAGTGCGACAGCAGCCACTGCCTTGAAGGAAGGCGACCTCGGCAAGCTGGCTGAGATCAAAGCCCAGGGTGCCAACTCCACTGGCCAAACCGAACCGGTGCGGCTCTATGTGCTGGCCAGCCCCAATCATTTCGATCAATGCACCCTTGAAGCCAAACTGGTGAAGTTTGTCGCCGGCAAGAACGGACAACTGGAAGAGAAGGAATTGGCCGTGGCGACCTATCCGGCGAGTGCGCTGCCGGCGTTTGAAACGTTCTGTGGTTAGGTACTTCATCGTTCAGGA
>DAOMFV010000126.1:0-15169 GCA_035430005.1 Gemmatales bacterium
CAAGTCGACTTGTTGGCGAAGTTATTGGCCTAGCATTTTCCCCTCTCCCTCCTGGGGAGAGGGGTCGGTGGTGAGGGGTTCTAAATTGAGTCAACCCCGGTTGACCCGTGCCACACTTCGTCAGTACTTCGACGAGGTGTGGATATCAATCGCACGCGCACAAACACCTCGACAGAAAACCATCGAGGTGCAGCGAAGGTTGAAAGGCCTATACTACGTTCTTGTACAGAAGAAATTGGGTGGTAGGCCAGACATTCCTGTCTGGCCGGCACAGACAAGAATGGTTCGTGCCACCTAGTGACTTTTGTGAGGTTACTTAGCCACCCACCTAGTTATTCGGCCCACCGGTCCCACCCGCCTGCTGTAGCGGGTTCGCCGGGTTTGGCATGTTGGGTGGCTGAGGAACCTGCTGCAGACCGGGGGGTACGGTAACCTGGTTCGGAACTATCGGTGCCGGGATAGCAGCCTGTTGTGGCTGGCCCAACTGCTGTACATTCACTGGCGGAGCCGTCCCGTTGCTGCGTACCTGCATCATGTCATGGCGGCGGATGAGAATGCGATCAGCCATGGCGGCGTTGCTCGATTCGCTAGAGATCATGCTGTAGACTCCCATCTTCCCCGTGCTGGTTTCGAGGAGATAGAGCACCGATTGGCCACGGACCACGATGCCGGTCGACATCATGAAGTGAACGTTGGCTCGGGGAGCGATCTCGAACTCTTTCACGAGATCCACCTCTCCGAACTGGATCATCTTGCCAGTCTGCCGGTTGATCGTGCTGGCGAGCAGTTTGCCCGACTTGTAGTCGAGCACCCATACGCCATCGAGGTCAGCGTTCAGGAACTGGTTGTTGTTGCCGGCTGTGGGGTTGCCCACAAACGACTGGTTCACCGGGCCGGTTGCCATGATGAAATCTTCGTACCGATCGACGCTGCTGGCGAAGACCGGTTGTTTGCTGTTGAAGAACCAACCGATGGCCAGGCCGCAAATCATCGCTGCGGAAACGGTCATCCAGGTACGACGAATCTTCATGACACACCCTCCGACTCAAAAGAGACGCCGAAGCTATAGCAGATTCTTCAGGCCATGCTAGCCGAGTTTTGTCTGGCTCCCCTCTCCGAGAGGGAGAGGGGCTGGGGGTGAGGGGGAGCAACCAACTTGACACCATCCCAAGGTTAGCATGGCCTAACCCATCTTGACACAACTTCCCCCTTCAGCTATCAGCCCACCATGCAACTATTGTCTCCCGAAGTCCTGGCTGATGTCCTGGAACTGCCCGTCGCCGCGATGCTGGTGATGGTCGGCCTCGGCATGGCCCTGGCCCTCACCGGCTGGCGCTGGCATCGCTTCTGGCTCACCATCTGTGTCAGCATGGTCAGCGGAGTCGTCGGTCTGCGACAAGCCACGGCTTGGGGCATCGAACAGCCTGTTTTAGCAGGGGTTCTCCTGGCAGCCGCGGCGGGATGTTTGGCTCTCTCCCTGGCGCGAGTCGGCCTGTTCCTCGCCTATGGCCTGGTAACGTGGTACGCCATGAAACGCCTGGCTCCGCCCTATGCGATCCCTGCCATCTGCATCTGCCTGGGCGGCTTGTTCAGCGTTCTTTTTTATCGCTTTTGTGTAGTGCTGCTGACATCCCTGGTGGGATCGCTTCTGCTCGCCTACGGCGGCATGGCCTATGCCCAACTACAGAACTGGTTCCCGATGGTCACCTGGCTGAAGGAACAACCTCTCGCCGCCCACGGTGCCTTTGCCGCTGTTTGTGGCTTCACCCTCTTCGTGCAACTCTACCTGTGGCGACGTGCCCGGCGAAAGAAGCTGCCCGAATACACCGCCGAAGAACTCGAAGCCGAACGCCGCCTGGGATTTGCTGTCAAGAAGAAGGCAGCTTAGAGTTGCCCTCACGCTTCGCGTGAGGGAGCGGCGACTTGTCGTAACACCACTTGTTGAGAATGCAGCATCTCTCCGTCCCATTACGCGGAGCGTGATGGCAACTTTGACTGATGGCAACTCTAGTGCCGATCAATCCCCGTCGTCGCGCTCGGCGGGCTGAACAGATCCAGCACCAGCGTCTCCTCCATCGCCACCACCGAATGGGGCACGTTCGACGGCAGATGCAATACCTCACCACCCCGCACATCGTGCTGAATGTTCTTTCCCTCGGAAACAGTCGTAAACCGCAACCACCCCGAGAGCACCACGCTGAACTGCTCATTCTCGTGACTGTGCAGCGGCACCTCGCACCCCTTGTGCAAGGTAATCTCCGAGATCATCATCTTCTCGCCCATAATGCGCTTGCGGCTGAGCAGGGGCATGGGCGAATCCTGCTTCAACTCACTCCAGCGATAGGCGACGGCCTGGTTCATGGTGAGGTCCTGAGAAAAGGTTCAACGATTCACTCAAGCTGAGCGATAGGCATGGTAGCTCATTGTATTCTCTTCGCAATTTCCCCGACGTCTTTTGCGGGAATAAAGATTAGCGCGAAGCTATCAATTCATCTTCGACATCAAGGAAAGAAAGGTGAACTTGGATGTGTTGTCGGGGGAGTTCTCAACTTATAACCTAATAAATTAGGTGATGTCGCGATTTTCAGATAGGGTCAACCATGCTGCGTATTCTTATTGTTGCCGGGCTGTTGCTTCCCAACGTTATCCATGCACAGGAAACGCTTCCTCCTGATCGCTACGCTAAACAACTCGACCCCATTCTTGAAAGAACCATGCAGGAAACAAAGGTTCCAGGCCTGGCTGTCGGTGTCGTGGAGAATGGAAAGCTCGTCTTTTCTCGTGGCTTGGGACTCATGAAGTTGGGAGACGTTGCTTCTCCGATCACACCCAAGACACTGTTTCACATGGCTTCAGTGACGAAAACCTTTGTCGCTGCCTCGGTGATGCAGTTGGTAGAACAAAAGAAAATCGATCTGGATGCACCTGTCAAAAAATACCTGCCTTACTTCAGCATCAACGATCAGCGTCTTGAGAAGGTCACTGTGCGGCAGATGCTGTCGCATACTTCAGGCATGCCCGACACCGACTACTACGGGTGGGACAAGCCGCAGTATGATGAGCAAGCCCTGGAGCGTTACGTGCGTAGTTTGAGCAACCTCAAGTTGCTTGCTGATCCTGGAACCAAGTTTGCTTACAGCAACATTGCATACGAAGTTCTCGGAGACCTGGTTGCTAAAGTATCGCAACAGAGTTTTGAAGCCTATGTTGAAGAGCATCTTTTGACGCCAGTGGGCATGAAGACCAGTACGCTTCTCGTCAAGAACGCCGATGCTGCATTGCTGGCCTCCGGCCATACCAAAACCGGGCAAGGTCCCTGGCAAATGGTACAACATTATCCTTACAACCGGGCCCACACGCCTAGTTCTAATCTGCATTCCAACATCGAAGACATGGCCCGTTGGATCATGTTCAACCTTAACCGTGGCGAACTGGATGGAAAGCGGCTCCTCGCTGACACTTCGTTTGAGGTAATGTGGAAGCCGGTCATTGACATCAAGCCGCCGGAGAAGATGGGCCTCTGCTGGTTTCTGAATGAGTCGAAAGGCGAACGAATGATCAAGCATTTCGGGAGTGACGATGGATTCCTCACAGCAGTCCTGATGTTTCCTGACAAACGCTTGGGGATTATTATCCTCATTAACAGCGACAATGCTCCCCTTCGATACCTGATCCAGCAATCTATTGCAGTGGCTTTAGGGAGAACAAAAGACATTGATCTGAAATGACTAGCCTCTTGCTATCTCCACCACTTCTACAAACCGATCTCCGAGATCATCATCTTCTCGACCATGATGCGCTTGCGGGAGAGCAACGCCATCGGAGTATCAATCTTCAACTCACTCCAGCGATATGCGATAGCCTGGTTCATGATACGGCTCTGCGAAAGGGAGAGATTCGATGAAAAACATTCTATAGGGCCGTCCTGCTCGGGCAGTCTGGCGTGTCATCCTGAAAATATTCGATCAGCTGATTTGACTCAAGCATTCTTGCTGCATATGATCTAATATTATTAGATTCAAATGTTTGAATCTATAAATCTTAATAGGTGAAGTCTATGCCGCACCGTGCTTTGGTGACCAGAGAGCTGGCGGAGTTTCTTGGTGTGCTGTCACATCCACATCGCATCCGCATAATCGAAGAACTGCGCGATGGAGAACATGACGTGAACTCCCTGCAAAAAGCGCTTGGCATCAGCCACTCTGGTGTATCGCAGCACTTGATGGTGCTGCGTGCAAACCGGCTGGTTGCTGAGCGACGGGAAGGGCGCCGTGTTTTCTACCAGCTTCGCCAGCCTGAGATTGCCGGTTGGCTGTTGGATGCGACCCGGTTCCTTGAAAAGGGAACTGTGGAAGCTGATGAACTTCGGAAAGCGATTGGCAAGGCCCGAAAGGATTGGGCCATTCATTGAATGTGACCCCAGTGGAATGACATCTCTAACCCTATAATCGAGGAGACCTATCGTGCAAAAGCTGATTCAAGGCATTCACCAGTTCCGTGAAGAGAACTTTCGCCCTCTTCAAGGCCTGTTTGAGCAATTGTCCAAGGGCCAGAACCCTGAAACGCTTTTCATCACCTGTTCGGATTCTCGCATTGATCCGAATATGCTCACTCGCTCCAAACCAGGCGACCTATTCATTCTTCGCAATGCCGGGAACATCGTGCCTCCGCATGGCGCCGCCAATGGTGGCGAAGCGGCGACCATCGAGTTCGCTGTTGCAGCGCTTGGGGTCAAGGACATCATTATCTGCGGTCACTCCCACTGCGGGGCAATGAAGGGACTCTTGCACCCCGAAATGGTCGCTCAGCTGCCTGCCGTGTCATCGTGGCTGTCCCACGCCGAAACCACACGTCGTATCGTGTGTGATAACTATAAGCATCTGGACGGTGACCGCCTGGTGACTGCAACCGTCGAAGAAAACGTGTTGGTGCAACTGGAAAATCTGCGCACTCTCCCCGCAGTTGCGTCGAGGTTGGTGCGGGGCGATTTGCATCTGCATGGCTGGGTCTACAAAATCGAAACGGGTGAGGTCTTTGCCTACGACTTTACCACCGGGCAATTTGTTCCTGTAGCTGAATACCACCCCAGCGATGTTGGTTTGAAACGTAGAACTGCTGCCTCGATCTAACCTGCACTGCAGCCTGCTGAAGGAGTGGAGAAATATGGTATTCCAAGACCCTCGAGGCTTCTGGCGTGAAGCATTGGCGTGGCATGGGTCGATTACACCACTGGTGATCCCATACGTCCTGGTCTTTGGCCTGATCGCCCTGGCTCTCTGTCTCGTGGCTTGGCTTGAGGATCATCTGTATCAGGTCAAGATCGGCCTGGAAATTTTTCCCTTTGAGATTGCAGGGGCGGCTCTGGGGCTGCTGCTGATCTTGCGGACGAATTCCGGATATGATCGGTGGTGGGAAGCTCGCAAACTGTGGGGCGGTATCGTTAATCAGTCCCGTAATCTTGCAATCAGTGCGTTATCCTATGGCCCTGCCAATCCGGAGTGGAGAGCGAATTTCGTCAAGTGGATTGCAGTATTCCCTCATATCGCACGTTGCAGTCTGCGTGGCGAAAAGCCATCGCCGGAAGTAACTGCGTTGGTCGGACCAGACGCTTCGAACCACATTGAAGAATCAGGTCACATGCCGAGCTGTGTTGCTCTGCAACTAGCTGATCTACTTCGTGAAGCCTGCCAAAGTTACGGCATGGACCGATTCGCTTTTTTGCAGATAGACAAGGAACGAGCTGCGCTGATCGACCATATTGGCGCCTGTGAACGTATTCTCAAGACGCCATTACCACTTGTGTATGCCATCAAGATTCGTCGTTTCATCGCGCTGTTCCTATTGATGTTGCCTCTCGCACTCTTGAACCGCCTCAATAATGACTGGCTTGTCCCCCTCATCACGATGCTGGTAGCCTATCCGCTCATGTCGTTAGATCAGATTGGTATTGAACTGCAGAACCCATTCTCAAAAGCAAACCTAAGTCATCTACCACTCGGGGACATTTCGGCTAACATCGAAAAAAATGTGATTGGCCTTTTGCAGGCAAGACAGTCTGAAGGACTACAGGTGCTGGCGAAACGGAATAGTCATATCGAACCTGCTCTGCACGGTTCGTCATTCTAGTTGACGAAGCAGTCTAAGTGAATCAGCTTATGCTGGACTTACTTTCGTTCAACAGGCGAACATCACAACGCATACAATCGATAGATAATGCCTATATTTGGGCAATAATGACAGAATATGATTGAAATCATCCGATATCTATCATAACATGGCGATGTTGGGCAATTTATTCATTGGTTTCAGCCATGCTCGTCGAAGAACGACGGAAGAAAGTGCTCGAATTGGTCAAGGGTAGGGGCTTTGTCGCCCTGACCGACTTGGCTCTCGAACTGCACACTTCCGAATCGACGCTTCGCCGGGACCTCGAGTTCTGGGATCAACAGGGCCAGCTCAAACGGACCCATGGTGGCGCTCGGCCTATCGAAGTGCAGTCAGCTGATGGCCTGCCCGCTCTCGAAGACCGGGTCGCCACTGCTGTCATCGAAAAACGAGTCATCGCCCAGTCGATGAACCAGCGCATAGCCGACGGTTCTTCCATCCTTCTTGATGGTGGCACCACCACTCTCGAACTTGCCAAGCTCCTCATCGGCAGACCCATCCAGGTCGTCACCAACAGCTTGCCCATTGCTGCATTGCTTTCTCAATCGAGAGAGCCCGATGTCATTCTGCTCGGCGGCTTCGTCTACCCCCGCACCGGTGTTGCCCTCGGGCCATCTACCGTCGAGCAACTCGAGAACATTCACGTGACGCAGGCCATCCTCAGTTGCCATGGTGTCACCGCTCAGGGGCTGTTCAATCACAACCTGCTGCTGGTTGAAACCCAGCGAGCCATGCTTCGCAGTGCTGAACAGTCGTTCGTCCTGGCTGATCACACCAAGCTGGGCCGGCATGCTCTCACGCAACTGTGCAAGCTCAATGAAATCACCGCCCTGATCGTTGATGCAGGCATCGGTTCGGAAGCCAAAGAATGGCTGCACGATAGCGGCGTCAAGCTCATCATCGCCGGGACTGCTACCAAGGAGATCGGCTCATGAGTGCCACGGTGCCCATGAAAGTGCCATCGTTATCCGTTGACCGTGCCCTCATCGAACGGCTCGTTCGCTCGGCATTGCAGAAGCATGCCGGTTCGATGTCTGCTCAGGCAGCAGTCGAACCGGGCAAGCCCCGCATCGTCGCCAACATCTCCGCCCGGCACGTTCACCTGACCCCGGCCCACGTCGAAGAACTCTTTGGCCCCGGTCATAAGCTGACACCGATCAAGGATCTCTATCAGCCAGGTGCCTTCGCTGCGGAAGAAGTCGTCACCGTCATCGGCCCACGTCAGCGGATGATTCCGAACGTCCGGATCCTCGGCCCCTGTCGCGACTTCTCGCAGGTCGAACTTGCTTTCACTGATTCGATCTCGCTCGGCATCGATGCTCCCGTTCGCCCCTCCGGCACCCACACCGATACCCCGGGCTGCTGGATCATGGGCCCCAAGGGGATGATCGAACTGCATGCCGGCGTCATTCGTGCAGAGCGTCACGTTCACATGCACCCCAGCGATGCCGACTATTATGGCGTTAAACAGGGCGACCGAATCAACATGCGGGTGGTGAGCAACTGCCCGATCGTTCTCGAAAACCTGCTTTGCCGGGTCGACAAGAACTCGAAACTCGAAATCCACATCGACACCGACGAAGGCAATGCCTGCAACCTCTCAGAGGCGACGAAGGTGGAGTTGTTCAAATAACGAAAAGGCCCTGGGCTAACCTATCCCGCCCGTTGGGGCTGAAACCGAACCACTGGATACTTTACCCTTTTCTGGAGACTGAACATGGCAGCAAACCTCGAGGCACTGGGCCTCATCGAGACCAAGGGATTGGTCTGCCTGATTGAAGCAAGCGATGCGATGATCAAGGCGGCTAACGTCAAGCTCATCGGCTGGACGAAAATCGGCAGCGGTATGGTCACCGCGCTGATTGCCGGCGATGTGGCAGCCGTCCGTGCTGCCATCGATGCCGGCGTCTCCGCCGCTCAACGCATCGGCGAAGTCGTCAGCTCGCAAGTCATCCCCCGCCCGCATGAAGACATCGGCGTGGCATTGCCTGCTCAGAAGAAAGCCTAACTAGCTGTCAGCTATCAGCTGTCAGCTATCAGCCAGACAATTCGGCCCAATGGGCCTCCCTAACATTCGACGTAATGACCTTCAACCACAACCGCTCGATTCTAATGGCTGACAGCTGATAGCTGACAGCTGATAGCTACTCGGAGAATCTTCATGGCAGCTACCACCGGAAGTCAGGCCCTCGGCCTGCTCGAAACCAAAGGCTACATCGCCACCGTCGCCGCATCCGATGCGATGCTGAAGGCGGCCAACGTCAACCTCGTCGCCCAACTGCAAATCGGCAATGCCTTCGTGGCCACGCTGATCCGTGGCGATGTCGGCAGCGTCAAAGCCGCCGTCGATGCCGGCGCCAACGCCGCCACCGCCAACGGCGAACTCGTCGCCGCCCACATCATCCCCCGCCCCAGCGAAGCCGTGGTGGAGTTCTTTGCGAACAGCAAGTAAGTCCTGAGTGCTGAGTGCTGAGTCCTGAGTAATCAGACGAAGCATGAGGCACTGGGACGGACTTCGACTGAGCACGCTGGATTCAGATTCGTTTCTGCTACTCAGGACTCAGTACTCAGGACTTTTCGGATGAAGATCCTCATCGCCAACCTCGGTTCCACCAGCTTCAAGTATCGCCTGTACGACATGGCGAAGGCGGAGAAGCTCTTGACCAGGGGCGGCGTCGAACGCATCGGGTCGGACAAGGCCCGCAGCTATGCGACGACAGATCAAGGCAGCAGCGAAAAGATCGGCCCTGTGCCTGATCATGCCGCCGCTGTCGAAGCCTGTTTAGCGCTGCTGTGCGATGCGACGATGGGTGTGCTCAAGGATGCCAAGGAACTCTCAGCCATCGGGTTCAAAGCGGTGCATGCCGAGGGTATCTCCGGCGTGCAGCGGGTCACCCCCGAAGTGCTGGCGGCGATGGAAGCCTACAACACGGTCTGTCCGGCACACAACCCGCCCTACGTCAAAGCGATGCGACTGCTGGCCGAGAAGTTGCCTCACATTCCGCTCGTCGCTGCCTTTGAAACCGGGTTCCATCAGTCCATCCCCCAGGCACGCCAGCTCTATGCGGTGCCGACGGAATGGGCGAAGCTCGGCATTCGTCGGCATGGCTTCCACGGGGCCAGCCATCGTTACATTGCTGAGCGATCAGCACAGCTACTGGAACATCCCAAGGCTAAAGTCATCTCGTGTCATCTGGGTGGCAGCAGTTCGCTGTGTGCTATCGAGGCCGGCAAGTCGATGGCGACCAGCATGGGCTTCACTCCACAATCGGGGTTGCCTCAGAACAACCGTGTCGGCGACATCGATGTCTTCACGCTGCCCATCATCATGAAGAAGACGGGCAAGACACTGGACGCGGTGCTCAGCGACCTGGCCAACAAGTCAGGCCTCGAAGGCCTTTCCGGTGCAGGCAACGATCTGCGTGATATCGAGATCGCTGCTGAGAAAGCCAACGCCGACGCTCAGATAGCCATGCAGGTCTATGTCGAAGCGATTCGGCATTACCTGGGTGCCTACCTCGTCGCTCTCGGCGGAGCCGACGCCATCGTCTTCACCGGTGGCATCGGCGAGAACTCCGCCAGCATGCGATCAGCCATCTGTGCCAACCTCGATTGGTTCGGCATCAAGCTCGATCCGCACAAGAATCAAACCGCCAAGGGCGAAGCAGCCATCCATGCAACGGATAGCCGAGTCGAACTCTGGACCATGCCGACGAATGAAGAGATCATCGTGGCGAGACAAACGAAATCAGTCCTGTCGTAGGGCACGCTGTGCGTGCCTCACAGAGACAGGTGCTCTATGTCACGATGGAGCGACGGATACACCACAAGCGATTGAGAGGCACGCACAACGTGCCCTACGAGGCGAAACATGTTTCTGGCAAGAGTCACTGGCAGCGTGGTATCCACCCAAAAGCTCTCCTCGATGACGGGCCAGAAGCTCCTCATCGTTGAACCTCTGCGGGTCGATCCCAAGAACCGAACGGAACTGAGCTCCACCCAGCGCAGCTTCGTGGCAGTCGATACCGTCGGGGCAGGGGCAGGGCAGATGGTGCTCATCGTCCAAGGCTCCAGCGCCCGCATGGCTCCCGAACTCGAAAAGCTGCCCATCGACACTGCCATCGTCGGCATCGTGGATGAAGTGAGCGTGGAAGGGAAGTCGATCTTCAAGTCGTAGGGCACGCTGTGCGTGCCTCCCCGCATCATGGATTCAATGCAACGAACAAACCAAGTGACATTACGAGCGATTGAGAGGCACGCACAGCGTGCCCTACCAGAGAGACAACCATGCAACTCAACGACGCTTTGATCAAATCGGTAGTCCAGGAAGTCCTCGCCGCCATGAACCAGAAGGTGGCTGCTTCCTCGGCACCTGCCTCCAACCAGCACGGCGTCTTCCGCACTGTCGATGAAGCGGTCGAAGCTGCTGCCCGCGCCCAGGCTGAGTTCGAGAAACGCCCCATCGAAGACCGCACCAAGGCGCTCGACTGCATCCGCAAGATTTGCCGCGACCAGGCGGAAGAACTGGGCCGCATGGAGTTCGAAGAGACCAAGATCGGCCGACTCGAACACAAGTACGAAAAGCTCCGCGTCGTCGCTGACCGCATCCCCGGCACCGAGTTCCTCAAGACTAACACCTTCTCCGGTTCGATGGGCGTGGCGATGATCGAATACGCTCCGTTCGGCGTCATCGGGGCCGTTACCCCTGTTACGCACTCGTTGCCCACGCTCGCCTGCAATGCCATCAACATGCTCGCTTCGGGTAACAGTGTCGTCATCAACCCTCACCCCAGCGGAGCGAAGATCGCTGTCTATGGTACTCGGCTCTTCAATCAAGCCATCCAGAAAGCGATCGGCATTGACAACCTCATCAGCATCATCAGCGAACCGACCCTCGAATCAGCCCAGGCCCTGTTCGATCACAAAGCGGTCCGCATGATCTGCGTCACCGGTGGCCCCGCAGTCGGCAAAGCCGCTCTGAAGAGTCCCAAGCGTGCCATCGTCGCCGGCCCCGGTAACCCACCAGTGGTGGTAGACGAGACCGCTGATCTCGATCACGCAGCCAAGTCGATCATCGCTGGTGCAGCCTACGACAACAACCTGCTTTGCATCGGCGAAAAAGAAGTCTTCGCTGTCGATGCGATCTTCGACAAGCTGATGTCAGCCATGGAACGGGCAGGGGCCTATCGCCTCAATGCAGATGAGATCGAACGCCTCACCAAGGTCGCCTTCAATGGCTACGGCGGCGACGCTCTTCGCATAGGCCTCAATAAAGACCTCATCGGCAAAGATGCCGGCGTCCTCGCCCAGGCCGCAGGCATCTCGATGAGGTCCCCTTCTGTCCTTCTCTTTGGCGAAACCAACGAGAGCAACCCGTTCGTCGATCACGAACAGATGATGCCCTTCGTCCCGTTCGTTCGAGTCAGGAATGTTGATGAAGCCATCCGCCTCGCCAAGAAGTACGAGCATGGCTACAAGCACACCGCCCTCATTCACTCGAAGAACCTCGACACGATCACCAGGATGGGCAAGGAACTCGACACCACCCTCTTCGTCGTCAACGGCCCCTGTGGCGCCGGCCTCGGCAACGGCGGCGAAGGCTATTTGAGTTACAGCATCGCTACGCCAACGGGTGAAGGCGTGACAACGCCACTGACATTCACGAGACAACGCCGCTTCACCATAGCCAACGGCGGCATGCGGGTGATCTGATTCTCCCCCTTTCCAAGGGGGAGTTAGAGGGGGTAGTGCGGCGAAGTGATGGCCACGCTAACCTCACCCAACCTCCCCTTGGTAAGGGGAGGAGCCAGAATGGGGTGATCTAACAACATTTAGCCCCCGGCTCTTCAAGCCGGGGGTGGACCATGCGGAGACCATCATGCAACAAGCCCAAGTCGTCGGAACCGCGATCAGCAGCACCAAGCACCCCAGCCTGGTCGGGTGGAAGCTGCTCATCGTCCAACCGCTCGGCATCACCGGCCAGGCTGATGGCGACCCTGCCCTCGTCGTCGATCAACTCGGTGCCGGCATCGGCGACAAAGTCCTCATCAGCAGCGACGGCAAAGGTGCCCGGCAACTCATGAACGATCAAAAGTCCCCGGTTCGATGGTTCGTCCTGGGGATATGTGACTAGATTTCTCCCCTCTCCCCTCTGGGGAGAGGGGTCGGGGGTGAGGGGTGGCCCTCACAGTGAACAACATTCAACACGCAACGAAAGGAGGACACCCATGAGAATCGCCCAAGTCATCGGCACCGTCTCCCTCTCACGCTGTCATCCTACTTTCGTCGGCGCTACCTGGAAACTCGTACAACCCTTCAGCCTCAAGGGCCTGGAGAAGAACATCCCCGACGCCGAAGAACTAGTCGCCTGGGATGAACTCGGCACCGGCATCGGCAGCATCGTCGGCCTCAGCGAAGGTGCCGAAGCGACGATGCCCTTTAGACCAGCAAAGAAACCATTAGACGCATACTGTTCCTGTATTCTCGATAGCTATCAGCTTGGAGCTTATTCATGACCACCTCCGAACGCGAACTCCGCGACCAAATCTGCGAAGTCGGCCGTCGCCTTTACAACAAGGGCTTCGCTGCCGCCAACGATGGCAACATCTCTATCCGCTTGAACGAGCGGGAGATTCTTTGTACGCCGACCGGCGTCAGCAAGGGCTTCATGAAGCCTGACGACTGCTGTGTCGTTGACTATCAGGGCAAGCAACTGCGGGGTGTGAAGAAACGCACCAGCGAAATTCTGCTGCACCTGACCGCCTACCGGGACAACCCGAAGGTCATGGGCGTCGTCCACTGCCATCCGCCTCATGCGACCGCTTTTGCCATCGCTCATGAGCCGATCCCCAAGTGCATCCTGCCTGAAGTCGAAGTCTTTCTCGGCGAGGTGCCCATTGCTGAGTACGAAACGCCAGGCACCCAGAAGTTCGCCGAGACGATCAGTCCCTACGTCAAGGATTCGAGCATCGTCATCCTCGCCAACCACGGCACCATCGCCTTCTCCAAGGATTTGATGACCGCCTACTTCAATACCGAAATCCTCGATGCCTACTGCAAGATGCTGATCCTCGCCCGCCAACTAGGCCGCATCAACTTCTTCACCGAACAGCAGACCAAGGAACTCCTCGAGTTCAAGAAGCGGCTCGGCATCGACGACCCCCGCCTCAAGGGCGAGAACTGCGACATGTGCAGCAACAACATGCTCCGCAGCGGCTACAGCGACTTCCTGCCGAACGCCTACGCCTTCCCCGAATGGGATCAGAGCAAGCTGACGCAGTCGGTACACAACAAGGTCGAATGTGCCGTGCCGGCATCGCCATCATCGAATGGCAAAGCCCCACCCGACCTCGAACGCCTCGTCCAAGCCATCACCGATCAAGTAATGGCCGCCATGAAGGCCTAAGGAACATTTAGCCCCCGGCTCTTCAAGCCGGGGGTGGACCACGCGAGAAAGACATCCTCATCGCAACGAACCCAACGATGGCATCGTTGCAAAACACTTGAATTGCTCGCACGAACCCGCCCCCGGCTTGAAGAGCCGGGGGCTAAATGAACATACGAACGATATGATCAAAACGCTTGACCAAAAACTCGCCAACATCCACGCCAATCCGAGCGGCGCCAAGGACTTCATCCTCGCCGACGCCAAGGATGCGGACATGGCGTTCGGCATCGGCGCTCCGGGCCATTCTCCCGAACGGCACGATGGCGAACTGCGCTACAAGACCCTCGCTGAATATCGTGCCCAGATTCGCGAAATCCTCCAGCAGGGCCTCGTCGACATCATGCTGATGTCAGCCAGCACCAGCGAAATCCTCGCTTTGCAAGAACGCCTCTTCGATAACAGCCCAGTCACTCCCGCGGCCCGTGCCAATGATACCACCGATGTCCACGTCCTCCGTGGTGGTAAGTACATCACTGACTCCGCGCTGCCCTTCAGCTCCGCTACCCTCGATCACATCCAGTGTGGCCATCTCGGTTGCGATCCACAAGAACGACAGCGTGGTGTCAATCTCGGCCTCTACAGCATGACTTTCAACAACGATACCGTTGACGATCGTGCCCGGCTCGAAGAGTACAAACGGTTCCGCCTCGAAGCTGAAGTGAAGGGCTTCCGTCACTTCCTCGAAGTCTTCGATCCGCACCCCGCCGAACGGGTTCCGCCCGAAATGGTGCCCGCCTTCATCAATGATGCCATCGCCCGCAGCCTGGCCGGCGTCACCGGCAAAGGTCGCCCTGTCTTCCTCAAGATCGTCTACCACGGTCCCAAGGCGATGGAAGAACTCGTCGCCTACGATCCCCACCTCGTCGTCGGCATCCTCGGCGGCTCCGCAGGCACCACCTACGACGCCTTCAAGATGCTGGCTGAAGCCAAGAAGTACGGTGCCAGAGCCGCCCTCTATGGCCGCAAGATCAACAGTGCAGAGTGTCAGTTAGCGTTCGTCCGACTCCTCCGCCACATCGCCGATGGCGACCTGACTGCTGAAGATGCGGTGAAAGCCTACCACGGCGTACTGCAGAAGCTGAAGATTACCCCCAAGCGAACGCTCGAAGAAGATATGACGTTGCAGACGAATGTGATGAGCTATGCGGGGAGTTCGAAGGTGATCAGCGTTCCGAAAGCTGTCAGCTCGCAGCTGTCAGCTGTCAGCCAGACGAAAGAGAAGAAGGATTGCAAGTGTGGCGGCGACTGCTGCTCGAAGAAGAATCTCCCCTTACTCCCCAATGGGGAACCCGACTTCGTCAAAATGACGACGCAGCAAAAGATCGCCTACCACGCCGAGCAACGCAAAAAGATCTGGGGATAGTTGCCATCAAGCTCCGCGTGAAGAGGCGGTGATAGGCCGCCGTCGCAAATCGAATCGACACTACAAAGTACAAGAACCCTTGAGACAATCCAGGGTTCTTGTGGTTACACTTTCTTTTGGCCTACGCGGAGTACATCTTCGTAGAGATGGTTTCTTGTCTCCGCCCCCTCACGAAGGAGCGTGATGACAACTCT